>CAZWKF010000001.1:0-24536 GCA_964634785.1 uncultured Muribaculaceae bacterium
TTACTAAATTGACATAAATCAATTAGATTTCTATAAATATTTTACCATAATTTTAAACATATTAAAACTCGAACTCCTATAATTTACTAAAAGTTCGAGTTTCCTATCAATCTGGTGCCTGCGGCCGGACTTGAACCGGCACGGTATTGCTACCATTGGATTTTGAGTCCAACGCGTCTACCAATTTCACCACGCAGGCAACTAACAAAACTATTATACCATAAAAATAAATAAATTCTAGTCTATTTGTTGCGTTAATATAAAAATTTACTTTAAGAAAAACCGCTTAGAGGGTTCTTTGTAGACGAAGTCTTTATCAAATTCTTGATTTTTAATTCGAGAAATCAATTCTTGTCTAAAAGTAAGAAAGGTATTTGCATGTTCTAAAGGATCGCCTAAAGTATCATCAGATTTATCAATAATTCTTTGATAATCATTTTGAATAAGTGTCTCATATTCTTGATTTAAAAGACTTTCTTGATATTTTTTAGCTAATTCTTCTAAATTTGGATTATAGTAAGGTAATGGAAATAGAAATATCTGTGCTAATAAATTGATTGTCTCTTTAAAAGAAAGATGTTCATAATTTTCTAAATAAGAGATCGCATTATAACTAATTTTACAACTGTAGCAATACATTGTCTGTTTTTCTTCAGCAACCTTCATTTTGAGATGATTTCCTGAATGAAATTGGCAAAAGAATAGATAATTGCAAAGAAGAGTGATTTACAATATACTCACAATTACTAGGGCTAAAGCGTGATAAAAGACCTGATTTATAAAATTGATATTTTAGTTTTAATAATTCCTTAATAAAATTAGTCCAATCTTGATTTTCTCTTTTCTTTTATAACTTTGGCTAAAAAGATAGACTAATGTACTATAATCCTTTGCTGTTAGGCCTTCTGTATCTTAGCATTATCGATAAAAAATAGCAAGAAGGGATTAATGATGTATAGAGCCACCAGTCATAATTCTATATTCGGCTTTATTTTCCCATATATGATATAGTGAATCAAAATGTTGGTCAGGATTTAACATTAATTCTGCAAGTTCATCAAGCTCCTTTAGATTTTTCTCTGTTAATTTAAATTGTTGATTCTTAAGATACTTAGGGTAGTGTAAATAAATAATCTCATCATTCATTAGGCAATGGAAATCGTAAAATAGAGCAGTTGTCAATGTCATGATTAAATGATCCATATCATCACCATAGTAGGCATGTTTTAATTTAATAGAATCAAATCCATTTTCTCTAATCTTTATCCAAACTTGTGCTGCTGAAAGAAATTGATCTTGAGGGACATCATATATATCAAAAGTAATGCCTTCATTACAACAACAATCAGCATCGACTAAACACCATTTATTCTTATCTGTATTGTAATATTCGGCAAGCCAATGATCTACACATATACCATCACATACATATTGGGAAAATCCGCTTCTTACTCGTGCAGGAATGCCTTTTGATTTTAAAATGGCTACAAGTAAGATTGCTTGTCCCCTACAGGTAACAAAAATCTTATTTTTTGCTTCACGTTTTAAGGAATAGTTTGTATCTCTTCGTAATAATTCTGCTAACATACTTATGGCGTTTGGAAATATATCATCTTCTCGTAAAAGGTTCATATCCGATATTTGTGTCATATCTCCCCAAAAACAATTCCTAGAGTTTCTTATCTCTTCATTTTCAAATGCAATAGGGTGTATGATTTGATTTCTTTGTAATAGACATAATTCCTGAACATCATTTGGCAAGCTTTTGGCAAAATCCTTATATAGTCCCAAATCAGTGTAAGGACTTGTTTTCTTATAAAATTCTAATACGTGTTTATCCATTGTGAAACATCTCCTTTTATAAAAAGTATAGCATAATTTAAAATTTAAACATAATAAAACTCCAACAATAAAGTGGAGTTTATTTCAATAATGGTGCGAGTAACAGGAGTTGAACCTGCACGGATTACTCCGCTAGATCCTAAGTCTAGTGCGTCTGCCAATTTCGCCATACTCGCATTCTTTGGTGGATCTTGTAGGACTCGAACCTACGACCGCCCGGTTATGAGCCGGATGCTCTAACCAACTGAGCTAAAGATCCGAATTGCATCACGCTAATTAAATATACCATAAAAAAAAGGGATATGCAATCATTTTTAGATGATTTTTCCAAATAAATGAGGGATTATTTTGCCTTAAAATAGGGATAGAATGATAAAATTTATGAAAAAAAGCAAAAAAGTGCTTGAAAAATTTGCATTTTGAAAACTTTTGTGTTAATATAGACGACATCTTTAAGGGGGAAAGAGGATTATGAAAAAGATAAACACAAAATTAGTAGCAATTATTATGTTACTTGCTGTTGCTCTTTTTGGTGGTATAAATATCACAAAGGCAGCAACAACTTTACCAGCATCAGTGAAAACGGATAGAACAGCGAATCCAAATTTACAAGGAGGATTAAAGGAAGTTGAATATATTAAAAACTTCCCAGTAATCATTAAAACAGCTGAAAATGGAAAATACTTTGTCTATTGTATGAATTTATCAGCAACTTATGCAGCTGATGTAACATTCACAAAAACAGGTGAAGTAGATGAAGGGTATAACTACATATTAACCCATAGACCAAATACAGGGGATAGGGAAAAAGATTTCTATATTGCCCAAATGGCTGTATGGTATTATGAAGATTACCTTAATCAAAACAACTTCAACTTAGTATCAGACGTAAAAAAATACATTATTAGACATAAAGATGATAATAATGATGTAAGTAAACAAATCTATGCTCTATATGATGGTGCAAAACATTATAAAGAGAAAAAACATGAATTATCATTAAGTAAAGACAAAATTACATTTACAAAACAAGGAGACTATTTTGTTTCAAGTGAAATCAAAGTGACGGCTACAAACTTAGACAGTAAAATTAAATATTCACTTAGCAAAGCACCTGCTGGAGCTCAAGTTGTTAAAAGTGAAAATGGTGTTATTGTAAGAGTACCAGTAAGTAAAATTAGTGTAGGAAAACAAATTACATTAAATTTACATGTTGAAAGCTCTTATACAAAATATAGAGGATATTATTACTTCCATAGTTCTAAATATCAAAGATTACTATTCCAAGAACCAATTGAGGAAGTCGTAACACTTAAGGATGAAATTCCAATGACGATTCAAAATCGTGCTGAAAAATATGAAGTAAATATTAGTAAAACAGATATTACGGGAGAAAAAGAAATCAAAGGAGCTACATTAGTTGTTAAAAATGAAGCAGGAAAAGTCATTGATACTTGGGTATCTAATACGACTTCTCATAAGATGATGTTAGCACCTGGTAAGTATAGCTTAACAGAGACGATTGCTCCAGAAGGATATCGTTTAAGTACAACTACTGTTGAATTTATGTTAGATACAATGGGTGGCTTATATGTAAAGAATGAAAAGGGATCTTATGTATCGGTTGACCGTGTGGTTATGGTAAATGAATTAAAAGATGTTGTTAGCTTTGCTAAGAAAGATAAAAAGACAGATGAATTTGTAAGTGGAGCAACACTTGTAATTAAAGATCGCAATGGAAAAGTAGTTCATACTTTTACATCAACTGATAAAATCTATTCTCTTACATTAGATGCAGGAGAATATACCTTATCTGAGTTAAAAGCTCCAAAAGGATATGTTTTAAGTAAAGAAGTAATCTATTTCAATTTAAATAGTGATGGAACACTTAAAGTAAAGAATAAAGAGGGTAAATACGTTGATAGTGCAATGATTACATTCTACAATTCAAAAAGTACAAAAGAAACGGTAGAAGTTCCAGCAACTGATAAATCAGCTACATTAATGATGATTGGTGGACTTGCATTATTGATTGGTGGTATAGCTTGTGCTAGAAAAACGATCAAAGAATGTTAAGGCTACTCTTAGCATTCTTTTCACCATTATTGGGTTATATCTCATTTTCTGCAACTACTTTACAGGAATTAAAGAAAATGTTTTTACAAATAAAAATATAGCTTTAATGTCAAAACAAGTTGTTGTAGTAGAGAATTTAGAAGAAGTAAATGAAATAGATTATGAGCCAACTGCGGATGACTTTGATGATCGTAAAGATAACTATATTGGTTATTTAGAAGTACCCGATGTTTCGATAAGAAGAGGATTTGTAGCAGAGAACTCCAAATACAATAGTGTTGGTTATAACGTGATGCTTGTTAGTGGATCTGATATGCCAACTAAGAAAAATGGAAATTTAATCCTTGCTGCTCATCGTGGGAATAGTGCTGTTTCATTCTTTGATAAACTCTATTTATTGAAAGAAGGAGCAAAGGCTAGTATTTATTATCGCAATAAAGTGTATACCTATGAATTAAAGAATTCTTATACGGTTCCTAAAGTGGGAACATTAGAAATTACAAGAAATGAAGAAAAGACAACCTTGACATTGATTACATGTACAAGGAATGATAAAACAACACAGACGATATTCAACTTTGAATTAATAAGTGAGGGGGAATAAAGATGACCGAATTATCTATTTTAGAAATGATAAAGTATGCAATAAAGGCATTTCTTGATTCTAAAGTAATTGTCTTACTTGTATTAGAGGGACTTATTTTACTTGTATCTTTTGTATTCAGTAAACTTATGGATAAAAGAGTAGTAAAAACAACTTCTATCTTTGCAAGTTTAACAATACTAGGATTTTATATTACAAATTATGTAGGAACAATAAAGGTGTTTATCGATAATATATCGACACAAATTGTAGAACTTATCTATTTTCCTTCTACACTTGAATTCTTTATCGTAATGTCTATATCTGTACTAATCATGCTTGTTACCTTACTCCGTAAGAAGAGTAGTACTCTAATGAAAGTAATTAATACTTCAGTTCCAATTGCTATTTCGTTCCTATTCTTATGTATTATTGAATATATCAATACAAACGAAGTAGCGTTTGATGAATTTAGTGTATTTACTAATCCTGCTTTAATGAGTTTATATGAACTTGCAATGGGTGTATTCATCTCATGGATTATTCTACTTCTTGTAATCAAAGTAGATAAACTAATCATAAACCATGTGACTTTACCAAAACTAAAAGAGGAGACATCTTTAGTTACTGTTGATTTAAGTCAAATTGAAGAAGAGGAAGAAATAGAGTTACCTCGATTAAAGAGTGAAATACCGCATTAATATAACCAAATAGTTATGTCAAAGAATTGTAAAAAGGGACTTATCATATTGTAGGTAAGTCTTTTTTCTTTTATAATAAAAATAAAGAGAGGATTTGTCGAAAGTCTTTAAATAAAGGATAACTTGAAGTAAGATGAAGTAAGGTGAAATAAATGAAAAGAAAGAGTATATTAGTATTAGCAATTATACTTATGTCTATTGGATTTGCTGCAGTTAGTACAACTTTGTTTATCAATGGAAATACCAATGTAGCAAGTAATACAAGTGATTTTGATGTGTACTTTAGTAAAACTTTTGAAAATGGAATAGAAAAGAATATTTTAATTAAAGATAAAACTCATATAGCATTCACAGCAAACTTAAGTAAGATAGATGAAGTCTATGAACTTAAATATGAAGTAACGAATGCTTCCAAGAATTATGATGTAAGTGTTAGTTTGAATGTACCAAATGGAAATGAATATATAAGAGTAACAAATGACTTTGATACAAGTAATCTTTTAGCAAGAACAAAAAGAGAAGGAGTTCTTACATTAAAAGTCATCAAAGGGGTAACAGAAGAACTCAATCTGCCAATTGAAATCACGATTACGGTGAATGGCGTAGAGAGAACAGAACTAGGTGGAGAAGCTATAAGAGGGGAAACAACCTATAAAGAGAAAATATTAAATGGAGCAGATCCAGTATTAAAAAATGAGTTAATACCAGTTGCTATAGCAGACAGTGGAGAAGTAACGTATGCTGATACGCATACAAAATGGTATAGCTATGAAGAGAAGAACTGGGCCAATGCAGTTATCTTAGATAAAGATGTCGATACAAGTAGTTACGTAGCCGGAAAAACCGTTATACCAGAGGATGACATTGAATCCTACTTTGTATGGATACCAAAGTATAAATACCAAATATTTTATATGAATGGAGCAGATGAAGTAGGAGGTGCAAAAGAAATACAAATTGAATTTACGACAGAAGAAACAGATGATACAGATACTTCATGTGTAAGTCCAAAGATAGCAGGAGAAAGTGGAACATGTTCTGTAGGAAAATGGATGACCCATCCAGCATTTCAAAACTTTGGAGTAACAGGCTTATGGGTAGGAAAGTTTGAAACGGGATATAAGGGTGCTACATCAAATGAAGATGCCAAAAAGAATATCATTAATGATATCAAAGACAATAAAATCATTGTAAAACCAAATGTCTATTCATGGAGGAATAATACAGTAGGAAATTTCTTTAAGTCATTTCTAAATTATAAAACGGAATTAAATAGTCATATGATGAAGAATACAGAATGGGGAGCTGTAGCAATACTTTCTCATTCCAAATATGGAATTAATACCGAAGTAACAATCAATGGTAATTCTAACTTTTTAACAGGATTTTCTAACAGTACAAATCAATACAATACAGAAGCAGGATATAAAGCTAGTACCACAGGAAATATCACAGGAGTATACGATATGTCAGGTGGATCTTGGGAATATGTGGCAGCAAGTAGAGGAGTAGGAGAAAGTGGATTTACAAAAGCAGAATTAACTCAATACGCCCAATATATTGATACATATCCAGTAAGTGGAGATGATAAAACTTATACAAATCGAATCTTAGGAGACGCAACTGGAGAGATGGGACCATTTAGTAGTGATCGAAATAGTTGGTATGCTGATCATTCTGCCTTCATTGATTCGACGTTACCTTGGTTTGCTAGGGGAAGCACTTACTCTGATGGGTCCATTCCAGCACTTGTCGGACAGTTCTCCTTCAATAGCAGTACGGGTATAGCAAACAGTGTCATTGGCGCTCGCCTCGTTCTCGCAGTGAAATAAAAAAGGATTAAATTAATTATCCTTTTTTCTTTTGAAATTAAATAAATAGAGGAAAACAAACCCAACAACTAGTGCATAAAAAGTATAGTTAAATAAGATAACAATACTTTGATAGAATTTACTAATATAGGAAACAAAGAGAAAGAGTCCTCCTAAATAAAAATACGTTATTATCTCTTTTGGCATACTCTTTTTTATCAAATTAGCACTTGAGACAAGAAGTATTAAGATGTCAAAAATCCAAATAAAGGAGATAATGTTTTCTAGATTAGCAAGTGTTTCAAATAAAGTAACCTTTTTTAAAATGATGTATTCAGGATAACGATATTGATTGATAAGTTCAGGACCTAAGATACCAAAGGTTAAAAAGAAAAGAGCTCCTAATGTTATAGAAGAAATAAGGTAAGTTTTTATTAATGAATAATCACTCGTATTTTTATCTCTTGTAAGATAAGTAGGAACAGTGGAAAAGATAGCATATTGGACACTTGCAAACAAGACTTTCATAAGAGAAGTACTGGTGTAAGAAAAGTTTTCTATTTTGATATATTGTATTAGAGCAATACAAGTTAAGAATAAGAAAATGGAGTTGATGACAATTAAAATAGTCGAAAGGCGATACAAGACAATTTCTTTTTTAGAGATAATGTAAAAGATAAGAAGAAGAATGGGAATGCCGATAAATAATTTAGGCATCTCAGTTAAATACATCGTTGCAATCATATGGATTAAAAGCATAATGCCTACAATAAAGAGTAAAGATGCAACTAAAATATTTATAAACTTGTTTCTTAATTCCACTTTAAAAAGACTTAAAATCATCATCCCTAAGAGGGTGCCTAAAAGAAGAGATATCCAAAAGTATTCTTTCGCTGTAATTAAAAGTTTGGCTGTTCCTACTCCTAAAAAAAGGGCTCGCATATTAAAATAGTTTAAAATATTAAAATCTTTTTTCATTAATAAATTAGTCCTTTCTTATTGATATGGGTTTCGACTTCTACACTATAATCATAATCATAAAAATGCTTCTTTAAATCATGAGTCTTATTATAAACTCTTTGATTTAAGCCAAACACATCCGATTGGGCATCTTTTAACTTTTGATAAACTTGCTTTATTTCCTTTTTAATCTGTTTATTGGCTAGCTCTTCTACACGTTTAATATTATCTTGATCTCGTAAATCAAAATCACAAGTAAATTCTGCGATACTGACTTCTAATTTTACTTTTATCTTTATCTTATTGTCAAATTTAAAATCAGTAGAAACAGAGTTAATATTAATGGTAAAATCTTTATCTTTTTCACAGCTACTATTGACATTTGAACCCGTTACATTGGCAAGAATCTTATAGATCTCTGTCTCTTCAAAACCAAGTTTTTCTTTTTGTTTGAAATTGTGAAAAGGAACAACTGAAGTAATACTCAAATTAGAATTTAAATAGGGAAGAGCCATATCTAACTTATCATCAAATAAGACTTCGGCAATATCAAAGAAAGAATAACTTCTCGTTGATTTTAAGATTTCACTTACTGTCTTTCCTAAATCTTCTTCTGTTTCTTCATAGACATCCTTATTTTCTGTCAATACGACATAAAAAGAATTGTTAATCTGTGGATTCCGTATCATATAAAGTAAGACTTCTCGAATATCGACATTCTCCGTTAAAAGAAGAGCATTTAAATGATAATAAGAGAGTTTCTTGCCCGCACTTAGAGCCGCTTTTGTTAAAGCATCAGAAATGGTCTTTCCATTTCCTTCATATAAGGTTTGTTTCGTGTTTTCTTCCTCTTCTTCAATGATTTCAATGGTGACTTTATATTCCTCATCATAGTCAAAGAGAATGGAAGAAGTAATGCCAATGGTTTCTAGTTCATGATAATTAAAACACCCTGTTAAACAGAATAGAATAGCGGTTATTAATAGAATCTTTTTCATGCGTCACCTCGATATCTATTTTTAGAAAGTAATTTACTGCGTTTATGATTTTTCATTTTAAATAAAGTATCTTTAAAATAAGATTTGTCAAAAGGGGCTATCGGGAAGAAGTAAGGTTTCCCATAAATTTCATAACTACAGAGATTGGTAAGTAAAAAGACAAAGGCAATACCTGTACCAAAGAGGCCAAAGAAGCAGGCAAAGAGTAAAAAGAAGAAACGCCAATAACGAATCCCATTCATAATCTCTAAGTCGGTAAAAATAAGACTTGAAATAAAGGTTAATGCAACAATAATAATCATAATAGGGGAGACAATTCCTGCAGAAACAGCTGCTTCACCTAAGACTAAACCACCGAGTATAGAAATAGCAGAGCCATATTTTGAAGGAAAGCGAATATCACTTTCTCTTAAGATTTCACAGGAAATTAAAGTGATAAAACATTCCACGATAGAAGGAAACGGAACTCCTTCACGTTGCATTTGAAAATTAAGTAAGAGGTTTGTTGGAATCGTCTCTTGATTAAAAGTAATAATTGCGATATATAAGGCAGGTGTAATAATGGATAGGAAGAAACAGAAAAAACGTAGGACTTTTAAAAAGTTTACATTGATATTTTTTTCATAATCATCACTTACAGGATTGATAAAATCAGCTAAAAAGGTAGGAACAATTAAAGCATAGGGAGAAGTATCCATTAAAATGATAATTTTTCCCTCTAAGAGAGATTTTGATATTAAATCAGGTCTTTCTGTAATTCTAAAAGAGGGAAACACATTGCGATTTTCTTTACATAAAAATTTCTTTAATTCTCCAATATCATTAATACCATCTATCGTAATATTATTAATATGCTTTTGTACTCTTTCAACTAATTCCATTTCAGCGATATTATCGATATATAAGATAGACACAGTCGTCTTTGTAAAACGCCCTACATAAGAAGTGGTATTCTTTAAATGATTTGAACGAATTCTTCTCTTAATTAAACCTAGATTTGTTTGAAAGTTTTCATTTAAAGATTCTTTTGCACCATAGATAGTAGGCTCCATACTTGGAGATTCAATAGCTCGTGATAGATTGGTCTTCGTCTCAATAGCGATTGTCTGGTTTTTATTTAAAATGATGGTAAATCCACTTTCAAGAAGTAGTTTTAAATCATTATAGTTCTTTATCTCTTTGACATTGGGACTGGGAATCAATTTGCGAATATCTTTTGGAATGTGATAAAGATTGGTGAACTTTAAGATATACTGATTGATTTTATCTTGGTCACAAAGAGTCTCTAAGTAGATTAATTGTATTTTTTTTATTTCTTTTATAACGAGATCAGAAACACTTTTATAGTCACTGTTTATTTGCTCTAAGTAGTTCATAACACATCTCCCTTATCATTACTAGTATGGGTCAACTGTGTTAAAATTAAAGAGAAATATTTGTCTAAAAAAGAGAGATTTATGTTTAATATGAAATTCATCTAGATCTAAAGTTAGGAACTTGATATAAGCGTATATTTATGCTATAATGAATATGTCAAGGGAACTTGCATAAAATAAAAAAAGGAAATATTCAGTTTTGCAATATTGAATGTCTAACCAGTTAGTATTGTGAAGACATTTAATTCAAATATGAATTTTTTGGGTTGCCAATCCCAATAAGGTAGAGAGTAATAAAATGATGGCAATGAGTTTTAGAACTTTTATAATAAAGTCTTCTTTTTCATTTTATAAATCCTTTTTTAAGAGGAATGAAAGTAGACACTGGAAACTGATATTCCTAAAGTCATTATACTACGAACAATATTGCAGGCAAGAGAATAATTATGCCTATAGAATCGAAAATCAAAAACTTGATAAAAGAGGATGTTTGTGTTATGATGAATGTGTCAAGGAAACTTGCATAAAATAAAAAAGGGAACATTCAGTTTGGAAATGTTGAATGTCTACCCAAATAAAATTGTTTAGACATTTAATCTATATAGATTAGATGCCTTTTTTATGACTATTAAGAGAAAGATCAATAGAAATAAAATGATAGTCATGTATTGTAAAACTTTTAAGATAAAAGTTTTCGTTTTCATTCTCTATCACCCCCTGTCTTTTTCAAGATGGAGGTAGACATCCAACAACTGAAGTTCCCTAAGACCATTATATTACAAACAAATGTTATAGGCAAGGGAATATAATAAAATATGGGCATATCGATATCCTAAGTAGATATTGATATTATAACTTTCATACTTATTTTCTATGGACAAAGAAAAAAACGTGTGTTATCGTATGAGTAGTGAATCGGGTAGAAAGGCGGAAAAGAAATGTTTGCAGATGTTTTAGTACAATTTAAAGTAAAGTCTTTAGACCATACTTTCACTTATCATATTCCTGATGATTTAAAAGAAGAATTACAAGTAGGAATGAAAGTAAAAGTTCCCTTTGGAAAACAGACGATTAATGGTTTTGTCTTGCGTGTTCATCATGAGAAAGATTCAGATGTTTCACTTAAAGATATCTTAGGAATTGTCACTCGTGAATTAAAGTTAAATGAAGAGTTATTGAAACTTGGAGAATATATCAAAGAGATGACCCTTTGTACCCTCATTAGTGCCTATCAGACGATGCTTCCTTCCTCTTTAAAGATTACTAATGAAAAAGAAACCTATGAAAAACAAGTGACCTATATTTCTCTAAATAAGAGTCAAGAAGAGATAGAGGAGTATAAGTTTCAAAATCAAAGAGGGAAAAGACAAAATGAGCTATTAGAGCTATTAAAAAAAGGGCGTATCTTAAAAAGTGAAATAGAAAGTAAATCAAGCTTAGCAAAGTTATTAGAATTAGGTCTTGTAAGAGAAAAAAAGGAAAGTGTTTACCGCATTTGGCAAGAAAAAAAAGGGACTATATATCATACACTTACCGAGGAACAAGAAAAAATCAAAAATGCTATTTTAAATAAAAGAGAAAAATCAGAGACATTTCTCTTACATGGAATTACAGGATCGGGGAAAACAGAGATATATATGCAACTCTGTGAAGAGACGATTCAGAATGGAAAAAATGTTTTGCTCTTAGTTCCTGAAATATCATTAACGACTCAAATTGTGAGACGTTTTTATGAGCGTTTTGGCAATGAAGTGGCGATTTTTCACTCAAGTCTAAGTGAAGGCGAAAAATATGATGAGTACCAAAAGATTTATCGTGGAGAAGTACATATTGTCGTAGGAACTCGTTCCGCTATCTTTACCCCTTTAACTTCCATTGGCCTTATTATCATTGATGAAGAACATTCAAGTACTTATAAGCAAGAAAATAATCCACGATATCATGCAATTGATATTGCCAAGTGGCGGAGTAGGTATCACAATTGTCCTCTTGTTTTAGGTTCAGCAACGCCCTCATTAGAAACCATGGCAAGGGCATTAAAGGGGGTGTATACCTATTTGCCACTTAATAAACGAGTTGGAAACGCATTACTTCCAAGTGTACATCTCATCGATATGGCACCTGAATTTAAAAAAAGAAATTTAATCTTATCGGAAGAACTTCAAATGCAAATCATGAAAACTCTTGAACGAAAAGAACAAGTGATGCTTCTTTTAAATCGTCGCGGATATTCTACTATTATTACTTGTCAAAGTTGTGGATATACGTATAAGTGTCCGCATTGTGATATTACATTAACCTTACATAAAACGAGTAATCATTTAAGGTGTCATTACTGTGGATATACTACGTTAAACTCGGATGTTTGTCCAGAGTGTGGGGAAAAGGCGATTCGTGATTTTGGCTTAGGAACTCAAAAGGTGGAAGCTTTGTTAAAAGAGCTTTATCCCTCTTATCATATATTGCGGATGGATGCCGATACGACCTCTAAAAAGGGTGCTCATGAAAAGATGATAAAGGCAATTGAAAGAGGCGAATATGATATTATTATAGGAACACAAATGATTAGCAAAGGGCTTGATTTCCCTAGGGTAACCTTAGTAGGAGTCATCAATGCCGATGAATCTTTAAATGTACCTGATTTTAGAAGTGGGGAAAATACCTTTAGTTTGCTTTCTCAAGTGAGTGGAAGAGCTGGAAGAGGGGATCTTTTAGGACATGTTTACTTGCAAACATTTTACCCCGACAATAAAACGCTTCAATATGTCTTAAAAAATGACTATATGGGAAATTATCAATATGAGATGGATTTGCGAAGAAAACTCAAGTATCCTCCTTATTACTATCTTGTTTCGCTTAAGATTATGAGTAAAGTCTATGAAAGCGCCAGTAGGGAAGCGACAAAAGTAGTAGAGTATTTAAAAAAGAGTCTTCCACAAGAGATGATTTGTCTAGGACCTACAACAGCCTCTCCATTTCGCATCAATTCCATCTATCGCTTTCAAATTTTGATTAAATATCGTAAGGAAGAGAACTTAAAAGATATCCTTAGAAGCATTGACGAACAATATATTGGGAAAAAGGATGTCTATTTAGAAATTGATCTTCATCCTGCAAAGATATAGAAATTTGACAAAAATCTTAAATATCCTTATAATACAGACTTGTTTAGCATTATGGAGGCATTATGGAACGAAGTAGAAAACATGTCATTTATAAAGGCGCATTTTTAATGAAGGGGGATAAATTAACTTTTAATCCTCATTTTCCAGAGGATGTTTTTCTGGAAGAGGGAATAAACGTCTATTATTTCGTGGAAGAAAACCAATTAGTAACGCTTAAAAACAGAAAATTTCTTCCTCTAACAAAGGAAGAAAGAGATCTCTATATAAAGAAAATGGATAAAAAAGGACGCCGTGGTATATATGCTATAGCAATCCTTACTAGTGCTTGTTTTCTTTATTTTGCAGGCATTACAAGATTAGCAAATGAGACTTGGCTTAAAGTATTAGAAGAACAAGAGATGGAAGACGAATCTCCCAACCTTAATGTAGATTATCCGACTCTTTTTGATAAGATAGCAACTTCTATTAATGAAAGTGAAACGAGCTATGAAAATAAAATGTATCGTATGCTTGTCTACTTTTATTTTCTTTTAGATCGGGAGAATATAGAGGAAGGGTTAGCAAAAGAACTTACCGATTATATATGGCAAACTTTTGGTAGAGAAGATATTGAATCCCTTTACTATGAAGGGCAAGTAAATTATGATATATTAATGGTTCTCTTAGAAAATAAAGCAAAAGAGTCAAATCTTGACATTGCCCTTTTAGAAGAAGTAAACCTATGTTTAGAAGAGGAAGTACAAGCTGGAAATATGACCGAGATATCTTATCTTCAATTTGTCGATGTTTGTAAAGAAAAATTAAAAGAACAGGATATCGATGCCTACAGAACGTATTGTTATAATTTAGAGCATCACTCTTCTATAGAGGGAATGATTCAATTTAAAATTCTTGCTTATACATTAGAAAATGAAGAAGAAGTCTTGAAAAGTCATGAAAAAGCATATATAATAAAGTAGTAAAAAAGTGATGACGGGTGTGGAAAGCCTCGAGCTATATAAAATAAAAGAGAACAAAGTATGGTGGAACAGCGAAGCAATTTGCCCATATGCTTGTTTTCTTTTTTGTTTAAAAGGAGAGAAAAAGGAATGCGTATTTATATGAGTTGTTCTGCATCTCCCAGTGTAAAAGGGGAATATAAAGAACTGGCCAGTCGAATTGCGACACTTCTCTGTTGCGAAAAACATAAATTGATTTTTACAGGAAGTGATGAGGGCATGATGGGAAGTAGCTATATGACTTTCAAATATGAAGAGGGAAAGGTAAAAGCGATTGTTTTTGCTAAAGAGATTGACTTTTTAAATAATATCGAAGTCGATGCCTATGAAGTGGCTCCCAATACCTTTAAACAACATGAATTGCTCTATGAAAAAAGTGATGCGATTTTGATTCTTCCGGGAGGGATTGAAACGTTAGCGGATTTATTCAGTATGCTTGAGGAAAAAGAAAAAAGTATGCATAAAAAAGGAATTATCTTATATAATGATAAAAACTTTTTTACACCGCTTTTAGAAATGATAAAGAAGTTATATCAAGAGAATATGATTTCGGCTGAAATACTTCATCATATTAAAGTCGTGGAAAATGAAGCGGGATTAAAGAGAATATTAGAACAAATGAAGAAAGAAGGAATAGAAAATGAGTAAAAATATGGAAAGTCTTGTTAATTTTTGCAAGCAATATGGATTTATCTTCCAAGGAAGTGAAATTTATGGAGGACTTGCGAATACATGGGATTATGGTCCTTTAGGAAGTCGACTTAAAAATACGGTAAAAGATTGTTGGCGTAAACGCTTTATTCAAGAGCGAAACAATGCCTATGAAGTCGATGCCGATATTTTAATGCACCCACGTGTATGGGAAGCATCTGGCCATGTGAGTTCCTTTGCTGATCCTCTTGCTGATTGCAAAGAATGTAAGACGAGACACAGAATGGATAATTTAATCAATGATTTTTCTCATTCCTCAATAGGGGATGCGATGAGTCAGGAAGAAATGATGACTTATGTCAAAGAAAATAAAGTGCCATGTCCTAAATGTGGAAAGTCAAACTTTACCGAGATACGCCAGTTTAATTTGATGTTTCAAACACAAAGGGGTGTCACCAACGATTCTAAGAATACCATCTATTTAAGACCTGAAAATGCCCAAGGAGAATACGTCAATTTCTTAAATGTACAAAGAACAATGCGTGCAAAACTTCCTTTCTCTATTGGTCAAATTGGTAAAGCTTTCCGTAATGAAATTACACCGGGAAACTTTACTTTTAGAACAATTGAGTTTGAACAGATGGAATACCAGACTTTCTGTAAAGAGGGAAGTGATTCCGAACTTTATCAATACTTTAAAGAATATGGGAAAAAGTTTTTTATGGATTTAGGATTACCTGAAGAGAAGCTTCGTTATCATGATCATGAAAAGTTAGCTCATTATGCCAAAGAAGCTTGTGATATTGAATATGAATTCTGCTTTGGATGGGGGGAAATCAATGGGACTCATAATCGTACAGACTTTGACCTTTCTCGTCATGAAGAATATTCAGGTGTTTCCCAAAAGTATTTAGATCCAGAAACCAATGAAAAATTTACGCCTTATATCATTGAATCGACTTATGGACTTGATCGGACAGTACTTGCTTTACTGGATGAAGCCTATACAGAAGAAACTTTGGAAAATGGAGATACGCGTGTTGTCTTAAAATTAAAACCTGTACTTGCCCCTTATAAGGTGGCTGTACTTCCTTTAATTAAGAAAAATCATGGAACAAAGGCAATGGAAATTCAAGAAAGCCTTTCTAAGCACTTTATGACCGTTTATGATGAGACAGCAAATATTGGAAAACGCTATCGCAGACAAGATGCTATCGGTACTCCTTATTGTATTACGGTAGATGATGATACTTTAGAAAAAGGAACCGTAACCTTAAGAGACAGGGATACAATGGAACAAATTACTTTATCTATTGAAGAAATTGTCCCTTATGTCGAAAAACATTTAGAATTTTAAAAAATATCAAGTAATATTGATATTTTTTTATTGGAAATAAAGTTCATACCAGACGATAAAGACGTAGATAGACCAAAGAAGTTTATAGTTTTTATATTGCCCTTTTTTATACTTTTTTAAAAGCGTACAAATCTTTTTTTGATTGAAAAAAAGAGAAGCTGTTTTTGAATGAAATTTTTCCATCATCTCTTGATAATAGAGATCTTCTTTCATCCAAAGTTTTAAGGGGACAGGAAAACCAAGTTTCTTTTTTTTATAAGCATCATTGGGGATTACTTCTTTTGCTGTTTCTCGCAGTAATACTTTTGTTGTATGTTTATTTATCTTTTCTTTTTTTGTTAATGAAGAAGCTACTTTAAAAATTTCAGAATCGAGAAATGGTGTACGAGCTTCAATACCAAAGAGCATACAAGTTCGGTCGACTGTAGGAAGATAATCTTTAGCTAAGCTAAACGTTAGATCAATCATTTGTCTCTTTTCTAAAGATGAACAATCTTTATACCTAGCATAGTATTCCTTGGTAATACTTGTGGTGGAGAGATATTTATTTTTCTTTAAAAGTTTAAACGCCTCTTTATCACGTACTATTCTACCGATTCCAATATATTCTTCTTCTAAAGTTCTTCCACGTCGATAGAGGAAATTAAATCCTTTGAATTCTGGAAATACAGAGACAAGTTTTGAAATACCTTCGCGAATCTTAAAAGGTATTTTCATATAGCCTTGCATTGTTTCTTCCTCTAAATAAGTTAAATAACCACCAAATAACTCATCTGCTCCTTCTCCTGATAAGACAACTTTTACATCTTCACTTGCAAGTTTGGCACAAAAATAAGAGGCAATAGATGCGGGGTCTGCTATGGGTTCATCAAAAGCTTTTAAAACTATTTTTAAGGTCTTTAAATACTCTTCTTTAGAAATAATTTTACTTTTATTGGTTTGATGTAAAAGAGTAGAGAGTTCCTCTGCGTAAGAAATTTCACTAAATTCTGTCTGCTCATATCCTACGGTATAGGTGTTTTTAGTCTTTGCAAGAGAGGCAATATAACTTGAATCAATCCCGCTCGATAGAAAAGAACCTATTTTAACATCGCTTATGAGATGATGCTTTATTGAATCTTCCATTGCCGTTTTTATTTTCTTTACAGAACTTCCATCTCTAGTAAACGTGAATTGGAAATACCTTTTCACTTGTATCTGATTTTCTTTTATCAAAAGAGAAGTCCCTGGCTCGATATTAAAAATATTTTTAAAGAATGTCTCTTTTCCAGCATTATAGCCAAAACAAAGATAATTTGCCAGTAATGAAGCATTGAATTCTCTTTTTACATCAGGATGCATAAGAAGTGCTTTTATTTCCGATGCAAATAGAAAGGTGTCATTAAAAGAAGCATAGTAAAGAGGTTTTATTCCAAAGGGGTCTCTTACTAAAAAGAGTTCTTGTGTCTTTTTATTATAAAGAGCAAAGGCAAACATCCCACGCAGATGAGTGGGTATTTCTTCACCCCATTCTTCATAGCCATGTAAAATGACTTCAGCATCACTTTTTGTATAAAAAGTATGTCCTATCTTTTCTAATTCTTCTTTTAGATCTAGATAATTGTAAATCTCTCCATTAAAAATAAGTACAAGGGAAGAATCTTCATTATATTGTGGTTCAATTCCTTCCTCTATATCAATAATGGCTAGACGATTGTGCCCCAAAGCGATATATTCATCGATATAGGTGCCATCACCATCTGGACCACGATGCTTTATGCTTTCCATCATCTTAAGAAGAATCTCCTCTTTGTCGCATTTTCTATTCATAAAGCCAACAATTCCACACATAAAATCCCTCTTTCTAAAAAAAATTATAGAAAGTTTATGAAAGAAAGTTTTTAAAATATTCTAAATAAAATATTAAAATTTTCTTACAATTGAGAATATCCATTTAAAGCGTAGAAAAACATGGTATAATTTTTTCTAGGTGATGTTATGAACGTTTTAGTCCTAGATGATGAAGTGGAAATTGCTGACTTAGTAGAGCTCTATTTAAAAAGTGAAAACTTCCAAGTTTTTAAATGTTATTCATCAAAAGAAGCAATGGAATATCTTCAAAAGGAGCATATCGATTTAGCGGTCCTTGATGTCATGGTGGATGAGATGAGTGGCTTTGAAATTGTCGAATACATAAGAGAACACAAGATGCGGTTTCCCATTATCTTACTTACGGCCAAAATAGCCGATCAAGATAAAATAGAGGGTCTGACTATTGGCGCTGACGATTATATCACAAAGCCTTTTAATCCCTTAGAATTTATCGCACGTGTTAAAGCAGTTATAAGAAGAAGTACAAATTATAATGAAGATCAGAACAGCGATATCATTGATATTGGAGGTTTATCCATTTCCAAGAGTACGCATAAATGTACACTTTATGGAAAAGAAGTGGACTTAACCCCTTTAGAATTTGATATTGTCTTGTATCTTGCTAATCACTTAGGAATTGTCGTAAGTTCGGAAGAACTATTTGAGAGTGTTTGGAAGGAAAAATATTTTGAAAGTAATAATACTGTCATGGTTCATATACGAAGGATTCGTGAGAAGTTAGGAGATACATCTAAAAATCCAAAATTTATAAAAACCGTATGGGGAGTGGGGTATAAAATTGAAAACGAGTAAACTAAAAAAATTTAAAATAGAGAGGGCTTTTCGAATTGTGGTAAAAGTCTTAGGATATTCCCTTTTGTGTCTAGCGGTTCTCTTTTTTCTCTTTGATGGTCTTTTAAATACTTATATTGCCAATTCTTTAGCAAATTATGATGCTATATTATGGTATAAAATAATGCAATATAAATTGCCAATTGTTTTAATTGCTTATATCTTAATTCTTACAGTGGTCATCTTTATCGTGATTATCAAAGAGAATAAATATATGGATACAATATTTGATTCCATTGAATCTATTTTGGAAAATCCTCTTGAACAGATTCATCTGCCTAAACAACTTGAATTACTTGAAAATGAACTGAATAAAATTAGATTTCATTTAGTAGAAAGTAGAAATCGTGCTAAAGAGGAAGAGAATAAGAAAAATGATTTGATTCTCTATATGGCACATGATTTAAAAACACCATTAACTTCGGTTATTGGCTATTTAACTCTTTTAAAAGAAGAAAAGAAGATAAGTGTAGATCTGCGCAATAAATATACGAAGATTGCCCTTGATAAAGCATTAAGAGTAGAAGACTTAACCAATCAATTTTTTGAAATTACACGTTATAATTTACATGAAATGCAATTAAAGAAAAGTACTTTGAATATCACTTTATTAATGAATCAACTTGTGGATGAATGTTACCCAATGCTTCAAGAAAGAAATCTAACCTTAAATCTTCATGCTAAAGATAAGATCATGTATAATGGGGATGGTGATTTACTAGCACGAGCTTTTGGAAATATCGTTAAAAACGCGATGAATTATGCTAATGATAATTCGGAAATAACCCTTACAATTGAAGAAAAAAAGGATAAGCTTATTTTTACTTTTAAAAATGAGGGAGAAAAAATTCCTGAGTATAAACTGGAAAAAATATTTGAAAAGTTCTATCGCGGAGATGAAGCGCGTACTTCAAAAACTGGGGGAAGTGGCATTGGCTTATCGATTACAAAAGATATTATTGAACTACATGGAGGAACAATTGAAGTAAAAAACGAAGAACCTTTTATTGTGTTTACAATTATTTTATATAAATGATTTGAAAAAGTACTGATAAAAGAGTATTACCTTATCATAAGGATTACTCTTTTTTTTATTGGCAATAAAGTAGAAATATTGAAGATAGTATTTGTAAGGAAGAAACAGAACTAAAATTTTTAAATGCCTGACAAAGTTCGACAATAATTTCATAAATCATTTGCTATATTAGCCCATAAAAAAAGAAAGGAGATTTCATCTATGAATGACTACTATGTAGAAATTGAACAGTATATCAAGAGAAATGAAGTAAATAAGCTGGCTAGAAGAATCGAAGAAAATCAGGATATTTTATTAAACTATTGGCATATTGGACGCCTTATCGTTGAAGCACAGGGAGGAAAAAAACGAGCCAAGTATGGAAATGAATTGATAAAAGAGTGGTCAATAAAATATACAGAACAGTATGGAAAAGGATATAATTTATCAGCTTTAATGCGTTGTCGTAAGTTTTTTCTATGTTTTGAGAAAACGGCGACAGTGTCGCCACAATTGACTTGGAACCATATTCAAGAACTTATTTCTATAAAAGAAGAGAATAAAAGAAATTATTATATCAATTTATGTATTACTCGAAATCTCTCTATAAGAGAATTAAGAAACGTTAAAAAATGAATACTTATGAGCGTTTATTAGAGAAACCGGAAAGAATCGAAATTATAAAATCAGTATCTAAACATAATCTAAAAATGGAAATACAAAATCCAATTTTAATCGAACTAGATGAAGGAGAACAAATTACCTCAGAACATGACTTAGAGATAATCATACTTGCAAGACTAAAAAGTTTCTTTTCACAATTAGGTGAAGGATTCGCTTTAATTGGGAATCAATATAAGATAGCATATAAGGGAAGAAATCATTTTATTGATATTCTTTTATTCAATGTAAAATCAAATTGTTTTATTGTAGTAGAACTAAAGGTAAGAGAACTGAAGAAAGAAGATAAAGGTCAAATAGAATTTTATATGGAGTTAGTAGATAAAGTTGTAAAAGAATCTTTTCATAATAAAACAATAGGCATCATTATTACGAAAGAACAAGATAAATTTATTGCAAACTTTGTAGGAAGTGAAAACATTATTCCTTTAACCTATGAAGTAATATAAAAAATATGAATATAAGTGAATTATTCCATATAAGAAGAAAAACTTGCAAATTTTATTAAATTTTATTTACTAATCTCTTTATAATGTGTTATGATAGGGGTAGAGTAAAAAGTATGGAGGTGTTTTATATGGCATTTAAATCAATCAAAGACGCATTATTTCCTGGTGGAACTGGTGTAGATGAAATCGAAGATGAAGCCTATGAAACGGAGGAAGAGTCAAGTAAGTCTAAAAGCAATGGAGCAAAAATGATACTAGTGGAGCCGCGTGCATACTCTGAATCACAACAGATCGCTGATCATTTAAAAAGAAGAAATTCCGTTGTTGTAAATTTAAAGAGAGTAACAAATGATCAAGCTCGTCGTATCATTGACTTTTTGTCTGGAACCTTGTATGCTATAGGTGGCGATTTACAAAAACTAGGGAATGGTATCTATTTATGTACACCTAAGAACATTGATGTTGAGGGACGCATAAGTGACGAAGAAGCAGAGAAAAAGAATAAAGCCAAAATAGAAGACGAAATGGACTTTTAATAAAAAGCTCTTTGGGGTGATGTAATGAAAAAATTTGATAAAGGAATGCTGGGTTACAATGTTCATCAAGTGAACGCTTTTGTCGATGATGTTGTCGTAAAAGTAGATGAAATGATTACCAAAATGAAAGAAAAAGATTTACAGATTGATGCCCTAAAAAATGAACTTGAACATTATAAAAGTATGGATGCTACATTAAATCGTGCGGTTGTGATGGCTGAAAATGCTGCAAATAAATATAAAGAGAATTCTTTAAATGAAAGTGATTTAATTGTTACAGAAGCAAAAAAGAATGCCAATCGTATTATTAATGATGCTCTTTTAAAAGCGGAACATTTGGAAAATGAAGCCAATCGCATAAGAAGAAATATTGTGACCTATAAAAGAAGAATGAAAAATTTAATTGATCAACAAGCTGAGCTAATTGATGATATTGATAAAGTTGATTTTGAATAAAAGCAGGAACTTTCCTGTTTTTCTTTTCTATGCTAAAATAAATTGAGGTGGTACTATGTATAAAATCGTAGAAAATAAACAGATAAAAGGAAATATATATAAATTAGTAGTAGGGGCAAAAGATCTAGTGAAAAATGCTTTACCAGGGCAATTTGTAATCCTTATGACACATGAAGATAGTGAAAGAATTCCTCTTACGATTCATGATTATGATAAAAATTTAGGACTTTTGACTTTAATTTATCAAGTGGTAGGAGCAGGAACACTCGAATTAAGTAAAGAAAATGGACACTTATTTAGTTTGATTGGACCTCTAGGAAATCCTTCAGAGCTTATTTTGCATCTTGAAAAGGTAAAGAATAAAAAGATTTTGTTTGTCGCTGGGGGGATAGGAGTTGCTTCCATTTATCCGCAAGCAAAAGATCTTTATGAAAAGGGAGTAGATGTTTCCATTATCTATGGAGCTAAGAATAAAGAAACTATAATTTTAGAAGAAGCATTGAAAAGGGTGAGCAATGAGCTTGTAATCACAACAGATGATGGAAGTAGGGGAATAAAAGGTTTTGTAACAGATGCCTTAAAGAACATGACAGGCATTGATATCTGTGTTGCGATTGGCCCCATGATCATGATGAAAAATGTTTCCAATATGACAAAAAAGATGGGGATAGAGCAGATTGTGAGTATGAACCCTCTTATGGTAGATGGTACGGGAATGTGTGGTGCTTGTCGCGTAGAAGTGGGAGGAGAAATCAAATTTGCCTGTGTTGATGGACCTGAATTTGACGGACACAAAGTCAACTTTGATTTAGCGATGAAAAGGTTAAATCTCTATAAAACGCAAGAAGGACGTGCATATTTAAAAGCAGTGGAAGGAGATGAACATCATGGCGGATGTGGAAACTGTGAAAGATAAAAAAGTACCAATGCCTCTTCAAGATAAACATGAGCGTATTCATAACTTTGAAGAAGTGGCTCTTGGCTATACAAAAGAAGAAGCGATAAGAGAAGCTAATAGATGTCTACAATGTAAAAATCCAAGATGTGTATTAGGATGCCCTGTGCGCATTGAAATTCCTAAATTTATCAAAGCCATTCAAAATGAAGACATGGAAGAAGCTTATCGAATTATTGCTGATTCTTCCTTTTTACCTGCTGTCTGTGGAAGAGTATGCCCACAAGAAAATCAGTGTGAGAAGATGTGTATTAAAGGATTTAAAGGATTTAAAGGAGATGCCATCGCGATTGGTTCTCTTGAGCGATATGTCGCGGATTATGCAAGCAAACATCAATTAAAAAAGTTTAATAATCCTCTAAAAAAGAATAAAAAAGTCGCGATTATTGGGTCAGGACCATCAGGACTTAGTTGTGCAGGAGCTTTAGCAAAAGAGGGAATCCAGGTAACTGTCTATGAAGCTTTACATAAGGCGGGTGGTGTTTTAACTTATGGAATCCCTGAGTTTCGTTTGCCAAAAGAGATTGTGTCTAAAGAAGTTGATGATTTAAAAGCTATGGGAGTAGAATTCGTCTTTGATACGATTGTTGGAAAAACCATTACATTAGATGAATTAAGAACTTCAAATGATGCCATCTATATTGCTACTGGTGCAGGTCTTCCAAAGTTTATGGGAATTCCAGGAGAACTTGCAAATGGCGTATTTTCGGCTAATGAAATTTTGACACGTATTAATCTTATGAATGCCAAAGATATGGGAAATACACCTCTTTATCTAGGGGAACATATCGTCGTGATTGGAGGTGGAAATGTAGCCTGTGATGCAGCACGTTCTCTAAGACGTTTTGGGAAAAATGTAAGTATTCTTTACAGAAGAGGAATTGACGATATGCCCGCAAGAAAAGAAGAGGTAAATCATCTCTTGGAAGAGGGAATCGATATTTATGAGTTTGTAAATCCTGTACGTATTTCAACAGATGAAGAAAATAAGGTAAAAGGAATTGAAGTAATTCATATGAAGTCTTGTGGTATAGATGCCGAAGGCAGATGCAAAATAGAAAGTATAAAGGGAAGTGAAGAAGAAATCCCCTGTGATATGGTTGTGATGGCCCTAGGAACTTCACCAAATCCTTCCGCTACTCAAAATACGGAGATTAAGAGGGATAACAAGGGTTGTATTGAGGTAGAAGGAACAAAAACTAATCTTGAGGATTGCTTTGCTGGAGGAGATGCTGTAACAGGTGCTGCAACCGTTATTCTTGC
>CAZWKF010000001.1:24636-48641 GCA_964634785.1 uncultured Muribaculaceae bacterium
AGGATTGCTTTGCTGGAGGAGATGCTGTAACAGGTGCTGCAACCGTTATTCTTGCTATGGAAGCAGGAAAAAAAGCAGCAGAAGAAATTATCGATTCCATTGAAAATACGGAGAAAGTTATAGTATAATGAATAAGGATGTGATAAAGATGAAAAAGAATTTAGGTATGATTGCCCTTATTGCAGTCATTGTTTTACTTCTTGTTGTTATGTTTCTTAATACAAAGAATGAGAAAAAAGAAGAGGAAGGAAGTGAGTATATGAGTGGAAAACATCATGTTATTATTAATGTCATAAAGTATGGTGAAATTGCTTTAGAATTGGATGCCGATACAGCTCCTATTACGGTTACGAATTTTATTGAACTTGCCAATAGTGGCTTCTATGATGGATTAACGTTCCATCGTATTATGAAAGATTTTATGATTCAAGGTGGAGATCCCTTAGGAACTGGTTTTGGTGGTTCGGAGAAGAAAATTAAAGGTGAATTTAGTGAAAATGGGGTAAAAAATAACATTAAACATGTACGAGGAGTTATCTCTATGGCAAGAAGTCGTGAAAATGATTCGGCTTCAAGTCAATTCTTTATTGTTCAAGAAGATTATCCATCCCTTGATGGAAAATATGCTGCCTTTGGACATGTAACAAGTGGAATGGAAGTTGTCGATAGAATTGTCGAAGATGCAAAACCAACGGATAATAATGGATCAATACCAAAAGAAGAGCAACCAAAGATTGCTTCAATTAAAGTGATCGATTAAAAGGAAGAGTGATTCTTCTTTTTTTGACTAATTTAAAGCAAACATATTGACTTTTTTAAAGTGAAGATATTGACTAATTTAAAATGCATATATTGACTTTTTTAAAGTGAGAAGATAAAATAATGATGAGAGAAGGTATAAAAATGTTCGAAAGAGAAGCCCTTGATGTCATTAAGATGATTGATAAGACGTTTAAAGTATTATTGGTAACAGGTCCAAGACAAGTCGGAAAAACCACCCTTTTACTTAGTATAAAACCTAAGGATATGGAATATGTCTCATTAGATGATGAAGTTTTAAGAGAACAGGCAAAAACAAACCCAAAGTTATTTTTAGAAGAGCATCCATCTCCACTTTTAATAGATGAAGCTCAGTATGCACCTAATTTATTTTCATATATAAAAATGAATGTAGATAAAGAACAAAGGAATGGTATGTATTGGCTTACGGGATCACAACAATTTCATCTTATGAAAAATGTATCAGAATCACTTGCAGGAAGAGTAGGAATCGTTAATTTAAATAGTTTTACCTATGCAGAAATTAAAAAGAATTCTAGAAAAGTGCTTTTTAATCCTGTAGATCTCCATAAGTCTGCAAAAATAAATGTCGATGAATTATTTGAATTTATTTATAATGGAGGCATGCCAGAATTATATAAAAATAAAGAATTAAATCGTGAACTTTATTTTCAAGGTTATGTCAACACTTATCTTACAAGAGACGTTAGAGAACTAACGGAAATAGGGAATTTAGATGCTTTTAGAAAATTTATTGTAAGTGTGGCATCAAGAACAGGAGAACAACTTAACTATACTGCACTCGCTAGTGATGCTGGAGTTTCTGTTCCCACAGCGAAATCATGGTTATCTATTTTATGTACCTCAGGACTTGTCTATTTATTAGAACCATACATGTCCAGCGAATTAAAAAGACTAACACATATGCCTAAAATTATATTTATGGATACAGGTTTAGCAAGTTTCTTAGCAGGATGGGAAAGTGCAAGAGACTTGCAATTGAGTTCTAATGCGGGCCATTATTTAGAAACGCTTATTATAAGTGAAATTGTTAAATCTTATAACGCAAGAGGAATACAACCTAATCTATCCTATTATCGAGATAAAGAAAAGAACGAGATTGATTTAATCATCTATAAAAATAATACCCTTTATCCTTTTGAAATTAAGAAAACATCATCGCCTAATGAATCCATGATAAAAAATTTTAAAAGATTAGAAAAGTCTGGTAAAGAAATAGGAACTGGTGGTATTATTTGCTGTTATGATACTTTAATGAAATTAGATGAAAAGAATTATATTATTCCTATTTCTTCTGTAATTAATGTAAAAGAGTGAAAGCTCTTTTTCTCTTTACAGAAAAAGTGTATAATTTTAAATAAATTGGCTTGACAAAGCAGATTAGTGGTAC
Organism: uncultured Muribaculaceae bacterium; assembly: GCA_964634785.1. Classification (GTDB taxonomy): domain Bacteria; phylum Bacillota_I; class Bacilli_A; order RF39; family UBA660; genus CAG-582. The sequence continues at coordinate 26,828 of CAZWKF010000001.1, forward strand.
AAAAAAAAAAAAAAAAGTGTAAAATATAAATTAGAGAGTAGAGAAATATCTTTATTTTTGGAAAGTAGGAAGAATATGAAAAATAAGAAAATAATCATGGTATTTGCTATTACTTTAATGGCAATAGGTTTTGCGAGTGTATCAACAGTACTATACTTAAATGGGCAAACTTTTGTAGCAAGCAATGAAGGAGACTTTGATGTGTACTTTAGTAAAGCAGTAGAAAATGGAACAGAGAATGCAAGTATCATCAAAGACAAAACTCATATAGAGTTTACAACAGAACTAACAGGATTAAACGATAAGTATGTACTAGACTATGATGTAACAAATGGAAGTAAACAATATGATGCAAACTTAGTGATGAGCTGTATAGGCGGAAACGAATACTTACGTGTTAGTAACAAATTTGATACAACAGAAATACTACCAGCAAGAACGACAAGAAGCGGGGTATTAACTTTAACAGTAATAAAAGTTCCTCTAACAGAAATGAGTGTTTCTATCTCCTGTGAAATAAGTGGAAATGCTGTTGAAAGGAATGAGATGGGTGGAGAAATAATTGAAATTGAAGAAGTCGGTTACTTATTACAAGCATATGAAAAGAAAGAATATGAGGTTCTACGAGAGAAAGTTGATTTGCATAATTTTAGCCCACTAGGATTTCGTTTTATAGAGGAAACGTATGGCTCATACGAAGCATATGATAGTCAATTTCAAGAAAAATGTTCTGGAGACTGGGATAATGAGTCGGAGACATGCATTGCTTTTAAAAATGAAGATGAAAAGAAATACAATGACTATTGTGATTTAAAAATTTATGGTGAAGTTGGGAAATATAATGAGCTTTATAATGCTGCATGTCCAAATGGAGAAGATGATGCATCAGATAGTTGCAAATCATTTTTTGATGATTATGGTAAAAAGTGGGATGAAAAAAACAGAGAAATTAACAGAAAATATTATGAAAGAAAAATAAGTGCTAATTACCTTTGGTCACCGGTAAAAAACGAATTTGTAGAAAGTATATCATTTGTAAATACAAATAAAGTTCCATCAAATGCATTTTTTTCTTGGGATGCATCGGCTCAGCAAAACGGAAGCATTGTAGCATACGTTTTAAATGAAGATAATGATATTTACTACGAAGTTTATATAGGTCAGAATGGAGGAGTAAATGCGAATCCAAATTCAAGTTATTTATTTTATCTATTCTCTGATTTTACATCGGGTAATGGATTTAGTAGTCTAAAAGAGATAAACGGTTTAGAGAATTTAGATACTAGTAATGTTATAGACATGGGACATATGTTTTATGAATGTAACGAATTAACAAGTGCCAATGTAAGTGGATGGGACACTAGTAAAGTAACAAATATGGAGTATATGTTCAATAATTGTAAAAAGTTAGAAACTATTGATGTAGGCAACTGGAATACAAGTAATGTAACAAATATGAAAAAAATGTTTTGTGGTATCAGAACAGAACCAAATATAGACAATTGGGACTTGAAAAAAGCAAATACAACAAAAGATGCTTTATACTGTCCTGTATAAAAATAGAATCATAACTAACAAATTTTAAAAATTACGAAAAAAGTATTGCATTCAATTTGAGAGTTATATTATAATGTCATTAAGGGTACTAGTACCCTAATGGGGAGAAAGGTTGATAGGAAGTAATACAACAGAGAATATCATCATACATCGAAGAATTACAACAAAGAAAAGAAAGATGATTACTTCAAAACAGCAGGAACAACAAAGAAGACAACTTAAGAAGCACATCAATGAAAACAACTTAGAAAAACTGCAAGAGCAACATAGAATAAACAACAAAGAAATGTTTTCAAACCATCAACAAAAAGCTTAGATTTTAGTTCTAAGCTTTTCTTTTTTCTGATATAATTGTAGGTAGAAAATGAAATGATAGAAAGAGGGAAATTATGAAAGAAAAAATAAAACAAGCGGTGGAGGATATCGTAGAGGAAAATAATACTGCTATTCAAAATATTGTTTCTAAAGCAGTAGAAGGAATAGTAGAAACGCCTGTTCATCAAGATATGACAATTGCAGAGCTAATTGAATATGATCCAATGGAGATGATTGACCCGGTTACTCAAGGACTTATATTCAGAGATATTAAAGAAGTATGTCAGGAGTTAGGGATTACTTTAGAAGAAAAAACAGATCAAATTGGAGGACTAATGTTTTATTTGCCATTTCATAAAAAGTAATGGTGAATAGACTCTCTTATCTTGAAAATCAGAAGGGGGTAAAGTATAATAGTAATAGCAGTAGAATAGGAAGTGTACTTGATGGACGAAAAGCTTTTAAGATTTTTTAAATTAGTTGGTTTTAATGACGTTTTAGCCTTTGAACAGGCAACCTTAAAAGATATGGTGGTCAATCGCCGGGAAAACACATGGACCCTTAGAATTATTGCCAAGGAAATCATTCCTATTCATTCGATGTTACAGTTACAAAGATTATGTGCTGATGGTGCCGAAGATGTCAAAAGAATATTCATTCAAATGTCGTATGAAACATTAGACCCAGAATTAATTATGGAATATTTTTTGTATTACTTCGATGCGATTGTAAACGACAATCCAAGTCTATCAGCAATAAATGAGGATCGTATTAAACTAGATGAAGATATTATCTTAATTGAAGTAACTTCTAAGCAAGAGGAGACGATTCTTAAAAAAGAATGCAAAAAGATTATGAAAAAGTTAGAAGAGATGGGAATTACAGGAATTGATGTATCCTTTATTTTAAATGAAGAAGAAGTCGAAAAGATAAAAGAACAAATTGAAAAAGAGAAAGCCAATGTCAAGATTCCTGCACCGATTCAAAAAGAGGAAAACAAGCCAAAATGGCAGATGCGTAAAAAGGTAGATTATCAAAGAGAAGGTCTTGTATCGATTGCCTCTTTAAATCAAGAAGAGAATGCCGTGAATTTGGAAGCGTATGTTTTTGATGCCGAATTTAATCAACTAACAAAAAAAGATGGAACACCTCTTTTTCTTGTAACATTAAAGATTAGTGATAATTCATCCAGTATTCTTGCAAAAACTTTTGCAAAAGATGAAGAAGAATTCATAAAGTATGGAAAAGACTTAAAAAAAGGCAAATGGTTTGCCTTCACTGGGCAAGTCAGATTTGATGATTATGCTAAAGATCTAGTCTTCCAATTTAAAGATTATGAAGCAATAGAAAGTCCCGAGATTAAAAGAAAAGATACGGCCACTAAAAAACGTGTAGAGCTTCATGCTCATACGATGATGAGTCAAATGGATGGGGTATGTGATGAGAATAAACTCGTGTCTTTAGCTTATGACTGGGGACATGCAGGAATTGCCATAACAGACCATGATGGGTGCCAATCATTTCCTCATGTGTTTACCAAAGTAACAGATATCAATAAGGCACGAAAAAAAGCGTTAGCTGCCCGCATACAAGAACTAGAAGAATCTCTTGAAAATATTAAAAATAGTGATAATCAAGAGGGAATACAAGAAATAGAAAAGTATATTGAAGAAGCCAAGAACGAACAAAAAAACTTTAAGCCTTTTAAGGCAGGTTATGGTGTTGAATTAGAGATGGTAGAGTCCTCTTTAAATGTCTGCTTTAATGCTAGTGATACGAAGTTAGAAGATAATACGTTTGTTATATTCGATACCGAAACAACAGGTTTTAATCCTGGTTTAGGAGATTCGATGATTGAAATTGGTGGTGTTAAAATTGCCCATGGAGAAATCATCGACCGCTTTGATGAACTGATTAATCCGGGTCATCATATCGATGCATCTATTACAAGAGTTACCAATATCAGTGATGATGATGTTAAGGATGCCGATAATGAAGAGAATGTCGTAAAGCGATTTAAAGAGTGGATTGGCGGATTACCTTTAGTTGCTCATAATGCAAGATTTGATAAGAATATGCTAGATATGGCATATTATAAGTATGATTTAGGACCTTTGAAGAATCCAATTATCGATACCCTTATGCTTTCACGTATCATCAATCGAGATTTAAAGAAACACAGTTTAAAAGCTTTAGGTAAGTTTTATGGAATCGATACTGGAGAAGCAGACGATGATGAGAATAACGAAAACAATGAGACAACAGGTGTTAAATTAGAGAGTGAGGCAAGCAATGAAATTGAAGATATTCTAGTTGATGGTGAATCGGTTTTAAAAGTGAATCATGTGGAATATCAAACAGTAGATCAAGCTACGGAAACAAGAATGACGAAAACACGTCAAGAGTTATATCTTGATACAATCTATCGTGCAAGTAAAACAGAAGAAGCCAAAGTTGAAGTCAAACTAAAAGGGGAATGTACCCTTGTTGATTTTCAGAATGTTGTGAAATTGCACCCAGCAGAAAATGTCGTTCATGTCCGTTATATGACGACGTTTGGGGAAAAAAGTGTTGATGTCATTATCTATGTTGGACAACACCATGGGGCTGATGTCGACTCTGAAAATACAGGTTATATATTTACCAAGATGTTAAAACAAATTGAAGGCATCAAGACATTAAACGAGTTAAATGATTTGGGATTACTTGAAGAAATTGCCTTCCGAAATGATCATAAAAAGCTAGAAAGTATTGGAGAACTATGTACGTTCAAAAACTATATTCGTCCACTCGAAGAAGAGGAAGAAGCACCATCGGATGAATCTCGTTATCCTTTCTTAAAATATGGAAATAAGGAATATGTTTGGAAATATCCATGTTGTCATGATAACTTTTTACAAATGTATGAAAATATTCCTGGGAAAACCTATACGGAACATTCAGCAAATATCTATGATTGGGGATACCATGTAACCTTCATTGCCAAAGATCATGAGGGACTTAAGAATCTATTTAAACTTATCAGTTTTGCTAATTCCAATTTTATTCAGAGAAATGCGAAAATTCCAAGAAAGTTAATCAATGAATTCCGCCAAGGATTACTTGTGGGATCAGCCTGTTTAAATGGAGAAATCTTCTATCTTGCTGAAACAAGAAATGAAGAAGAACTCATGAAAGCAATAGAATTTTATGATTACATCGAAGTACAACCTTTAGAAAACTACTCCCATCTTTTAAGGAATCATGACATTGACAATATGGAACACTTAAAAAAATGTGTGGAAAAGATTATTCATTGTGCCAAAAAAGCGGGAAAAATAGTCGTTGCAACGGGAGATGTTCATCATATCGAAAAAGAAGATCGCCTCTACCGAGAGATTATTGTCAATCAAAATGTACCGGGAAAAGGAAGACATCCACTCGCTCGATACTTAGTTGGCAATAGTAAAATAAATAAAAATAAAGAAAACATTGAAAAGGCGATTAGGAAGGCACAAAGTGCTGGAGTTGAGCTAAATAAAGTCGACATTAAAGTATTAAAATATATCTATGCCCTAACTCCTTTTAAAGATATTCCAATCACAAGTACAAACTTGACGAGTCTTTATATGCCTGATAAGTATAATCAAGATGAAGGATCGATTAAAGGAAAAGAAAATGAAGAAAATAAAAAATATACAATTGATACTTCATTGAGAAAATTGCAAATTGCCAATCTTATCACGGTGAATTATCGCGAGGGCACTTATTCACTTTTAACGCCTTATACAAAATCGAATTTGCCTGAGGCTGGGCATATTCCATATCAGCACTTTAGAACAACTGATGAGATGCTTGAAGAATTTGCGTGGTTAAAAGATAAAGAGCTCATAGAAGAGATTGTCATTGATAATCCAAATAAATTGATTGATTCGATTGATGAATTGGAAGTTGTCGTTTATCCTGATAAACCTTTTTCACCCATTATCGAACATTCACAGGAGACTTGTCGTGATTTAGTATTTGATAAAGCACATTCGATGTATGGAGATCCTCTTCCTCGAAACATTGAGGAACGTATCGCCCAAGAATTTTATGGAGATAAAATCAATGATTTAGTGATTGAAAAGATTCATTTAGATCATCCAGAGATGAGTGATGAAGAAGTGGATGCCTATTTTCCGACCTTCCTTCATGAAGTGATTATGTCGGGATATGATGGCGTTGTAAAACTAAAAAAGGAACAACTTATGCGTGAAAATCCAGAATTAAACGACGAAGAAGGGGAAAAAAGTGCCAAAGCGGCCTTAAGTGGCATTATTGGTGGCGGATTTGACGTTATCTATCTTATCGCTCAAAAACTGGTTAAACATTCTAATGATGATGGTTACTTAGTAGGTTCACGTGGTTCTGTAGGGTCATCCTTTGTTGCAAGTATGATGGGGATTACTGAATGTAATGGGTTACCTGCACATTATTATTGTCCAAACTGTCAATATAATGAATTTGAAAACAGTGAAGGAAAACCTTATGCCGAGGATTACCCAAGTGGGTATGATTTACCAAATAAGAATTGTCCTAAATGCGATACTTTAATGGTCCATCAAGGAAATGACATGCCATTTGCCACTTTCTTAGGATTTAGTGGGGAAAAAGTGCCTGATATTGATCTTAATTTCTCTGGAGATAATCAAGCAAGCGCCCACGAATATACAAAAGTTTTATTTGGAACGGATAATGTCTACCGTGCAGGAACCATTGGTACAGTGGCCGATAAAACGGCTTTTGGTTATGTTCAAGGTTATTTTGAAGAGACTGCCTATAATATTTTGCGGATTGAAGCAAAATCACTAGGTGTCGATATTGCTACAAAAGATGATTTAAAAAAGAAGGGACTTATTAAAAGTTCGATTCGCATTCCTGAAGTGGAACGTCTAGCAGTCGGTTGTACAGGTGTTAAAAGAACGACGGGACAACACCCAGGTGGAATTGTTGTTGTTCCAGGGTATAAAGAAATTTGGGATTTTACGCCATTTCAATATCCAGCTGATGATCCAAATGCAGCATGGAGAACGACACACTTTGATTATCATGCCATTGATGCCGACCTATTAAAACTGGATATTCTCGGACACGATGACCCGACCGTCTTGAGAATGCTTCAAGATTTATCGGGAATTGATGTCAATACCATTGATTTAGGAGACTTGGATACGATGAAAATATTTACTGGGCCAGAAATACTAGGCCTTGAAAAAGATCGCCTCCGGGGACTTACGAAAAACGGACGCAAATATTGTCCTACAGGTACGCTAGGTGTTCCTGAATTTGGTACTTCTTTCCTTTTAGGAATGCTTGAAGAAACTAAACCAACGACATTTGCCGAACTCATTAAAATTTCTGGCCTTTCTCATGGAACCGATGTATGGCTTGGAAATGCGAGAGATTTATGTACACCAGATGAAAACGGCAATATTTTAGTTCCCTTTAAAGATGTCATTGGGTGTCGTGACGATATCATGGTCAATCTCATTCAATGGGGGCTTCCTCCAGCAAAGGCTTTCAAAATTATGGAGTTTGTACGTAAAGGGAAGCCAAGTAAAGATCCTGAAGGATGGAAGGGATTTGCCGAAATGATGCGTGAATACAATATTCCCGAGTGGTATATTGAATCTTGTCGTAAAATTAAGTACATGTTCCCAAAAGCCCATGCTACAGCTTATGTAACATCTGCTTTCCGTATCGCCTGGTTTAAGGTGCATCATCCTATCTGGTACTACTGTGCATTTCTTTCGATAAGACGTGATCAATTTGATGTACCATCTATGATTCGTGGAGAAGATGCAATCAGAGATAAGATCGATGAAATTGATGCCAAAGGAAATGCGGCTTCTAATAAGGAGATTGATACAAGAGAAACTTTATGTATCTGTCTTGAAATGGTGGCAAGAGGATTCTATTTCCTTAATATCGATGTCGAAAAAAGCGATGCGAAAAACTTTGTCATTACGGAAGATAATAAAGGTCTTATCATCCCTTTTAGGGCCTTAGATGGACTAGGAGATGCTGTTGCTAAGTCGATTGTAAAAGCGCGTAAAGAGCATCCATTTATTTCACAAGAGGATTTGCAGACAAGAGGAAAAGTCAATAATGCAGCCTTAGATAAATTAAAGGAGTTAGGTTGTCTTAAAAATATGTCAGAATCAAATCAATTATCTTTATTTTAAACTATAAAAAGTGAGAATTTTCTCACTTTTTATCATACTATATTAAGCATTTTCTTTTCGCTCATATAAATAATAGGTTACTTTACGGTTCTCATAAGGCTGTGTATGCGTTTTAATAAGTACGTAGTCTTTATCTAGTAAACTATACTTTCTTTTAGTAATAACGAATTTAGGAATACTCTCTTTAATATAACGATCTTGTTCTTCATACATTTCGGGATAATTCTCTTTAGGTATGTTATTGCGCATAAAGTAGTAATATTTTGGTGTAATACCTGTTGTTGTATAAAGACCTAAATCAAGACAGTGATAGTTAAGAAGTGTATCGTCTGTTATACTTTCTTTAAATGTAAATTGGGCATAGTCACTTTTCTTCTTTAAAATATACTTTGGATTATTGGTAAGAAGAATAAGTAAAATGATACATAAAAGAAGTGTGTAAAGCGGTGTATATTTTGGTATAGCAATCTTCTTTTTTTCTATAAGGGTTAGAATACTAAGAATGCCAAACGTATTAAAAGCAGTTAATATATAGCCATAATAGAAGTAATTGGTTCCTCCAATATAAGCACCTAATCCAGTGAATAAAAGCGCTGCTAAGAGAACAACTTTTTCATATTTTAATGTCTTCTTCTTTTTTAAAAGATAAATAAAAGGAAGCGTGATAAAGAATAGATAAGCGGGTTGAATAATGAGATTATAAAGAAGTAAGCCAATTGCTTTGATCAGTTTCATAAGAAAACTTGTCTTTTTGGCATAAGAGGTCATATTGGTTAAAAAGTAGACATGGAGTAAATCTGGTATGGCATGATGAATTCCAAAGTAAACGATCCAAGGGATAGAGGCAACAAACATACCACCTAAGAAGATAATCGTACTAAGGAATGCTTTTTTGATATCTTTTCTTAGCCAATGTATGAAGAAGACACTTGCTTCAAATATAAACCAAAATCCGAGTAAACTGTATTTAATCCAAAGAACAATTCCTGCAATAACACCATTTAAAAGAATGCTTTTCATAGAAATAGACTCAGTCTTTAAAAAGTGAAGCAATGAGTAAAGACTTATCATCATAAATGGTAAAGTAAACTCTTCGGCACTTCCACCATGACCAAACGCTTTTAAGAAAGTAGCACTGAACATAAAAAGAATATAAGCTAAGTAAGCATATTGTGTTTTAGGAAAGAAAAGAGTCATGATCTTTTTTAAATAAAGTAAACTTACAAAGAAAGCGAGGATTTCAAAAAGATAGACCCCAATAAAACTTGTCTTTGATATAAGGCTTGCGAATCCATAGAGAAGATATAAAACGGGACCTTTTTGCTCAAAAAAATCGCGGTAGGGAATTATCCCTTGCATCATGCCTTTGCCAACAGTCATAAAAGCATTGGCATCCCACCAGTCATTTGTGCGATAAAGAAATGAATTCTTACTCATTAAAGTTATAAACAGGAAGGCAATTCCCAATAAAAACATATATTCTAACCATTTTTTCTTTTCCATAAACATCACCACTAGTATAAGTATAACAATTCATCTACGAAAAGACAATGTCACAAGTTAGCAATTGCATTTAATATGAAAATATTGTATACTGTATGTAGATGAAGGAAACTTCATATAATAAAATGAGGAACATTCAGTTTTGTGTATGCTGAATGTCTACCTTAAAAATTTTGGGTGGACATTTAATCCTGAGATTAGATGTCTTTTTTTATCACGATAATCAAGAAGATTAACAGGAATAAAATGATTGTTATGAATTTTAAAACTCTTAATATAAAAGTCTTTGTTTTCATTAATCATCCCCCTTTCTTAAAAGAATGGAGGTAGACATCCAGCAACTGAAGTTCCTAAAATTAATTTAGCAAACGTTTGTATTGTAGTCAACAAAAGAATAAAGTATTTTTGAAAAAAATGAAAAAATTTGCAAAAAAATTGAGTAATTACTTAAGTAGTCGGTAACAAATATAAGTAGAGGGTGTAAATATGGCAAGATTATCGAATGAAGAAATCAACGCAATTGCAAAAAAAGCAAGTATTGTCGATATAATAGGTTCCTATCTTTCTTTAGAGAAGAAGGGAAAAAACTATTTTGGTATATGTCCTTTTCATGATGATCATACACCATCGATGAGTGTCAATGAAGAAAAAGGAATCTATACCTGCTTTGTTTGTCATAAGACAGGAAATATCTTTAATTTTGTCCAAGAATATGAAAATATTTCCTTTTTAGAAGCAGTTAAAGAAGTAGCCAATAAAACGGGGATAGAATTAAATATAGATTTTAAAACAACCTCAAAATATGATGCATACTATAATGCTTTAGATTTAGCAAGTAAGTTTTATCAGAATCATTTAAAAAGTAAAGAGGGAAAGAGAGCCCGTGAATATTTAGAAGAACGTGGCTTATCAGAAGAAATCATTGAAGAATTTGAAATTGGATATGCACCAAACAAGTCAGATACGATTACGAAACTACTATTAAATAAATCCTTTGATGAAGAATTACTTGTGAATGCGGGAATATCGGGAAGAGGAAATAGCCTTTACGATCTATTTAGAAATCGAATCACTTTTCCAATTCACAATGCACAGGGAAAAAGTGTTGGTTTTTCGGCTCGTATCTTTGATGACAGTAATGATGCCAAATACATCAATACAAAAGAGACCCCTGTTTTTAAAAAAGGAGAAATTCTCTTTAACTTTCATCGAGCCCAGAATGAAGCAAAAAGGAAAAAGACATTGGTGATTGTTGAAGGGCAGATGGATGCCATTCGGATCTATGCATCGGGAATTAAAAATGTTGTCGCTACAATGGGGACAGCTCTTACAAACGAACATGTAAAACTACTAAGTCGACTGAATGTTAAGATTGTTCTCTGTATGGATAATGATAAAGCAGGAGAACAAGCCACCTTACAAAATGGGGAATTGCTTTCTAAAAGTGGTGTTGATCTAGCCGTCTTAAGGATACAGGATGCCAAAGACCCTGATGAATACATCTTAAAGCATTCTAAAGAAGAGTTTCAAGATGCTATCTTAAATGCCGTGACCTTCTTTGACTTTAAGATGAACTATCTTAAGAAGGATAAGAACTTAGATAAGGTGGATGATGTATCCCTTTATATCAATCAAGTCATTAAAGAACTCAATAAATCGAATGATGAAGTGCTTATAAATTTGACCATCAATAAATTGAGTGAAGAGTATGGGGTTTCAAAATCCGTTTTATATGATAAAATTATAAAAGTGGAAAATACTCCCAAAATATCTGTTCAAAAAATAGAGAAAAAGAGACAGGGTAAAGATGAAAAATGTGTAGCATTGATGCTTTATTATATGATGAATGATACCAAGTATATTGAACTCTATGAACAGGAGTTATCCTATGTACCTATTGAAAAATATGAGAAAATTGCGAATGATTTACTTGCATTTTTCTTAAAATACAATTATATTAATATCGCTGATTTTATCACTTATGAAATTGAAAGTGATCATTATGAAGATGTCTTAGATATCATTGATCGAAATGCCAATATAGAACTAAGTGATGCTGAGTATATAGGAATTATTGAAAGAATGAAAACACTAATAACGGAAAAGAAAATAGAGGAATTAAAACAGCAATTAAAAACAGCAAGTGATATTAATGAAAAGTCAAAGATTATAGATGAAATGGCAAATATGAAAAAAAGGATGTGTAAAGAATGAAAAAAGTAGCAGAAATTAAACCATTTGAAGAAAGAAAACAGGAATTATTAGAGGAAGGAAAGAAAAAGGGATATATTACCTTTGAACAACTTGCCAATGCCTTAAAAGGATTGGATATGGATGCTGATACCCTAGATAACTTATATAATTCATTTGTAGAGGCTGGTATCAACGTTGTCACTGAAGAAGATGCAGAATCTGGAGAAGGTGGCAAAAGTGTCCAAGAGGTCGAAGTTTTAACTGATGAGGATTTGACAAAGGATGTTAATATCAATGATCCTGTTAGAATGTATTTAAAAGAGATTGGACGTATCTCCCTACTAAGTGCTGAGGAGGAGATGGACTTATCTGTCCGTGTTGCAAATGGCGAAGAAGAGGCAAAAAATACTTTAGCAGAGTCAAACTTGCGTCTTGTAGTTTCTATTGCGAAACGATATGTAGGACGTGGGCTTTTATTCCTTGATCTTATTCAAGAGGGAAATATTGGTCTTATGAAAGCCGTAGAAAAATTTGACTATGGTAAGGGATATAAGTTCTCTACGTATGCTACTTGGTGGATAAGACAAGCCATCACGCGTGCTTTAGCTGACCAAGCAAGAACCATTCGTGTTCCTGTACATATGGTAGAAACCATTAACAAAATGGCGCGTATTCAAAGACAAATGACACTAGAATTAAATCGTGAACCAAGCGATGAAGAACTTGCAAAAAAGATGGGAATTTCCGTCGAGAAAGTACGTGAAGTCATTAAAATAAGTCAAGATCCAGTTTCTCTAGAGACTCCAATTGGTGAAGAAGATGATTCTCATTTAGGAGATTTTATTAAAGATGAATCCAGTCTTTCACCAGAAGAATATGCGACAAATGAAATTTTAAAAGAGGAAATTAAACAAGTCTTATCAACTCTTCAACCGAGAGAACAACAGGTCCTTGAACTTCGCTTTGGTTTAATTGATGGTACAAGTTACACCTTAGAAGAAGTTGGAAAACGCTTTAATGTTACACGTGAACGTATTCGTCAAATTGAGGCCAAAGCATTAAGAAAGCTAAGACATCCATCGAGAGCGAAAAAACTAAAGGATTTTATGGTGGATTAAAATGTTATCGGCACGTCTTTCTTCGCTTTTGAAATATGTTTCAAAAGATGATAAAGTGATTGACATTGGGTGTGATCATGCGCTTTTGGATATTGAACTAGTAAAAACAGGTGTTATAGAGAATATGATAGCTGCCGATATTCATAAACATGCTTTAGAAGCAGGAATTGTAAATGTAAAGAAAAATAAGCTTATTCACCATATTGACATGCGTTTAGGAGATGGGCTCAATGTTTTAAATGAAGAAGATGACATTGATACCGTTTTAATTTCTGGAATGGGAACTTCGACCATCATCTCCATATTGAGTCATCCCTATACTAAAAAAATAAATAAATTAATTTTGCAGTCTAATAATAATCATAGTGAGCTTAGAACGGAAATTTGTAAATTGGGTTTTAAAATAGACCAAGAAGAGTTTCTAACGGACAATAAAAAACATTACATTAATATTATCTTTACTAGAGGGAAAGAAAGTTATACGAAGTTAGACTATCGATATGGGCCTATTCTTATACATCAGAGTGATTATCTAGACTTTGAAATACAAACTTGTAATAAAATACTAGGGTTGCTCCCTAAGAACAAAAGAATTATACGATATCGTTTAACGAAAGAAATAAAGGGTCTAGAAAAGCTAATAAAGGATGTAGAGAATAAGAAAGACTTTAACATTTGATTGTAAGTCTTTTTTTGTAAAAAGAATGTCAAGATAATTTGACAGATGACGATTTTTCGTGTAAAATACCAACTGTTGTGCGAAAGGAAACAGGAGGTATTTGGGATGAATGAAGAAGTCTTTTTAAAAATGAAAAAATTATGTGCAGCTGTTGGGGTATTTTCTGCGTCCTTTTTTGTAGGAACTAAAGTAAGCGAGATTCAAAATCGATTGTCTGAAGTGTATAAATACTATGAGGAAACTGATAAAGATTTATCTCACACAAAAAATAATAATGAAGAAGCTTTGGCATTTGCCTTAGAAGAAAAGAATAAAAAAGATCAATATCATTTCTATAGTAAACAACTTGAAGATGTTTGCAAGAATCTTGAAGAATATGATCCAGAGAGATTAATAAAAGATGAAACGTTTCTCTTTTTAGAAGACTATAAAAGCCTTGACATAGAAGAATTAATAGAAGAGAAGCAAAAACAAAAGGAGGCATTTGAATATATTCCATTAGAAAAATGGACTTCTAGTATTGAAAATGAGACAAATAGCCAAGAAATAGAAAAGGAAGAGAAAACTACTGTAGAAACTGTACAGATTATTCCTCGCGAAGGTGAGATTACTATTTCTGAAATCGACTTTAATCGCATTGCAAGCTCTAAGGAAAATGCAGAATTAGAGGACTTTTCAAATATTGAAGCAATGAATGAAGAGTACTGGAATACCATGTCCTTAACTTATGAAATTGATAAAGACGATATCGTAACTATTTATAATGGAGATCATGTTTTTGGCTTTACAGATATTGAAGGAGTAGCATTTGACGGGGAACTTGCTCCAATACTAGAAGAAGAAATTATGTTAGCTTCCAATGAATCAGAAGAAGTTTTGGAAGAAGAAACTGGGAACTTTGTATTGGATGATACTATTCAAATAGAACCCACAGAAATAAACGAAGACTATGTATGGGAATATATTGATGAATCGGCTTCTCTAATGAGTATGCATGCGATTCCCGAAATTCCTAAAATTGTGGGAGAAGATAACTTTGAAATAAAACCAGGATATCATAAAACTTACTATAATAAGACTTATGATTTTACCGAGGAAGAACTTAGATTATTGGGATTTGTTGTAGAATTTGAGGCTAGACGCAGAGGTTTTCAAAGTGCTTCAGGTGATGTTGCAGAAGGGGGAAATTATGAAGATGCTTTAGGAACAGTTTCTATTATTCTTAATCGTCTTGAAAATCCAAAATATAGTACTGACTTAACAGAAGTCTTAACTTCACCATTCCAATTTGAGGTTTATACGGAAGAGGCTTATGAAGCTTATGTTGCCGCTGGAAAAGAAGCTCCAGAGTATGTACAAAAAGCAATTGAGCATGCCACCGTCTATGGAATCCGTAATCTTGACTATCTATCATGGAAAGCTAGTAATACGGATTATGATAAAGACGAACCTGATTTGAATGAGAGAAGATACAAAATGGTAAGTGGTGGGAATGTCTATCATAATTTAGCAAAATCTGTAGCAAGAACGGAGTTATTAGAGGAAATGCCTAAACCTGTAGAAGAGTCTACAGAAGAGATAGTAGAAGATCAAAACGAAAGTGCAAAAGTTTACTTATACTCAAAATAAATAGAATATAAAAAGACTAAATTTGACAAAAAAATAGTCTTTTTTTGTGATAAAATAAGAATGGTGATGTGATATGAAAGAAAAATCGAGAAAAGAAATCGTTCAAGAATTATTGAATCAAGAATTGGAAATTGAAGATGAAGAAGAACTATTTGAAATGTTAGTTGATCAACCTATTGCCGTTAATATTGAAAAAAAGGAAGAATCCGAAATTACTTTTGGCGATAAAATTGCTGATAAAGTAGCAGAAGTGGCAGGATCTTGGCCTTTTATCATTGGTTTTACTTGCTTCCTTATAGCTTGGGTTGTTATCAATGGTGTCTTACTTGCAGAAAAAGCGATTGATCCATATCCCTTTATCTTACTTAATCTAGTGCTTTCCTGTATTGCTGCTTTGCAAGCACCTATTATCATGATGAGTCAAAATAGACAAGCTAAAAAAGATAGTTTACGTAACCAAAATGATTATCAAACTGATTTAAAAAGTGAACTTATTTTAGAAGATCTACATGATAATATAAAGACTTTAATTAAAAATCAAAATGAAATCATCAAGTATATAAAAGAAAAAAAGGAGTAAGTTATGGCAAAAGTAGTCGTTATTGGTGGAGGAGCATCAGGAATTGTTGCTGCCATACGAGCAAGTAAAAAACATGAAGTTATTCTTCTTGAGGGAACAGAAAAGCTAGGGAAAAAACTTTTAATTACAGGAAATGGACGAGCAAATTATTGGAATAAAGATATAGAGACTAAATATTATCATACGGATGATAGCAATGCTTTAGAAAAAATCCTTTCTTACAAAGAGGAAGTATTTGCCTTCCTTTCATCTTTGGGCCTTTATCCAAAAGAAATAGGAAATTATATCTATCCATATTCAAGAAGTGCAAATTCCTTAAGAGAACTCCTTTTGTATGCTCTTCAAGATAAAGTGAAAGTGATGACTTGCTTTAAGGTACAAGAAATAAGAAAAATAAACGACAAATTTCTTATAAAATCTAAGGAAGATGTGGAAATAGAAGCTGATAAGGTCATTGTCGCTTGTGGATCAAAAGCGATGCCAAAGACGGGAAGTGATGGAAGTTTATATCCTATTTTAGAATCTTTAGGACATAGCATTCATCCTATCTTACCTAGTTTAGCCCCATTAATAGCAAAAGAAAAAGTGCCTGCTTGGGAAGGCGTAAGAGTAGATACGTCCGTTTCCCTTTATATCGATGGAAAAAAGATAAACCAAGAAGAAGGAGAAGTGCAATTGACGAAGAATGGAGTCAGTGGCATATGTGTTTTTAATATAAGTGGAATTGCTTCACGGGCTTTAAACCAGGAAAATAAAGTTTTACTTGTACTCAATTTTTTGCCTTTTTTAAAAACGTCTTTTTCTGCATTTTTAGAGAGTCGTAAAAGTGTAATGGGAAATGTTTCGATTGAGAAAAGTTTAGAAAGTCTTTTTCCCTATAAACTTTTATTGAGCTTCTTAGAAAGGGCTTCTATTAAAAGAGAGACCTCTTTAGAATCTTTAAGTGAAAAAGAAATAAAGGCTTTAGAAAAAGTGGTTACTTCTTTTGAAATTTCCATTACTTCTCTTGATGCCGAAAAAGCGCAAGTCTGTACGGGAGGAATTCCTTTAGGAGAGGTTGATAAGAATACTTTTGCTTCAAAAAGGGTGAGTAATCTTTATATTGTGGGAGAATGTTTGGATGTCGATGGCCTTTGTGGAGGCTATAATCTTGCCTTTGCCTTTATTAGTGGTTACATTGCAGGTGGTGCTGTATGATTAAAATTTCTGGAATAAAAGTTTTGGTAAGTAGAACGCCAAAAGAAGACTTAGAGAAAAAATTAGTAAAAAGGTATGCCTTATCAAAGACTGAAGTAAGAAGCATTAAATTGTTAAAACGTTCAATTGATGCTCGAAATAAAAAACAAGTCTTTTATATCTATGATCTTGCAGTAGATACAAAAGAGGAAAAACGCCTCCTCTCATATAAGGAAGTTACACTTTATCAAGAGAAGAGATACACAATAGAGAAAGTGGAAGCCAATACACTGGAAAGAGTAGTCATTGTGGGGTCTGGACCTGCAGGATTATTTTCAGCTTATCTTCTTGCTTTAAAGGGATATAAGCCCTTTGTTATTGAACGTGGAGAAGAGATGGAAAAGCGAACCAAAAGTGTTGAAAGTTTCTTTAAAACAGGAAAACTCAACCCTAATTCTAATGTTCAATTTGGGGAAGGAGGAGCTGGAACTTTTTCAGATGGGAAATTAAATACCTTAACACATGATGTATCAGGAAGAAATCGATTTGTCTTAGAGACTTTTGTCAAATTTGGGGCAAGTGAAGAAATTTTATATGACTATAAACCGCATATTGGAACCGATGTTTTGCGCAAAGTGATTAAAAATATGCGTGAACATATTAAAAGCTTAGGAGGAGAATTTCGCTTTAATGCTTGTCTAACCGATTTAAGAATAGAGGAGAATAAAGTTAGCGCTATTGAAATAAACCAGAAAGAATGGATTTCTGCCAATCATCTTATTTTAGCAATTGGGCACAGCGCAAGAGATACTTTTGAATTACTTTATGAAAGAGGCATTGAAATGGAAGCAAAGGGTTTTGCTATTGGATTAAGAGTGGAACATTTACAGAGTAAAATCGATCAAATGCAATATGGTGATTTTGCTTATCTTTTGCCTCCTGCTAGTTATAAACTCACTTATCAATCAAGTAATGGACATGGGGTATATTCCTTCTGCATGTGTCCCGGAGGGTATGTTGTAAATGCTTCTAGTGAAGAGGGATATCTTGCTATTAATGGTATGAGTAACGCCAAAAGAGAGACTAAAAATGCCAATAGTGCCATTGTCATAACTGTTCCTAAAAGTGAAACGCTTTTTGGAGGCATTGATTTTCAGCGTAATCTTGAAAAGAAAGCTTACTTCTTGGGAAAGGGCTATATCCCCGTTCAATTACTTGGAGATTATATGAAAGAAAGAGAAAGTAAAGCTTTTAAAAGTGTTCTTCCTTCTATAAAAGGAAAATACGCATTTGCCTCCTTACATGAACTTTTGCCAAAAGAATATTATGAAGCACTTCAGGAAGCCTTCTTGGCTTTTGATAAAAAAATGCCCGGTTATTATGATGAAGAGGCAATTCTTTCGGGCATAGAGAGCCGAACATCTTCCCCTATAAGAATTCTAAGAGATGAAAAGTATCGTGCCAATATTGTAAACCTTTATCCTTGTGGGGAAGGAGCCGGTTATGCTGGTGGGATTATGACATCAGCAATCGATGGTATGAAAGTGGCTGAAAGCATTACAAAAAAAGAGGATTAGTCCTCTTTTTGTAGTGCCTTTCTTTTTCCTCTTATAAAAGCCCCCTCTGTTCGTATAATTTTATAAGGTTCTTTTTGTCTTAAAAGAACACGCTCTTCAGGAGTATAGACTCTAACCACTGATGCAATATCAATGTGTAATATTCCTTTGAAATGATCCAGTTCATGACAGATGACTGTAGCAGGTAGGCCGATAAATTTTTCCTGATGAAAACCACCATTTATATCTTGATACTCTAAGAGAATTCCATATGGTCTTCTTACAAGTCCCGTTAAATCTCCACAGCTTGCGCAAGCCTCCCAATATTCACTTTCTCCATATGCTTCTATAATTTCGGGATTAATGAGAATACGATTTTCATCATAATCATCGTCATCCAAATGGGCTAAATCTGTTTTCTTTAAATAAAGGACTTCTAAGGGTATCCCTATTTGTACAGCAGCTAAGGCCATTGAAAGAGATTCATTTTGACAGAAGTCTTTTAATTGCTGAGCAATATTTAAGACATCATCCCTTTCAAAATCGACTTTTCTTGAGACTTGTCTTAAAAAGGTCTCATCATGCTCTATTGTCTTTTGCTTTAACATCGTTATCACCTAAAATTACTATACTAAACGAAATGCGAAAAAACAAGAAAAAATGCCTATAAAGATGCGGAAAGTATAAATTTGTGATAGAATAAGAAAGGTGATGCCTTTATGGATTTAAATCATATAAGAAACTTTAGCATTATTGCCCATATTGACCATGGGAAATCGACACTTGCTGATCGTATTTTGGAAATAACGGGGGCTGTATCGGCTCACGATATGAAAGATCAACTTTTGGACAGTATGGATTTAGAACGCGAACGAGGTATAACGATTAAGTTAAATGCAGTGGAACTTAATTATCGGTATGAAGGAGAAGATTACATTCTTCATCTCATTGATACTCCGGGTCATGTCGACTTTTCTTATGAAGTATCACGCAGTTTAGCAGCATGTGAAGGAGCTCTCCTTATCGTCGATGCTGCTCAGGGAATTGAAGCTCAAACACTTGCCAATCTCTACTTGGCGATTGAAAATGATTTAACTATTATACCTGTTATCAATAAAATTGACTTACCTAATGCTGATGTTCCTAAAATAAAAAAGGAACTTGTCGATGTCTTGGGATTTAAAGAAGAAGAGATTCTTTTATGTAGTGGAAAAACAGGAGTAGGTGTTCCTGAACTATTAGGTGCAATTATTACTCGCATACCGGCGCCTAAAAAGCCTGAAATAGAGGAAACAAAGGCCTTAATCTTTGATAGCTATTTTGACCCTTATCGTGGAGTTATTGCTTCAATCTGTGTAAAAAGCGGAGAGATAAAAAAGAAGGATATTATTCGTTTAATGGCTAGTAATGCCGAATATGAAGTCGTTGAGCTTGGAATTAATGCACCAAAATCTAAAAATTTAGATAAATTAGTGACAGGGCAAGTAGGATGGATTAATGCATCGATCAAAACGATTGATACGGTCCAAGTGGGAGATACTTTAACAACACTTGCTCATCCAGCAACGTCCGCTCTTCCGGGATATCAGCCGATGAAACCTATGGTCTATTCGGGATTATTTCCCATTGAACCTAATAAGTTTGAACCTTTAAAAGAGGCATTAGAAAAATTGAAACTCAATGATGCTTCTTTGACTTTTGAACCTGAGACATCTGAAGCTTTGGGTTTTGGATTCCGCTGTGGATTTTTAGGCCTTTTGCATATGGAAATAATTGAAGAAAGACTCACTCGTGAGTTTGGCATCGATATTATTGCCACTTCACCTTCTGTAATTTATGAAGTTGTCCTTACCAATGGAGAAACACAACTAGTCGATTCTCCAAGTAAAATGCCTGAACGTGTTCTCATCAGTGAAATAAGAGAACCGTTTATCAAAACAAATATTTTTGTCCCTAGTGAATACATCGGGGCGATTATGGAACTCTGTCAAGATAAAAGAGGCGTTTATAAGTCAATGGATTATATCAATGAGACAAGAGTCAATATTCATTATGATTTACCTCTATCAGAAATTGTCTATGATTTCTTTGATCGTTTAAAATCAAGTACCAAAGGGTATGCTTCTTTTGATTACGAATTATGTGGTTACCGTGCCCAAGACTTAGTCAAGATGGATATTTTAATTAACGGGGAAACTGTTGATGCTCTTAGCATGATAGTACACAAAGATTTTGCCTATCAAAGAGGAAAAAAGATTGTCGAAAACTTAAAAGAGATTATTCCAAGGCAATTGTTTCAAGTACCATTGCAAGCAAGCATTGGAGCTAAGGTCATAGCTCGGGAGAATATCAGTCAAATGCGTAAAAATGTCCTTGCCAAGTGTTATGGCGGTGACATCTCTCGTAAGCGCAAATTATTAGAAAAGCAAAAAGAGGGAAAGAAACGAATGAAAATGGTGGGAAATGTCGAAATTCCACCTGAGGCATTCTTAGCGGTTTTAAAAACAGAAAAATAAAGTAAAAAAAAGGGGGAACAAATATGATTGACAAGTGGTTGAAAGTAGCTTCAACACGGAAGGCAATTAACTTAAAAATAGACGGATGGAAGAACAATAAAACGACTAACTGTTATGCCTTTGCTTTAGGATTAGATGTTCCAAGTAAAGAAATTTGTAATTTTGCCTATGCCTATAATGGTGGCTATCTTTATCTTGCTTTATCGATTTGGCCCATAGATATTCGTGGATTAGGAGATAAGGCAAAAATAGAACTTGATTTTAAAATATTGCGTCTTTACTATGAACAAATTGGCTTATATGATCAAGTGAGAAGTCCATATGAATGGAAAATTGCCTTTTTTGAAGATATTCAAGATGGCTCGGATTTTCACTTCTTTAGACAAGCTGAAAATGGGATTTGGTATCATAAGTATGGAAAAGAAGATGCACCAACTTGTTATGATGAAGCGGGGAAACTCATAACAGATCCTATAAATGCAGAATTGAATACGAATAGGTACGCTTATCGAACTTGTTATCGATTATCAAAGAGGAGATTAAAATGAGAGTATTAAGAATAAATATCGATTTATATGCTCCATCACTTGCAAGAATTATTTCTACTATAGAAAAGGAAGAATATGTTTATATCAAACAAGATAAGGGAGGAGTTATCGAGAAGAAGACTCCTAAACCAGGGGCAAGAAAAAAGCCAAAACGACTTATTTTTACTGAAAATATAGAGCCCATTTGTGTCTACCATGAAAAGAACAATACATTTTCTTTCTTTTTAGATTATTTGGA
>CAZWKF010000002.1:0-33492 GCA_964634785.1 uncultured Muribaculaceae bacterium
AAGTATCTGTAATACGTTTCCTCTCTTAAAAAGTGAAATTGATGTCTTATATGAGAATTATAAAAGGGCAATAACAGATACCCTTAAATCCGGAAGAAATATGAAATAGAGACTTAAAACTTTTCATAATTTTCAATGAAAAGTTTTTATTTTTTATAATAAAACAAAAAGACACATTTGTGCCTTATCCTAATGCAACATCTAAAACCATCATAATAACAAAACCAGCCATTACTCCTAGAACACCTAAGTAACTTTTTTTCCCCTCTTCTGCTTCGGGAATTAATTCTCTTGTGACAACATAAATCATAGCACCCGCTGCAAAGGAAAGTAAATACGGCAGTATTGGTACAATATATGAAGTTAATAAAATTGTAATCCCTGCACCAATGGGCTCTACAACACCTGATGCTACCCCAATCATAAAAGCTTTAGTTTTAGAAACCTTTTCACTCTTTAGAGGCATTGATACAATAGCGCCTTCAGGTAAATTTTGAATGGCTATACCAATCGCTAAAGCTAAGGCACCTGCATAAGTAATTCCTGGTGTCCCTGCTAAAAAGCCTGCAAAGATTACTCCTACTGCCATTCCCTCGGGAAAGTTATGAATAGTAACGGCAAGTACTAAAAGAGTTGCTTTATTTAACTTTTTTCCCTTTCTATTTTGATTCATATAATCTGTAAATTTATCTAGTAAAATGAGAAAGACAATACCTAATATAAAACCAACTGCAGCTGGTAAAAAAGGAATACTCCCATTTTCTGTAGCCATTTCAATAGCAGGAATAATTAAAGACCAAACAGATGCGGCAATCATAACACCAGCAGCAAATCCTAAGAGAATCTTCTCTAGTTTTTTATTCATTTCATTTTTCAATAAAAAGACAAACAAAGCCCCAATTGTCGTTCCTAAAAAAGGAATTAAAATTCCTATTATTACATCCATAAAATACCATAATCCTTTCTTCTATGATATTCTATTCACTTTTTCTAATATGGGAACTCATTATCAAAAAAAGAAGCACTAAGCTTCTTAATCATCTAAATCAAAGAAATCATCAAAATAAGCATCATCGGAAACATCAGACTTGTTCTCAACCTTTTTTTCAGGAGTAACTTCCTCTTTTGGTTTATTCTCAATAACCGGTTCAGCCGCCATGTATTCTTTTTCAACTACTGGACTTTCCTCTTTTGATTCAACTGGAGGAACAATAGGCTCTTCCTTCACTGGTTCTTCTACGCTTACTTCTTCTTTTGATTTCAAATTTAATAAATCGGAGAATGTTTCAATTTTGGAAGTTTCTTCACGTACAGGTTCCTTTTTTTCTTCAATAATTGGTGCCTTTATTGGGGAAGTTTCAATTGTTTCTATTCCCTCGATAAAGTCTTTCTTAGGTAGTTTATTCTCATTGATTATTGGTGTAATATTGGCAAATGGATTGGTCTCCACTACGTTATTTCTATCAATAGCTGCTTCTTTATTAATGGTGAGTGACGACTCCTCTGTTTCCTTTTTCTCAAGTTCCACTTTTTCAGGAAGTGGTGGAAAAATAGAAGGTGTAGCATTTGTCTCTTTTTTCTTCTTTTCCTCTTCTTCTTTTTCTTGTGCCTCTAATTCAGCAATTTTTGCATCTATTCTTTTTACCAAATCATCAACATCAAAATTTGGTCCTCCTGCTGGTTTTGGTAATGGAGATTTTGGTTTTGATGCAAATGGATCTTTTCCGGCATTACGTGCAGCCATAAATTCTTCAAAAGTTGGAATTTTAGGCATTGGTCTGTCCCCCGACATTCCTCCAAATGGATTGAAATCTGGTAATCCTGGTTTCTTAGGATCAAAACCATCCATCATCTTACTCTTTTTGCGCAATTTTACATGCTCTTTAATATCAAATAATTGAATTTCTTTTTTCTCACGTGGAACAAATTCAGCTTTTCCAAAGTCTTTATCTCCCCAGTCAACATTAAATCCTTGTACTAGCTGGGTCTTAAATGGATGATAACGGTTTCTTAAAATAATAACTTCATTCATCTTCATCTTCTGTAAATCAGAAATAGTTACAAGTGGTTGACTTGCCGTTTTATCATCTTTTTTCGATTTTACTTCACCACACATTTTCGAGATTTCTTCCAATGCTGAAAGTTCAGTGGTCAAAAGATAAATCAAATTACCACAGTTTGAACGAATCGTTTCCGCATCTTCCTTCCCATATACTTCATTTAACTGGGCAAAGTTTTGAATGATAAAAGTGAATCGTATTTGTCTTGAACGTGCAGCTGTAACCATTGTTGTAACATCTTTTAAAGGTGGCATATTAGCAAACTCATCAAGAATAAAATTTGTTCTTATAGGTAGTTTTCCACCCGATTCCTGTGCGACATCAATTAAAGTTTCATAGCATTGTTTAATAAAAATAGTTGCTAAGGCATGATAAGTAGTCTTCTCATCATGGATAATCATAAAGACAGCTGTCTTTTGTTTTCCAATATCACGCATTTCAAAATCTGAATGCGAAAGCATCTCCGATAGTTGTTCACGTGATGCAAATAGACGAATCTTTTGACGGAAAACAGCTAAAATACTTCCCTTTGTCTCAGTTGGAGAATTAATCGTATTGCTTGCAAAGGTATAAGGACTTGATGATTCTCCCTTTAAGGTAAAATACTCTTTAATATAGTTAGAACCAGCACCAAACTTTTCTTCACCAACCGTTGTCATATAACTGATCGTATTGATATTAACTTCTTCCTCTTTGGCATCTTCAAACAATCCTAAAACACATCCTGAAAAATAGTCACTTGCTGAATTTGACCAGAAAGGATCCTGCGCTTTAGGATCAGCTAAAATATTTAGGGCAACGTCATCTACAAGCTCGATTGCTTTATCCACATTTCCCGCTTTATATAAGCGATAAGGAAGTGTAAGAGGATTCCATGCATTTCCAAGAGTTGGTTCACGGAAATTTAAAACAACAATTTTATAACCTAAAGATTTCATTAATTCAGCATGGTTTTTATAGATCTCTCCTTTTGGATCGGTAAAAATCATACTTTCTCCATGTTTACATAAACTGTAAATCAATGGGTCAACGACTGCAGTTGTTTTACCCGAACCAGTAACACCAATAACCAAAGTGTGGTTTTCAGAATCATCTACCCACATATTCTTTCCATCATTGATGAAGACAATTCCTCCAACTTCAGCAGTAGTATCTTTTACGCCAACACGATAGATCTTATAGGCTTTTTTCATCTCTTTTTCAGTTAACCAACGAGAATATCCACCTTCATCAGATTTACCAAAAGAAAGCCCAATTCCAAATCCTTTTTGATGCTCAAAAATAGTCGAAGATACACTAAAGAAGATCGCAATTAAAACAGCAAAAAAGACAAACAAAGTGACAGGCAAATAAGTTCCTGTAAAAGCTTCTATAGGATTAAGCCCTTTAAACCCATCCCCATTAATAAGAGCCAATACATTTAGTACAGCAATTGCACAAAAATAAAGTAATACGATACAAAAACCACTAAAGATAGCAGCATCTTTTGGTGAAACTTTAAATTTCATATTAGCCCTTCCTTCTCTTCGTTTATTATAAACTATTTTTACGCATTTTTCTACTATTATTTATTTGCATTCATGATTTTGATAAAAGCTCTTAAAAGAACAATAACAAGAACCACCCCTAAAATTGAAAAAATAAAAATATAGATTCTATTTCTGGTTTTAGTCTCCTCCTGTTTTGTTTCTTTCTCTACGTCTTTTGTCGTTGTCGTTTCATTTGTCGTTTGTAAAAACTTAGTTGTTCGCGTTGTAGTCTTACTTGTCTTATTCGTACTTCCAATAATTCTTGCCCACTCTTCATCGGTTACCACTGGACGCGTTGTATTTTCCTTTTGTGGTGTATTCTTTACTAATACATCAATATAAAGATCATTATTTTCATACTTAGAGGTATAATCAAGACTATAGACACCTATATAGTCATCTTCTACGACAAGAGAATCAACAGTAAATCTTCCCTCTTTCATATTTTGGAGTGTATATGCATAATGATTCGTTTTTTCTAAAGCTACTTCAATCTCATCTTCATTAACATCTGAGGTGAGTAAAACAATGGATCTTATTTTTTCCGTATCAACATTTTCTTCAAAAGAAGTCGAAAAATGAACATTCATAGCAAAACAAACTTCTGGAAAGGCCAATATCATCAATACAAAAAAAACTTTTTTCACTCTATCACCTCTCTTATTCTACACCTGCATATCGCAAAAAATAATCAAAATTATAATATTTTCCAGCAGTGACTCCCTTTATCCTATTTGCAGCATGAACGTATTTCCCATCCCCTATATAAACTCCAGTATGTCCATTGGCACTTCCCTTTGCTATTCTTAAACCAATATCTCCTGGTTGTAAATCTTCTTCTCTTATTTGAATAAAGTTTTTTCCAATTAAACTATAAAGAGAACTTGTTCCTAGTCCGCCACCTTCATAAGGATTTACATCTGTTGCTGTCCACAATACCCATTGAACAAACCCTGAGCAGTCAAGTCCTGATGTAGGGAATCCAGTATCTCCAGGTCCAGTAGGTTTTCCTCCAAAATGATATTTTGACCCAACTTTTGAACTCGCTGTTAAAACAATAGCTTTTCTAATATCGCTTAACTCATTATAATTTATTCCCGTACTAGCTAAAACCTGTTCTGATAAATCTTTTGATGTTTGGCTCGATACTGAACTGGATCCCGAAGAATTGCCATTCATATCTCCTTTAAAGGTATTTGTTAAATCAAGCATTCCCCCAATGACAGGTCCTACTAAAATAGTGATAATAATAAGTAAGAGGGCAAATCCACTAGCAACAATAATAAGGGTATTCCTAAACCTCTTTTCCCTTATTGTCTTTTTTACCTTTTTTATATCTTTTATAGCATCAGTGACTTTTCCTTCTTTTAAATCCCCTACAACATCCATAGCACCATTTGCTACATCGGTTACACCTGCTTTTTCTAAGACATCTGCTGTCATCTTTATCGCTTTATTATTTTCAGCAGCATCCGAAATAACTCCCACAGCTTGATCAACGGGACCACTTTCTAAGACTTCTTTGTCTTTTCCTAATGAAGCCCCTCCTGTTCCATAAGCAACAATTCCACGACCTCCAGCTTTTACAAGTTTTTTTACACTACTATCCTTTACTTCTCCATCTTTTCCAATTTCTTTCCCTGGTGCGACCTTATCTCCCACTTGATATTCTTCATTTTCAAG
Organism: uncultured Muribaculaceae bacterium; assembly: GCA_964634785.1. Lineage (GTDB taxonomy): Bacteria > Bacillota_I > Bacilli_A > RF39 > UBA660 > CAG-582. The sequence continues at coordinate 5,273 of CAZWKF010000002.1, forward strand.
TATTTCGTTGTTTTGATACCCAAGGCCTCTATTTCCTAGTTTAAAGTTCATAGATGAACCTTTAGTATTCATCATTTTTCTATACCCCTTATCAAAGTTCATCTATCTCACCTCCATTATCTCACTTGTCCCCTCAAGGTAACTTTAACATTCATAACGCCTTTTTCAATGATTTCATATTGATAGTTCTCTGTATCAATAACAAGAAAACCATTCGCTGTTTTTCGATAAACTTGAACCTTATTATTTTTACTCTTTACAGTTATTCGCTTCTTAAGCTCTTTTTGATATTCTTCTATTTTATCATGAAAAGCATTTTTTGTCTCATCACTCAACATATCCCACGCTTCTTTTTCATTTACTAAAGTAGCATTCAAATACATTTGATAATATCTTTCCACCATGTCCACTTCCTCTATCTGCATGACTTTATATTCATTATCCGCATAGTGATATTTAATATAATCTACTGTAGAATCATTCATAGCTTCACTTTGATAGATTTGATTTCCTTTAATAATACGTACAATACCAAAGATAAAAAGAAAAAGAAGAACAATACCTAAAAGAACTAGAAGCCACTTATTCTCTTTTAAACTTATTTTAAACTCATTCATGACAAACCTCACTAAAAGTCTTCTCTTCTATAGGCCGTATAGAAAAATGAAAGTTACTTTCATCTAACACGACTTGATAAAATACTTCTGATATCTTTTTTATTTCATTAAGATCCACTTTGTAACCTTTTACCACATACTGTGTCAAATCCTCTTTCACTCTTTTCTCACACATCGTTCGTGCCTCAAAGGAAATACTTGTTTTCTCGTTTTTTAATGTACTTATGACGTTTTTTTCTGTTAATTTTTTCTCTTCTTTGTATTCACTATCTAAAATATGAAGTACACTTTCCCTACTCCCAGCATTAAGAAATTGATAAAGCTTATCTATCGTAGCCGTTACGGTATAATAACGACTATAATCTTCTACAAGATGGTAAGTCTTATCATAAGTATTACTTCTTTTAAAGTCAATCTTAAAGAAACGAAGAAGGAAGAAAAGAATAAGAACAACAATTGCTAATATAAGCCAAAAGAATAAGACTTTTTTTTGTGTTTTATCTAAATCTTTCATAGTCCCTCCTACAATCCAAAGATATTATGTCTTATTGGACTCATTTTGTCATTGACCTGCCAAAGGGCATAAGCTTTTTGATCTTCAGCAGTCGATTGAATGCAAGAGCCCGATCCGTTCTTTTCACATTTGGCCTCACGACAACTTTTTCCCACAATACTTGATCGTTCAGCAGTCATATATTTATTAATAGAAGGATAATAGGCACATCCTCCAACTCCCCAATCGGTACTTCCATTAGAATTCTTTAACACTTTTACCCAATACTTTCCAATATAAGCATATTTTGACATCATATCGGAAGCCGTATCATATTTTGAAACAACAGAGGCAAACCCTCGAATACCATCCGTAAGACTGCTATATTGACTACAAACCTTCGTTCCTTGCCCATTATAGCAACGAATTCCCCAATAGTTATTAGAGCCATTACTTATTCCTGGAGAAAAACCTTCGACAACAGCGCGAACAACAACTAATTCTGGATTTACATTGTTTGCTATCGAAACATCATAGACTTCTTCGGCATGTCCAGCAAAAACATTTAAAAAGGTCTTGTCCTTTTTCGAAGAACAATTTCTCGTATTACAATAAGAGCGCATTTTAGAGACAAATTCAGCCCTCGTTAAGGAGGTTTGATGAACAGAAAAATCTCCTGATGCAAGTTTTGGCCTTGAATTGGATGCACTCATATAATTCAAGACATCAACAGCATATGAAACACTTGCGCCTCCTTTGCGAAGTTCAAAATGTAGAGCATTTGTATTTGTTTTTCCTGTATTTCCCACATGACCAATGACTTGTCCTTGTAAAACAGAATCGCCTACTTTGATATCTAGAACATCATTTAACTGAGCATAAATAGTATAATCTCCATTAGAATGAGAAATCATAACTTGATTTCCATATCCTTCATTACATTCATAATCCCCTACTTGGCAAGAATTAACAATACTTACAACTTCCCCACCATAAACAGCAATAACATTTGCTCCTGCTGGTGCACTGATGTCAATTCCATAGTTTATTTCTTCTTCGTTCGTTACAGCATTCTTTCTAGGACCATAATAGCTTGAAATTGTCGTACTTACAGGATCTTTAACGGCCAAAAGGACACCATTTTTTTCTTCCGTTTTACTACTTCCAATTGGCCAATAAAAACTCTTGCGTGTGGATTCTTCACTCGTAACATCGATAAAATCCCCATTCTCTCCAAATTCATCATAAGAAATACCATAGTTTTTTAAAACTTCAATAATATCATCAACTATGACTGAACGAACCTTTACAATTTGCTCTTCATATTCATCATAAAGTCCTTTTGCTTCTAGAGAATCACTACAAACATCATCTGTCATACATTTTACTCCAGCAGGTATCAGAACGTTTTCCTTAAAGCGCTCTTGCAAATGTGCCTTTCTATCAAAATAGATATTTTGTCTTAAAAAGTCAAAGTATCGATCTGTTGACACATGAGGATTATCATCATAGACGTATTTTGAATTTTCAGGATAATCCTCTCCTAATTTCTCACATTCTTCATACTTTTTATCTTCAGGCACTCTTCCTAAAAATCCCACTGTTGCATTTCTTAAGAGTTTGGTATCATGAGCCCACTTACTGGAAAAATATTCCCAAAATCCATATTCATAACTTGAGAGACGATCGGCACATTTTTTTTCTTTAATAATTCCTAGTAAAGGAAGTTCAACCAAAGTCCCTTTTTCACAAGAAAGGTGTTCTGAGCCATCCTCTAATGTTTCTTCCTCAGGATCTCCATAGACCCCATAACATCCAGTATTATAGGCAATCATATTTTTAATAAGGATTTTTAAAGTATCCCTTTCTTCTTCATAATAGTTGGCTATTTCTTCTCCATCATATGTATATTTATCTTCTATATCAATATTGTCCATCTCTGATTCATCAATAACGTAAGCTGAATTTCCGCTTTGCCAATTTTTTTTATAATCTTCTCCATTATCTGAAAAGTCAAAAGGTGTCATATCAATAAAAACCGTTTCAATAATGAGATTGTCATTGATATAAAGACCATCTTCTTGATATTTAGCAAGTAATTTATATAGTTTTTTGTAAAATTTCTCTTGTTGTTTTAAAATAAGATCCTCACAAGAAGACTTATCTTCTTCATCTTTACAATATCCATACCAATAATCTTTATTGGCATCTTTAAATGTTTCCCAGTCAAAATCTTTATATTGAAAAGAGGCAGAAGAAATAGTTAACGGATTTAAGATGCATACAAAAAAAAGAACAAGAAAAGAAGACACAAGAATTTTCTTGCTAATTATTGAACGTCTTATTTTTCTATTTGTTCTTAATTTCATCTATTTCACCGCCTAAACTATAGTCCTCCTCCACTACCGAAGGAATCTAATTCATCTTGTGTAAGTTCTACATGAATACGCATTCTTCTTGATCCACAGACAAACAATGCTTCTCCTTGTGTATACGATTTAATACTTTCTTTTTCAGCATCATTTAAATCAATTAATTTTGACAAATCTTCTACTGCTTGTTTACGAAGTCCCATGATTAAGTAATAAGAAGCATTATCAAAAATTGCTTTTCCATGCATAATGACGTTTTCCGCTGCAAAGTCTGTCGGCTGTTGAGTAATAATAATCGTTCCTGTATTGTATTTGCGACTTCTTCTTTGCATCTGTGCTAAATATTCTGCTCCCAACTCGTTATTGCCAGAAAGAAGGATATGGGCTTCATCAACCATCATTACAGTATTCTTCGATTTATCTAAACAGAGTCCCCAAGCATATTTTAAAATATTGAAGAACAATGCATTGCGGATATTAGCATCACTGTTCATAACCTCTTTTATATTAAACACAATAAAGTCTGTATTCGGATCAACCGTTGTATGTCCATTAAAGTAATAACGAAGTTCATTGACAAATGGGCGAACACGAAGTTCAAGTCTTTCCATCACATCTTTTTCTCTTGTAGCTTCTGGCATTGAAAGAAGTTTTCCCTTAATGGTAGCATAGACATCATCAAAGATTGGATAATTATCTGGTTTAAAATTAGCAAAGTTTGTATCGAAATCAATTCCAAAACGCTTATAAGTCTCTTGAACGACCTCGGAAAACATAGCAAGCACATCATCTTCAATGGCAGGTGAATAATACTTCATGAAGGCTTTTAAAGACTGTAATGTTCTTGTTAATACAGTATAGCCAAGTCCTTGAGATAATTCCTCTTCATCTGAATCGACAATAACTTCAAGAGGATTAACCATACCATAAACGCCACCCTTACCAAGATCGACATTCGTTCCCCCATTTGTCTTACACAAATACTCAAGTTCATTTTCAGGATCAATACAGACAATCTGATATCCATTACGAATATGATTACGCAACTGCAATTTAGCAGCTGTTGATTTTCCAGAACCTGATGTACCTAGCATAATCATATTGGCATTATTTCGATTATGTTCTTTTTTTATTTGATACAAGAATTGATTAAATAGAACGACTCCACCTGAGAAATCAATTCCAAAAAGAGTCGATAGCCCAGGATCCTTTATGCTATCAAAAACAAAAGGATACATGGCAGCAATCGTTGGTGCCGGAATAGGAATCCCAATACGTGACTCTACATCCTGTTTAGGGAATATTGGAAGCATTGATTTCAACACTTTTTCCTGTTCAAACATCATAGGAATTGCACGCATATTTAAAGCAGATAAGAAGCTCTTAACCGATAATTTCTTTGCATCTAGTTCATCTTGTGTATCAGCAACTATCATAATATGCATTTGAAAATCAAAGATTTTTGATTGTGTTGCCGCAAGCATTTGAACAAAACTTTCCATTGATTCATAATCAATACGAATACGTTCCTTTAATGTCGCATCATGCTCTTTTGACCAAGCTTCTTTTAATTCAGCAATCTCTTTATTAATCGTCTTTTGCATCGTGGCAAAGTCAATAGGAATGTGCTTAATACTAATTTTTACTCCTGGAATAGAAGTAATATTGCTTAAAAAACCAGCTCCAATAATTTTAGGATATTCTAGCACAGTCAATATAGTAGCATATTTATCACTGATCATAAATTCATTGATTTTAAAATTCATTCCCTTAGGAGCTATTTCACTTTTTAGTGACGCTTTAGACATCGCTCATCACCGTCCCATATTCTATTCTTTTACTATCATTTAAGAAACTATCCATTAAGACACGAACATCATCTTCATTAATTTGTCTTGAAACAAGTCCAGCTCCTGCTAACCCAGAAATAATGTTATGAATTCGCTTTTGCATCACTTCTAGATTTTTAGGTGTATCTTTAAATAATAGATAAAATTCTGTGTCAACAGCATTAATTGCTGGTCCTGTAAACATATCACACTTATTAATATCTTGGAGAATAAGTTTTCGTACTTGTGGAGATGTTTCTTCACGATTAAGCATTACCTCTAGTTCGGATTTATAAAGGTTAATATCGACTGGGCGATCACAACAGATAAGCCAGAATTCAAAATTAAGTGTATTATAGAAATTTCTCAATTGATAAATAACTCTTGTTTGTGTTTCCTGATCACTAATAAAGATATTTCGTGGTTCTATCTTAACTCCAGTTACAAGTTGTTTTCCTTCCAACATCTTTCCTTCTACTTCGATAAATCCTCCACGAATATTCGTTACTGGAAGCCAATCTTCCGTATATTTAGAACTATCTGTCTTTTTGTCTTTCGTCTTCATACACACTCCAACCTTTCCAATAATAGGTTCTCCTATTACTTAAGAACCCATAGATATTTGCCGTTAATGTCCACATATTTCGATGGTTTGGAACGGGCAAAACCATCGCTCCTGTCACCAATGCAGGGGAAAAGCAGACAAGCAAATCACTGATTGTATCTGTCGGTAACAAAAATAGCAAGATCGTCGTTATCCCTATTCCTGTACCAAAGATAATCAAATCAATGGGTTCAAACAATCCCAAAAGAAGCATTGATCTTTTCGAATTTGCAGGAATCATATATTGATTCATTTTATCTCCTCCTTTTTATTTTCTTTGATAAGCATCTAAAATCTTTTTTATCTTCTCTAATTCTTTTACTAAGTATTCATAATTCACATAGATTTCCGTAGGTGATAAAGTTACTCCATCACCAAAGGCCAGTTGTAATCTTGCTCTTTCAATTTTGTGAAATCTCACATATTGACTCAATTCTTTTTGAACTTTTCTTAACGCCTTATTTTCATCAAGCATCTTAGCAATTAACTTCACTCTTTTTACACGATACTTCAGTTCAATATCTCTTTTTGAATATCGACTCTTGCCAAGAAGTACTTGATCTAAAAGCAATCTTTCTTCGTAGTCGATTTCTTCCATCGCATCTTTATCGAAAAGGACAATGTATTCAGCTAAACGATTGTATTCTTCTGCAAAGTTTTGTAATACGGGTAATTCAAATCGGTTATAGTCCATAACTTAGCCTACTTACTTTCCTTTTTACTTTCTTTTTCTTGTTGTTTTATTTGACTAGTAATAATAATATTTTGTTGTTGTCTTCCCATCTCTTTAGAAACATCTTGTAGAACACCAATTTCTTGAACTGTTGCTGTATGATTTTTATCACTCAATTTCTTTATTAATTGATCAACAGTGGTAAGACCCAAACTCTCCACTTTCTTATTCAACAACTTGGCATTATCACTGCTGATATTTGCCATATTCTTAGATAAATCTTTAAGCATTGTTGCCATATAAGTATTGGCAGCTTCTTTATACTCCCCATTAACAGCTTTTGTAATAGCTTTACGCTTTTTCTCTTTAAATAACGTCTCTAATTGTTCCTTACTCGTGTATGTTTGAAGATTTCCATTTTCATCTGCATACTTGGCTGTTCCATTACGTAATAATTCATCCTTTAAAGTTTTAAGTTCATTATCTAAGCTATCCATAGTTTTCTTAGCTAGCTCAGTATACTTTTTCAAATAGTCATTCATTTCTTTTAACGAATCACTGGCAATATTGGCATTGACTTGAGCACCAATTATAGCATCTCTGAATTCACTAACATTTTCTGTAATGTTTTCGCCACGATTGCGAATACGATTTGACACTCTTTCGCCAAAATTGGCTCCTAAGTTTTCATTGGCATTGTAAGCAGCTACTCCCGATGCTGACCCTCTAGTCGCCGCATTGGCAGTATCTTGTAAAGACACTTTTCCTGTACGATTTTTATAACCACCTTTTCCTCCAGCGATAATACCACGTGGAAGATCTTTAAGAGCATATCCAGCGGACCTTAGGCCAATATGTGAATGGTTGTCACTCGCATTATCATTGTTTTCCTTTAATACACTATAACGGTTCTTAAACGATTGATAAGTAGCAGCAATTCCACCACCTATAGCTCCTACACCAATTGCACCAGCTTTCATTCCATACTCATTTGATTCTAAGTTCTTCTTAATGCCTGGTTTAAAGTTCATTCCGGCAAACATACCACTGTTGCTTGAGAAGACATCCTTGAAGAGTTGTGGACAATCTTTTGCAAATTTTAAAATACCAAGGATTAATAAAATATTTGCCAAACACTGTGTGGCTATACCGCCTGGCACTCCATCATTACTATCCCAAATAATATTCCAAAACGATGGAACTAATTGAATCAGTGTCACTGCAAGAAAGACAATAGCCAAACGAACAAATAGTTCGAGATAAGTCTTCTTCAACTGACCAAACCAAGCATCAAATGTTTTCTTTCCCGCAGGAAAGACATTCATAAGAACAGGGATTGGCGCAATAAGCTGTAACACACCCAATTTAACAGCACGTACACCTAAATCAATTGCAAAACTAATGAAGAACCAAGCCGCAATGACTGCTGTAATAACGCTGAGAATCCAACCGTAATACATTCCGCCTTCTTCATTAATGGCGAGTTGTAAAGTATCATTTAACGCAAGTGGTGCAATAGAAGTCATCAATGTTCTCTTAAGACCATTTTGTCCACTTGTATAGTTCTGATACCATGTATTCAAAGCTCCTGCATATGCTTCACAAGTTTCTGGATTTCCTGCTGTCTCATCATCTCCGCCACCTTTTTTGCATACATCTATGGCAACTTGAATATCATCCTTCCCTATAAACTCGCCTTTTTCATCAAAATAATCCGAATACTGTGTATTTTCCGGATGGAAATTAGAAGAGAATAACATCATCGCGATTTGTTGTCCAGGGTCAGTTCCTAACGTTCCTCCTTCATCAAGAATTAATGCTTCAATCGTATGGTTGTCTAAAACATGCTGTTGGAATACAGAAAGATAGCCAAATATCGTAGGTAAGATAATGATCAAAAGGATGGAAATAATGGTCTGTTTCACTAACTGTGTGGCAGATTTTCCTGATTTTCCATCTGGATCTATAATGAGCATAATCAAATAGTAGGCAAAGACAAAGATCATAACAATAGAAATCGTTTGATAAATACGTTCTGTAATATGATTAAAAAGATCCTTTCCTCCAGGAGTTCCAAAAATATCAACTTTCGAAATGGCATAAAAAATAGAATAAGAAAAGGATACTAAAGAATAGGCAATCACATCAAAAACTTCAAGCAACAACGAGGCAAAAAACTTTAAAAAATACCCAATAGCAAAAAAGGACACATTCATGATCATCACTCCTGAAAAAACAGCTTATGTTTTCTTTCAATTACAATACACTAACATAATTATAACGGAATTAAAAGTGTTTTACAATAAAAACACTCAATTTTAGACAAATAAAAAGGATAATTTACAAAAATGCAAATTATCTTGTCAATCTTTTCATCACTTTTTGATAAACTTCTTCACTTATTTCTTCTGGATTTTTGATATTTTCAAGTGTTGGAGCTTCTTCCGGTTCTCCTCTAAGGCATTCAATGGTTTCAAAGTCATAAAGATTAGCTACTTCAACAAAGGCTTTCTCAGCATGATATAAATGTTCCATATCTCGTTCATTTTCGTCCATCTTTTCAGCTCTTAATTTTTTAAGAAGATTAGCATAATCTGTTGGCATATGTAAAAATATTCGAGCATCACTTTGAGGAAGCCCTAAAGCCCTAAATTCTAAATCAGCAATCCATTCATATATTTCTTTTCTAATTTTATCATCCAGTATCTTTCCTCCTTGATGTCCCATATTTGAATACGTATAACGATCTAACACAATGTTAAATCCCTGATTCAGAATGCTTTCCATAATAGGCATATTGGCTTTTCTATCTGCTGCATAGTAAAGAGTTGAAACCATAGCATCTACATTAGGTGCTCCCTCAGAAAACCAACCATGAGATAAAGAACTCATTACTTTATCTAAGGTTATTGAAACAAGCACCATATCCTCTAATGATATTTGAGGTAATCTTTCTTTCAATGCATTCTTTAATGATTCTTTTATAACCATCATCTCTTCAGAAGAAAACTCCTCTGGATGAAACATCTTTAAAACATTAAAAATATGTTCTAGATTACAACTACCTGATTTTAATCCACTAAAGATATTTTTTGTTTCACTATAGATCATTTCTTCTGCTAAATAAGGTTTCCCTAGATACGGAAATCCCACAATTCTTCCAGTTGCTGAAGCATAATCTGGGAAACTATAGTAAACAGACTGTTTTCCATCCTTTTTTAATCTTTCAATTAGTTTTTTCGATTGTGTTTCTTTCCCTGATAAGTCAGTTCCTTCAATAACAATTAATTTTCCTCTTTCCATGTTTAACTCCTTTGGTGTATACTTTCTAAATTCATTATAAAAAGAATTCCAACAAAATACAAGAAAAAAGCCACTTTTTCTAAAAAAATTCTAAAATGATGAGTAATTTCGATTTTTTTTGTGTATATATTAATTAGAAGGAGAAAATTCCTTCTAGAGAAGATTTACTGATAACTATCCTTTCTAGAAATCATGTACTACACCCTAAAATACTAGTGAATCTTCTCTTTTTTATTTTGTTTTAAAAAGAACACGATTCAAGAAAAGAGATTCCATATCTTCTAAATCCTTCTTTTTCCCTCTAATTATTTCTGTTTTATCAAATAGAATTTCTCCATCAGAAAGAAGATAATCCATTCGAGAAAGACTTTCTCTTTCATAAAAAATTGTTTCTTCTACCATATTTCCATAGAAATGAATAGGTAAATCCATTGAAATACTCTCTAAATACGCATTATAGGATTCCATTGAAAAATTGTCTATTGAATCTAAAATAACATAGAAGACAATATTTATTCCCTTTTTAACATTTGTTTCCATTCCTTCAAGATCGTCACACATAAAAACATTCATAAATACACTTTTAATTCCTTCATTCTGATAAAAAGTGTCTCTCACTTTTTCGATTGTTTCCTCAAGTAGACTTGCACTTTCTTCATTTAATCCAATTATCATATTCCCTCACTATCTTATATTTATTACTTAATACAAGAAAAAAGAAGCTATTCATTCACTTCTTATTCATTCAAAGCTATTCCATCAATACTGGTTTCATATAGCCATTCTTTTAAATCAATATTATCTCCTACTTCATAAAATTTAATCAACTTTTCAAAAAATAGACTCTGATTATCTTGAGAAATGGAAATAATTCCACAACCATGGTCAATCATAATCTTATTGGCAAACAACATAGCAACACGTTTATTTCCATCGATAAACATCTGTCTTCTCATCACCCATAACATAATTTCAATGGCAATTTCAGTTTTACTTTTTTCAGGTTGTCCCAATATCCCTTCCATCTCTTCTTTAATCTGACTTTCAATAGGAAATGGAGGTTTCCATGTAGTTCCTCCTATTAACAGGAGTTGTTCTAACTCTTCCTAGTGTTTGTTCTAACACTAATTTATCACAAGTAAGTTTATGAAGTTGACATAAAAATTTAAAGTCATACTCAAGTCCTTCATTTTCTAAAATAAATTGCCAAGCATATTTTAAATTATTAATGGCAATAATATGATCAACAGTAAGACCATTTACAACACCACCATCGTAGATAACCTGTGTTTCTGAATAAGTAACAGCAATTCCTTCTAAATTGGCACTTTTCCAAATATAATCTACAATGTTTCTCTTAGCAACAAAAATATTTTGTTCTCTTGTTAAATGATATTTATCTTGCATACTCAAGTCCTCCAATAAAATCATTATACCATTTTAATAAAACTTATACTAAAAAAGAAGCTATTCATTAGCCTCTTTACTCTGTTTCTTTTTTCTTCGTTGTTTTCTTTGTTGTTGTCTTCTTCTTTGTTGTTTTACTTGCTGTTTTTTCTTTTTTAGGTTCCTCTTTTTCGACAGTAGAAGTTTCTTCTATCATTTCATCCATTTCTTTTTTATTTTTCATACTGGCTATGATAATGATAAGAACAATAACGCCAGTAATACCAAGAATAATATAACCTGCTACATTTTGATTAGGTCCTTCAGGTAAACAGTTATTCTTTCCCTCTTCTATACAGGTAACGACGTCTTTATCTCCTTTTTCATACGCTTCATCAATGACAGCTTCTAGATCACTGCTATAAGCCGTCTGGGCATAAATGTCACTGATAACGACAAAAGGTGTTCCATCATAAGAAGCATCTTTAAATCCAGCTGCGTTAAAAGCATTGGCTACTTTAACCCCTAGATTATAATCCTCTCCATGAGCCCAAGACTCCGTTTCTGTCGTTTTATAAAGTTCTTTTTTTACAATCGTAAACTTCTTATTTAAAGATTCTAATCCTTCTAAGTATTCCAATTGTAATTCACAATATTGACATCCATCCTTTTGAAAGACATAAACCTTTACTAAGTCCTCAGGAAGTTTTGTCGTTGTCGTAGTTGTTTTTCCTTTTGCAAAAGTAGTCATTGGTACTAAACAAAGTACAGCAAGTAAAGCAATTATATATTTTTTCATTTCATTCTTTCCTTTCTGTACATTATTATATCACATATTCAAAAATTGTTCATAAAATTAGAGATTTACACTTTATTCTCCATTATTTTTCGTATAAACTTCACTCTCTTTAACATAGCCTTCACTTACACGATATGGGGCTTTGGCATTAGGAATCACTTCTTCAATACGATAAAGAGTATCACAAACACTTTTTCTTTCTCTTATCGCGTCACTCTCTTCATAGATAGGCCCAGAGACATACACTTCATCTCCTACGCGATATTTTAAAGGTTCATCCTCCAAATGATTAAGATGGGCATCGCGGATAATGGTAGGATAGTCATAAAAAGCAATATCCCCATCGACTCTTCCACGAATACCTGCTAATTCTTCATAAGAAGTATGTTGCCACATTCCCGCTTTTCCTTGATAAGTAAAGCGATCATTCCATTCTGCTACCCATTTATCAAAGGCATCTAGTTCACGAGAATCTAAGTTACTTTTAAAACGATCTAAACTGGCATAGATTCCTACATAATAGCCATGACGTTCCATCTCCTCACAATAATATTTGACAATCTCAACTAAATCCTCTTTCTTTAATGCCATTTGTCTTCGCGATTCGACATCTAAAAAGACCGGATACTCTAACTTTTTATCACGAATTAATCTTAATGTATGATCCACTTCACTTCGCGCTTCATCTAAAGTCGTCGCATAGCTGAATAAATAGACGCCAAAAGGAATACCTAACTCTTTACACATTCTAGCATTTCTTTCAAAATAAACATCGTCTTGACTTCTCACATTATTTCCAAAACCACATCTTATAATAGCAAAATCAATATAAGGTTTTACTCTCTCCCAGTCAATTCTTCCTTGGTAAGAAGAGACATCAATTCCCTTTTTCAATATATTCACCTCCCTACATTAATAATGTATGAAGATGAGTATTAAGCGTCTTTACACTTACCCTAAGAATCAGGTAAGTTTCACAAAATGGGGATGCCTAAGACTTCCATTCTCACTTCTTTCTAAATAAGTAATGAGGCATTTTAAAGATGCTTTTGGAGCCTCTTTTACTTTCCTTAAAATTTCTTGATTTTTTCCTAGTAGCACTTTTCCACAAGAAATGATTTTGCCACTTCTATTTTCTCCAAGTAAAAGACTCACTGTTTCATTTGCATTTTCTAAACAGTCGAGAATCAAAAATACACCTTCTTGCCTATTTTTAATTTTAATCCATTTATCTGTACGTACCCCTACTTCATAAAGACTATTTTTTTCTTTCGCAACAATTCCCTCTAAGGATTGTTTTTTCACTTGTTTAAATAAAGCCTTTCCCTTCTTTTCGATATAGGGAACAATCATGATGCTCTCATTTTCTCTCATCTTCTCTAAGATTCTCTTTCGCCTTATTAAAGGTAAATCCACTAAAGAATGCTTCTTATAGAGAATATCAAAAGCCATAAATAAAACGGGATTTTCATCTCTTCCTCGATTTATCTTAGAAAGTGTTTTGCTATTGACACGTTCCATGACTTTCTTAAAGTTCGGTTTCCCATCCTGTAAAGCAATAATTTCCCCATCTAGGATGACTTCCTCTTTCACCAATTCTTTAATCCTTTTTAATTCTGGAAACTTACTTGTTAAATCAACACCTTTGCGACTCTCAATACGGATAGTTGTTGGACTGACAAATAGAATGGCTCTTATGCCATCATATTTCACTTCAAAGAGATAATCTTTATGATCAAAAGGGGAAAAAGCTTCACTTAGTAACATAGGATGAAGAATAGAATTAAACATCTAATTTGCTTCCAAACTCTTTTGCAAGGAAGTAATCAAATCTTTACCTGTTGGACTCTTCGTACTCTTTTTTTTACGAATGGATTTTCCCTCTTGTTTTTTTTGAATGGCATCTTTTATTTGATTTTGATAATCATCTTGATATTCTGATGGTGTAAAGTGACTTTCTAATTGTTCGACTAACTTTAATGCAAGATCAAATTCTTGTTTACTAAAGCTAGCAGTCGATACCGTATCGGGAATTTCAATTTCCTCTTCAAAATACATGGTGGACATAAGAATTGTTCCTTCATAAAAACGTAAAAGGCAATAATAAAATTTAGTTCCTAATGTGGTCTTAGCAACGGCCACTTTTCCACTCTTTTTTAAGACTTCTAAAAATAAGGAATAGGCTTTTTCTTTCTTTGGTGGCGTAAGAACATAACTTTTTTCATAGTAAAAGCTCGGAATTTCTTTTTCAGGAACAAAGGCAACGACTTCAATGGTACCCTTTAAATCAATACGCATATTGGCTAGTTCCTCTTTCGTAAACGTGATAAAGTTTCCATCTTCTACTTCATATCCTTTGACTAAATCGATTTCTTTAACTTGTTTCTTACAATGGTTACAATATTTTTGATATTGAATACGATGCCCACATTTTTTATGGAGTTGATGAAAAGTCATATCATTGTTATGAATAATGGGAGTATATAAAACAGGAATATTGACTAAACCAAAAGAAATTGCACTTTTTATATTGGCCATATTGATCACCTTTTTTTAGTTTATGTAAAAGAGATTATTCTATACAAAGTATAATAATTAAGCTTTTGCATAAACTAAAAAAGAAAGGAAGATTCCTATGAAAAAATCATGGAAAAAATATGTCTATTTATTCACTCCTTTAGCAGTGGGTGGATTTGTATCTCTTCTTATTGCTAAACACATCGATTATACGAGCTTAGTAAAACCCCCATTTGCCCCTCCTAAGATGCTTTTCCCTATTGCATGGACACTTTTTTATCTTTTAATGGGAATCTCGTATAAACGCTTAAAATCACATGAAAAGCTAAATTTAACTTTAGAATCTGTTGTCTATTATGGACAATTAATCATCAATGCTTTTTGGTCTATTATCTTCTTTACATTAAAATGGCGTTATTTAGCTTGCTTCTGGATTGTCTTCTTAGATTGTCTTATTGCCTATATGCTATTACTCTTTTATAAGAAAGATGAAACTTGTGCATATTTAAATATTCCCTACTTCCTATGGAGTCTATTCGCGACTTATCTAACCATTGGTATTTATATTTTAAATTAAAAAGAAGAGATCTAATCTTTCATCTCTTCTTTTTGTATTTCTAATTTTGTCTCTTCCTCTTCTTGTTTAATAAGAGGTTGTTCTTCTTTTTTCTCTGGTGTTTGTTTTTCTCCCTCTTGTTCTTCTGTTTGTTCATCTGTTATCTCTTCAGGAGTATCAACGATTGGCTCTTGAGTACCAATTTCTGTATTTGGTATTTCACCATCAAATGGCTCTACCACAGGAACTTTTTCTTCTTCAAGTGGTTTTGTTTCATCAGGTTCTGCAGGTTCATCTACTACTGGTTCATCTACAACTGGAGTCTCAGGAGTTGGTGTAGTTTCTTGACTAGGATTCTCTACAGTATTCGTTACTTTTGTATGAGCAAGTGTAATCTCTACTTTTTGATTTGTTAAATCTCCCTTATCATTTGTAATCGTAACTGTTATAGCATCTTCAAAGTCCCCATTTGTAACTTTTCCAGTTCCTCCATTTGCAAGAATTGTATCTAAATCAGGAATAGTATGATATAAAGTATCATCAAGTGTAGCACTCCTTGCATTTTCTTCATCAATCTTTGCAATAAATTCTTTTATTGAAGTGATGTCGTAATAGGCACTACTGGTACGTGTTGTTAATACAATTGGTTCTGTATTTGAAAGCTTAACAGCCGATACATAGATATTATTATTTGCGTTAAAGATATGAATTAAAACAGGTATGTTAGTTTCTGGTACTACATAAGAAATGTACTCACTAACTTCACCTTTTTTTATCTTTTGAGCAAGAGCATATAATGTAGAAACAATTTTAGTATCTTTAGAAATAGTATCTGGAATATAAGAATACTTCAAACATAGTACATCAATTATAGCATAAATCATATCTGTATAATTTGTTTGTGAATTATATTCAATTGATTTTTCTTCTCCATTAAAGATATCTATAAATGTTAGTAAATTTTCTGATAACAAAATCTCATCATCAGTAGCACCACGAGT
Source organism: uncultured Muribaculaceae bacterium (assembly GCA_964634785.1). GTDB lineage: Bacteria > Bacillota_I > Bacilli_A > RF39 > UBA660 > CAG-582. The sequence goes on from CAZWKF010000002.1 coordinate 21,423, forward strand.
CACTCCTCTTATAGTTCCTGTCCCCTTAATAACTTGATAAATACCCCCATTATCATAAATATAAGTTCTAATCTTTATAAATTCTTCACTAGCGGTTCCATCCTCATTATTTGGATAGAAGAACTTCAAATAGTCATCCAATACCTCATTTGCTCTCGATTCTGTAATATTGGCATTTGAGAAATATATCTTGTCTCTATTATTTCTAAATCTATAGGTTTTTACATATCCTATAAAGTCATCTGTTATATGGAAAACATAATATTTTTGTCCATCTATAGTTGTATCTGACACGTCAATCCCACTTAGTGTAAGTGATGTAATAATATCAGTATTTGTACTTTGTAAATACTCAAGAATACTAGCTGACATATCCGAAATTCCATTTGCTTCTGGATATGTTACAGTAATCCAATCTTCTATTTCTTTTTTACGTGTTGCTGCATCAAGTTCAGGTATATCAGGTAAGTAATAATATTCTGATTTATCACCATCAACATAACCGTGTGGTTTTCTTACAGTCGTAATACGATCCCCTTTAAAAAATAAGAATTTAAAGTCATCCATTGTTTCATAGATTTTCGCATAAGTTGTAATTTTTGTTGTATTTGCATCAACAACTGTTCCATTTAAATCAGCTACTTGACAAGTATAGGTAACCCCTACTTGGTCAGCAGACTTATCATGATATTCTAACGTTACTTTATTCTTATTAATAGTAGAAGTAGCCCTACTACTTATTCCATTTTTATCAATCAAACAACCACTTGGTACTTCTACTTCATACTTATCATTATCAACATAAGTATTACGATCAAATGTTAATTTATATTGTATCTCTGTCCAACTTCCTCTTAAAAGAGTCATGTTAGCACTTCCTGATGGATTGACAAATGATATATCAGATTCTAAGGCAACATAATTATCCTTAACGTACTTGGAAGTCGTTTTAGAATAATTCGCAAATGTAGGAATACTAAAAACTAAAAGAGTTGTCATTAACACTTTATTGATAAGTTTTAAATTACTCATAAACTTCACTTCCTTTCCTTTTATTAATCTTTTTGAATAGCAGAGAATCCAACTTGAATGGCTTTCGATATATTAGGATTTACTTGACTAAATACATAATCTCCATCACTATTGGTTTGTCCCCCACCAGTATATTGAATATCAACTTCATACGTATATGTTATTGGTCTACTTGTATCACTTATTTTAACATCGTGATCTACTACAATACTGTTATATTTTGCTGTTGATTGATTATTTGTTCCCGTATTCTCATGATAACTTGTATCACTTGTTAAGACGCCATCTTTTGAATAAATTGTTCGACTTCCACTTCCTGCTGTCTCCACCACTCTTATAATTTCAAAGTTGCTATCCACACCTATTCTTGTAAAGAGATCAGCCGATACTTCTAACTCGGTTGTATCTAATGAAAACGTATAAGTAATCACTTCTCTTGGTCTTAATCCATTATAATTTAAATTACATGTTTCATTATTTTCGTTACAGACCATACCATCTTTTAAAATTTTAACATTGAATTTGGCAGGACTTGCTTTTGTCGTTCCCTGTAGTTTTGACATATATCGTGAATAGGTTATTACTGTTGTAGCTAAGCCAATAACCGCGATATACATAAAAACCCATTTGATTAACTTTTGTCTAAATAACTTACTATGTAATAACCCTTTCATAATATTTTCCTACTTTCTTTTCTTTTTCTTATACTCTAAGAATTCTTTTTCTTCTTCACTTAAATCTTTTGGTACTAAGTCTTTATCTGTACTTCCTAAGAAGCAAATGACGATACCAATGATTAAGATAAGAATCATGACGATGGGATTTTGAATAGACTTTAGAAGAATTCCTAATCCCTTAAATCGTCTTACATATTTTCCAACAATGACTTTTGTTTCCATCTCTTCATCAGGAGAATTATTGGCATCTCCTTGTGTAATCATTTTAGAACCATTAATCTCGATAATACGGTGTGTGACAAAAGAACCATTGACGTCTCGAAATGTCACAATATCATTTTCTCTAAATCTTTTCTCATTCGTATCAATGATGATGATATCCCCTATATCAAGTGTTGGTTCCATCGACCCTGAGATGACTTCCAACATGGCATAACCGCCAACCGTTGATAAGTCTTGTTTTAACACTTTAATACTTACAAACTGATAGACATTAAAAGCTACTAATAAAACTAAGAGTACATAGACAAATTTCACTAGTATTTTCTTTGCTAACTTCATAAGTACACCCCTTTATTCTAATTTTTCATGCAGGCTTTGTTTTCCTTTGTATAAAGGATACTTACCCTTAAGAAATACTCATTATTATCCTCATCTACATTACTTCCAATTAAGGTATCTACAGCGTCATTATCAAACCATTTCCACAAAACCGTAAGTTGAGTAGACTCCCCATTTTGTAGACGAATCTCATCACTACCTAATTCAATAGTATTTTCTGTATAGAAACGCTTCAATTTTGAAGTGTAGTTAATTGGTGTAAACTTAGTATTCGCATCTTGATTTAAGATTGTATATCCAGAACGTGTTTGTAAGAAGAACTTATCATTAGCTTCTCTTGTCGTCTGTCTTATCATATAACCAAGATTAACACATTCTTTTTCGCGAAGACACATCGTATCTTCTTCTAACTTAATACCCGTAATGGTTAGAACTTGTCCCGTATCATTTGTAAAGTTCATCTCTTGAGCTCCACTTAATCCAGGATAGATAAGATTTGATATATTTTGTTCTGATTGAGATTTTGCATTTTTAAATAAATCTAAGTTATCAAATACAACAAGTCCCTCTTCTTTTACAATTTCTAACTGACTATCATCAACTGTCTCATCAAAGATTGCATAGAGAGTTAAATTGCTATTTATCGTAATCTTATCATCTATTGCATAAGCTGTTCCCTTGCCATCTGCTTGTGTATTCCATGTTGCCTTATAATAGAGACATTGATCAGGTTTTGCTGGTTTATAAGCTTTATAAAGACTTAAGTCTAATTCATCTCCCGGTTTCATAACGAATTCTTTATTTGCTTGTAAAGAATTGATAAACCCGCCATTTACTTTGGCATTTAAGATAACATTATATTCTGCTTTAATCGTTGCTGTAAAGGAAACTTCTTTCACTGTATCTCCAAAAGCAGATCCTTTAATCTTAATATCAGCACTTCCTGTATTTTGTAAAGCATTTAACGTAAGTACATAAGATTCACTGCCATCACTATTGATCTTTTTAGATACAGCTACACTTACAACACTTGGATTTGAACTTGTAATAAGGATTTCCCCTTGTGTATCAACAACACCCGTATTCTTAGGTGTTAACTTGATTCCACCAGGAATGTTTTCGGTATTAAAATCACTACCTAAGATATTTGTATTAAAGATGATATTTCTTGACTTATTATCATCTGTATAAGTAATATCATAATTCTTACAAGCATCACTTTCACAAGTAGTAAGATAATAAGGTACAGTTTCTACAGTAACTTTTACTTCTGCCTTATGTCCATTATAATCAATGGTAATTGTATGCGTAGACCCAATATCATCTTTAGTAGGTGTTACTTTAATTAAATCTTGTTCTACTTTTACTTCACCCTTAAAAGTTCCCTTATCAGGTGTTACATTATAATTTCCGCTTAATTCTTCCCACTTTCCAGAATCAATCGTTTTTTCATAAATCTTATAGCCAAGATCTTTTGTTCCATTTTCAACTTGAATCGTAATAGTTGATTGGTTAAATTCGATTTTTCTTTCTGGTCTATAGATATTTACTGTAACATCTGCTTTTGTTCCATCTGCAGTTGTTACTGTTAAAGTGAATGTATTTTTTCCTTCATTTAATGTAAGATTATTTAATACTGGTGATGATGAAGTATTATCAGATGGAGTCGCTTTTAATTCACCAATAGAAGTTTTATCATAATCAACTTTTAATGTATAAGTTCCATCACTTTCTAATGTTAAATCTTGTCCATCAGCTGTTACTTTATCAATAGATAAGTCACTATTTAAATCTTTCTTAATGACAACCGTATATGTCTTCTCTGATCCATCTTCAGCAATAACCTTAATTTGAGTTTCTGTTGTATTTGAAGTAAGGGTAATATTCTTTGTATATTCTATTGTAGCTTTGCTATCTTCTGGTGTAGCTGTAAGAGTAATTTCATTTACATTCTTACCTACTGTAATTTCATATCTCGTATCACTTACTTTTTTCACCGTTCCTGTTGATGATGTAAGTGAACCAAGATTCTTATTACTTGATTTATCTGTTGGTTTATTTGGTTCTTCTGATTCACCTGGTTTATCAGAATTGCCTGGTTTATTGGATTCATTTGGTTTATCTGAATTACTAGGTTTATTTGGCTTATTTGGTTTTTTCTTCTTTGTTTTCTTCGTTGTCTTTGTACTTTGATTTGTACTCTTCTCTTGAACATTCAATGTATATTCCGTTTGATAACTTCTTCCATTAGCACTAACTTCAAGAGTAATAGTAACTTTACCTGCTTTTTTAGCAGTAACGGTCAAAATTCCATTTTTCGCCTCAGCTGTAGCGATGCTTTCATCACTTACAGTAACTTTAACTTCATCTTTAAGTCCTTTTAAATCATAAGGAATTCTTTTTGTTTTTCCATAACTTAAAATGATATTTCCATTTGTACTATCTAAAGTAATTCCATTCGTTCCTTCTTTTATCTTAAGTCTTGCTTCAGCTCTATAGAGAATATCATTTTTCTCTGTTTCAGCAAATATCTTAACAGTACCCTCTTTTTTAGGATAGATAACAACATAATCTTTTTCAGCTACACAAGTAGCTATATTAGCGTCACTCGTTGTACAATGAACATCATCACCCTTAATATTCTTAATTGTATAAGCTAACTTATATCCTGTATCATCTAATGTAATTTCGCTTGATTGCGATACAAATACTAAATTTGTATTGGTACTAACATTTTTATCTTTTGAATCTTTATTAAAGATATAGTTAATTGATTCAAATAGATTTCCAATACGTCCCCAAAATGAGGAAGTACAACTCGTAATCAATAATAAAATAATAATGATAATAATGATAATACATATCGTGAGTTTTGTTTTCGTATGATTATTTTCTTCTTCATTCTTTTGAACATCTTTTTTCATACGATTTTACACCTCCTCTTAACAACTTTTAAATCCCAACAAAATCTATGAATTTCATAGACTTTGTTGGAAGTTAAAATTAACTTCCATAACTAAATTGAGATTAGTCAACTTGGTTAACGATAATCTTAGCATCAACAGATACTGTTTTAGCATCAGTAGCAGTTGAAGCAAATGTAGTATCATCTACACCATCAGTTACAAATGGCCATTCCCAATCAACTTTGATATCAGCTTCACCGTTACCATTCATATCTAAGTTTTCAGTTGAAGCAACAGTAAATTTACCATCAGTAAGTGTAGCAGCAACATCATTTACCTTAAAATTAATTGGTAATCCATTTACCGTAGGAGTAAATTCAGCAACATAAGAAGCTTTAACTTCAGAATTGTTTTTTAATTTAATAGTAAATGTTCCTTTAGTACCAGGTGCGATAACAGTATTTTTTGTACCATTGTTTGCTACCTCTGTATCCATGCTTCCATCAGTTTCTGTAATAGTTTCAAATAAATCAAATTTGAAATCATTTGCAGCAGTTACATAGTTCCCAGCAGCATCACCAATTTCGAATGCCCATTTTGCTATTGTAGCAGTACTAGTTTTACCTGTAAATGTACTTGTATATTTAGCGTAAGTTCCACTTACTGAGTAAGCAGTAACAACAACTAACATAACTAATACAGCTAAGATTGACATCTTTTTATTTTTCATCATTTTCACCTCCCTCATTGTAAACTTCTTTCATATAGTGCATAAGTCGACACTATGCGTTCGGAAGCATATGCTTTTACTTCCTATATATGTAAACAATCTTGCGATTGGTTACACCAATGTTGGTTAGTTTTTCTTCTTTGTATTCTTTGCTTTCTTTTCTTTTGATTCCTTATCCTCAGTTGTTTTTTCTTCTTTTATTTCATTCTTTTGCTTTTCTTCTAATTCTTTTTGTCTTTTATACTCTAAGAATTCAAGCTTTTCTTGATCGATTTGTTTTTTATTCGAAACCATGAAAGCTGCGGCGAATACAACTGTAATACCTAAGATGACAATAATTATGGTTGTTGGATTGGCAAGTCCATTAAGAATATTACCAATACTAGGAATACGTGTGACATAAATTCCTTCAACATCACTTAGTTCAACTAAGTTTTGGTCTTGACTTGTATTGTTATCCCCCTTTGTGATGAAATAATCAACACCTTCACGATTCACGATTTCTATAATACGGTGAGTCGTTACAGTTCCTTCATTATCACGGAAGGCAATAACATCGTCTACCTTTAAAGTGGTTGGATCGACTATTTTTGTAATAATTAAGTCTCCCACTTTGATTTCTGTTTCCATTGAACCAGAGAGTACGATAAATGGTTTATAGCCAAACACACTAGGGACTTTGTCTTTATCGGTATTGGCTTGAATCATAATGGAAACGTTTACGGTAAGTATTCCAACAAGAACTGTACAGACAACGACCATTAACCAATTCGTCCATTTTTTGTACCACTTCTTATTTCCTTTCTTCATATCACACATTCTCCTTTTTATTTGTTTTTTTCTTAAGAAAGTTGTAACACTTTGTTTGTATTTGTATCTTTATTTTGACTATCTAAGAATTTTAAGAGTTCCGCATATTCAGCTTCCATCGTTTTCATTTCTTGCGCACGACTCTGTTGATAACTTTGTAATTTGCCAATATCATCATTTCTCTCTTCAATAACTGGAGCTGACTCTTCAACTTTCTCTTCAGTTTGCGTTTGAACAACTTCTACAACAACCTCAGTGACTTTTACTTCTGTAACTTGAGAGACAACTGGTGTTTCTACTGGTACAGGTTCAATATCGTCCTTCACTTCTCCATTACCTAATAATTTTAAGAGCTCTGCATATTCGGCTTCCATCGCTTTCATTTCTTGTTCACGATTTTGTTGATAAGCGGCTTGTAATTTACCCATCTCATCAAGTTCTTCTTCCTCTTCTTCGACAACTTCTTCTACTGCCGATTCTTCAGTGTTCCCTTTTTCTTCTTCTATAACTACAGGTGTTTCTCCTACAGGATCAGTATCTTGTTTTAACTTTTTATCCTTATCAGGATCATCACCCATTGGCCATTCTTCATCATGATCATCTGGAAGAATCGCATCTTCTTTTTTATATATGATATCTTGTTTCTCTAATATAACATCAGTTGTTTCTTCCATTATAATATTTGCTGTTGCAATTTTTGCTTGAGGATTATTGGCTGCAATAAAAGCATCAATATCGGTTTCTGGTAATCCATGTTCTCTTTCAAATTCATGAATAGCATCTATTTCATCAATACCAAATTCAACAACTTTAGGGCAACCATTTCCATTATTACAACTATATTGTAAACCTAATAACATATCTAATATAATCACTGGTTCTGGAGTACTATAAGTATGTTCTTTTGGAACTCTACTAATTTCTACACCATCAATTGATCTAACTTCTTCATAACAATAAGTTACAAAACGCGGATCATCTTTTCCGATTAAAGGATAAGTTACATCTTCTTCTGGTGTTTCTGTAATAACATGTTCATAATGACAGTTTTCACAAATCTCTACACCATCAATTATATCTCCATATTGATGACTTTCTCTATTTGTGTTTGGACATCCTGTAACTAAACATACTTGTTCACAGTAGTTATCATCTACTTTAATCCATTCACCAAACTGATCAATATGTGGATAAATATGAACATGGCCACATATTGGATCTACTTCATATTCATATCCATTTTGAACATATGGATCATCATATGTACAAGCTTCTTTTGAGCCTTCTTTTACAACAGTAACGACTTCCCCACAAGTACAAGTATATGTCCCTATTTGATAATGTTCTGCACGATCATTTGGCGTTGATCCTGGAACAGTAACAGTTGTATAGACTAAATCTTCTGGTGCTACATCATGAACATGAACTCTTTCAACTTCTTGTCCACAATCTGGGCAAATACCATAGTCTTTACCATCTTTATAAGTCCAGCTTGTTGGTTCACAGTTTACTGGTTTATTTGAAATTACTTTTACATGCTTACAATTTGAACAAACTTGTGTTATCTTCATTTGATGAGTTTTTCCATCCCCATTTGAAGTAATGGTTACATTTTCTTCTCCATATTCATGTGGTCTCTCACCAAGAACCGTTTGACAATCTGGACAAATAAGTTGTTCTTTTTCATCATCTTTAGAAATCCATTCAGGTTTCTTATGTTTTTCTCTTGTTTCTTGATATCCACAATCTTTACAATCACGTTCTTCTGTACAAGCATTTGGATTTTCTGCCCAATTGCCATAACGACAATCTTCACTATCGGTAACTTCTGATTCAAAGATATGATGGCATCCAGAACACTCTTCTTGTTTATATTTTTTATGTGTTCCATCATCATTACTATGAAAGAGATTCTTAATAAAGCTTAATTTACCATGTTTTCTTGTTTCTTTATAGTTACAATTTGGATCTTCACATGTTCTTTCTTCTAAATCATTATTTAAGAACTTCCAATCTCCAAGTTTATGTTCATGGTCTATTTCTTGTGTTATTGTATGTCCACAATTCTTACATTTCTTTTGTTTATGAGTATCAGAGATAATTTCCCATTCTCCATATTTATGATCTTGATATTGGATAAGTCCACAACTATCACAAATACCATTTTCTTGAGTATCACTGATGGAAACCCATCTTATTGCTGGATGTTCTCTCTTTTCTACTTTACCACTCTTAGAAACTCTTTGTTCATACTTATCATCAAGTGCTTCCCATCGCCCCCATTCTTCTTTTTCTTCTACTGGTTTTTCTGGTTGAGTAGAAGCATTCGAGTTTGAATTTGATCCATGATTATGACTGTGTTCTTCGCTTTTCGTTTCTTCTTCTATCTTATCAGTATCTTCATTTGTAATTTCATCTTCATCAATATAAAGACTTCTTAAGATACTTAATAATAATGTATTTTGAGGAATTGTTCCCTTATATGGAACTAAACTTCCATACATTTCTGGATTTTCATTTGCAAAATGTTCAGCTAATTTCTTACGATAAGCTAAATCATTAGGATATCCAGCTGTTTCTAAAGCTTTGTTAATTGAATTTCCATCATAATCCTTAATATTTAAAACAGGAATAACTAATGCAGTATCTTCGATAATTGATTCTTCGTGTTTTGAATTGGAAATACGATTTGGTTTAGGATCATTTTCTGATACTGTAGTTTCTGGATTTTCTTCTGAATCATTCTTTCCTTTTCCAAATTTTTCTGCTGCAAGTTCAGTTGGATCTACGGTATCAATAATTTCAATTTCTGATGGATTCTTTTCTGGAAGTTCTTCAGGGACTTCGCCAATATGTTCTCCATTCTCCCCAGATAAATCATGATTCTTATCATAAACATATCCACATGATGCTCCGGCAGTTGCCAATGCAAGCACTGCAGCTAAGCCACGGATAAGTTTTCTTTTTCCACTATTATTAGTAGTTTTTGTACTGTTTTCTGTTTCCATAATATCCCCTCTAAAATAAAATTTTGTTTGCTATTATACATACATTTATTCATTTTGTCAAATTTTATCAAACTTTCAATAGAGTCTGTTTTCATTATACTATTATTCTTTATCTCTTGCAATTCATTTCGTAAGTTTTTCTAAGACAAATTTCTGAACCAGTATCTCCACTTCGATATTTTTCTAATACCTCTTTATTTGTAATTTTATAATGTCTTATAAACTCTTTTTCTCCTAAGAATAAAGCTCGACTTGAACAGCTACCGCAAAAATAATAGAATCTCGCTAAAGTTAGTTCTGCACTTTGCATTAAATTTTTAGGATTATTATAAATATAATCTAAACTGTTAGTAAAGAAAGCTACATATAGTTTCTCATTAATGCTATTTTCACTCATTGTAAAGTAAGCAGGAAAGCGAAGTAATATATCCAGCGCTTTTTTCTCATCATAGTAATTTACTAGAATATCTTTTTTCTTTTTTAAAGTTTTATAGTCTATAGCTATAACAACTAGAGAATTTTCCATAGCCGATCTCATCCCATCTTCATCAAACCCTAGTTTTTTAAAATTTTTTGAGAATTCATAAAGAACTTGAGGTGAGCAATTTAAACAGTTAGGATTTGCAAAAAGGCTCTTCTTAAATTTGTCTTTATCAACTTTTAAAGCATTTGCAATATCAAAAAGGGCAAAAAGGCCATCAAAATTAAAATTTGCTCTTTTTTTCATTTTTATTCTGAGAATGTCTACTAATGGAATATGATAAGGTGCTATTACCTCTTCAACACTTTGATAGAAATGCTCATCTAATTCCAATATTTTACAGTTATACCCAGCACAAGTAGCAATCTCTTTTTTACTTAATCCAATTCCCATTAAATAGGAAATAATCTGTTGTACATGATGCGGTTCATCAAAAATAACAGCGACATTTTCATAAAACATTCTTTCAATTCGTTCTTCTGCTAAGCCTAGTTCTCTTAGTAAGTCTCTGATTCTTTCCATATTTACGCGATAGACCTTATCACTTTCTACTACTCTATCTTTAATGCTCGCTAACACACTCGGATAACGTTTATAGTAAGTGCTTTGCTTTTTATAAGTCATTGCCTTGGGATAATTAGCAGCTAAATCTCTTATTTGTTCTTTCGTATAGTTTAAATCTAATAAGTATTGTTCAAAAGTAGGAAAGTTCTCTTTCATTGTATCTAGATCATTTTTTATCGTATTCCATTTTTTAAGAATCATAATAATCTGCTCGTCACTAAATCCTAATGGCCTAAATAATTGAAAAGCTTTCATTGTCTCAACATTACTTATAAACATCAAAAATACACCCCTTCTTTTTATTGAGGTGTATTATAGCACAATTTAATAAAATTGCAAATTTTTTACTTTATAGATTTCACTTTACCTAATCTTTTATGATAGAACTCAATAATCTCTTGATTACTCGCCCCATACAGTTTTTCAAATTGGTTCTCACCCATAAAAAGAATACGTGGAAAGCAACCATTAAAATAAGCATATCTTGCCAAAGTAAGTTCAGCACTTTGAATTAAATTTTTAGGATTCTCACAAATAAATTCTAAACTTTCCGTTTTTTTACAAGCCTCTAATTTTGATCGAATGTTTTCTTCACTCATTGTAAAATAAGCTGGGAATCTTACCATAATCTGCATGGCTTTATCTTCTTCTACATATTCCATCAATATTGATTTTTTAGCTTTCATGACTTCTTCATCTGTAATCATGAGTTTAATTGACTTTTCAAGCATTTCACGTATTTCTTCATCAGAAAATCCTATCTTATGACATCTTTCTATACATCCATAGCTCACTTCTTCCCCACTACTAATGACTTCTACATATTGTAAAAATTGTTTTCTAAATTTTGCTTTATTTACATTTAACTTATTTGCTACTTGAAAGACAGCTAAAATATTTTTTAAATTTAAAGCCCTTTTCTTTCGCATTTGACTTCTTAAAATATCGATAAGCGGAATATGATAAGGCGCAATTATTTCAATGATGTCACGATAATAAAGTTCATCATAAACAAGTATTTTATAATTCAAGGTAGCCATCTTTCCTATTTCTTCTTTTGTTAGTCCCAATTGAATAAGGTAATCAATAATTGCTTTCAAATGCTCTGGATCATCAAATATAAAAGATATATTCTTATCAAAGAAATACTCCATTTTCTTTTCAGGAATATCTAAATCGACTAATATCTTTCTTATTTCATCCATATTCACTCTATATTCATTTACATTATCAACAACAGCATCTCTTATATTATTTAATACTTCTATTCGTTTTTGGCAATAATTTTTAACATCTTTTAC
>CAZWKF010000003.1:0-31267 GCA_964634785.1 uncultured Muribaculaceae bacterium
ACCTTTATTCATTGCGCAAGGAGAAAAGATCATTATTACAACAAGTGATGGTAAATATGCAAGTAGAGCCTAAATGGTTCTTTTTTTTACTTAAAATTTTAAGAAAAATTAAAATGAAAATATTGTTTTTTAAAAAACAATAAAAGAAGGTAAAAATTCTTCTTTTTCTCTTTACAAAAAAATGAAAAATCACTATAATAAAAAACATATATTTTTAAAGGAGGAGACACGCATGAATGAAAACTTGCCAGTATTACTTTTAAGAAAATTAGTGCTCCTTCCTTATCAGGAATCGCGTATTGAATTAAACCTAGAACTCAGTAAAAAAATTATGGATATTGCTGAAAAGTTTTACAATAATAAGTTATTAGTCATCGTTCCTGAAAATGCTTTAGAGGAAAACCCAACAGAAGAAGATTTGCCACGTATTGGTACCCTTACCAAGATAAAGACAAAGATTATGCTTCCCAATGGAAATTATCGTGTCGTATTAACAGGGTTAAATCGAGTAAAAGTTTTAAATTATCGAAATTTAGAAATGGATAAAGATATCTTAGAAAGTACCGTCAAAAGAATTTATATCGACACAACAGAAGAAAGTGAGGAATCTTCCCAAACAGCTATTTTAAGAGCGCTAAAAGAAGTCGTTTCTCGCTATATGCAAATCAATCCATCTGCTTCCAATAGTGTTACGAATGCCTTAGAGAATATAACTGATTTGGATATGTTAACCGATATTATAACAAACTATTTACCATTTGATATTTCTAAAAAAATCTGTTATATGAATGAATTTGATCACATCATACGGGCAAAGAAGCTCATTAAAGATATTAATCTTGAATTAGAAGTGATTCATATTGAAAGCAAAATTGATGATGAGATAAGAGAATACTATGAAAAAGAACAAAAGAATGTCATTCTCAAGCAAAAAATCATCAAACTTCAAGAAGAACTTGGAATAAGTGCCGAAAAAGAAACAGAAGTGTCATTTTATAATGATAAAATTGAAAAATTAGAAGTAGGGGAGAAGACGAGGCAGAAGTTAAAAGATGAGGTGAGGAAATACTCTTATACGAATGAAGCCAATCCAGACGCCTCTGTGACTCGAAATTACTTAGATACTGTCATCTCTCTTCCATGGAATCATTACACAGAAGATGAATATAATTTAAATCGCATTGAAAAAAGTTTAAATGAAACACATTATGGATTAAAGGACGTAAAAACGCGTATTTTAGAATATATTGCGGTTAAGAAAAATGCGAAAAATGTTAATGCTCCCATTCTCTGTTTGGTAGGACCTCCGGGGGTTGGGAAAACAACGCTTGCCTCTTCTGTAGGAAAAGCGTTAAAAAAAGAATTTTATAAAATAAGTGTTGCAGGGTTAAATGATGCTACTGAATTAACTGGACATAAACGGACTTATTTAGGTTCATCTCCCGGAAAAATTATCCAAGGATTAAAAAAATGTGGAGCAGCAAATCCCGTCATTCTAATTGATGAAGTAGATAAAATTGTCAGCGATTTTAAAGGAGATCCTTCAGCTGTCTTACTTGATATTTTAGATTCAAGTGGGAATCAAGCTTTTATCGATAATTATGTAGAAGAGCCTTTTGATTTATCACAAGTTCTCTTTATCCTCACAGCGAATGAAGAAAAAAAGATTCCCTCTGCCTTAAAAGATCGCTTAGAAATCATCGAGATCAGCTCTTATACTGAATTTGAAAAAGTAGAACTTGCAAAAAAATACATTATTCCAAAGCTTATTCGTACCTATAATATGCCCAAATATCGCATACAGGAGGATGATTTACTTTATATCATTACACATTATACAAAAGAAGCAGGGGTTCGTGAGTTGGAAAGAATTCTTGCAAAGATTTTCCGCAGTTTCCTAATCGACCCTCAAAAGAGCTTGACTATTAAAAAAACTTCTATAGAAAATATTCTAGGTCCTAAAAAATACGATATGAAGAACAAACGGAATGAGTATCCGGGTTCTGTGACTACACTTGGAGTATCCTCTTATGGTGGCGAAATAATACGTATTGAAGGCATTTTACTTGATGGAAATGGAACGATTAAAGTAAATGGCAACACGACCGAGTCTTTAGAGGAAAGTGTGGATATTGCTCATATGTATTGCCTAAGTCAAACCAAACACTTTAAAATTGATGAGAAAAAATGGAAGAATCACGATATCTGCTTAAATGCTCTAGAATATGCCATTCGCAAAGCTGGATCTAGCGGAGGTCTTGCCTTTGCTGTATCCATTATTTCCCTTCTTTTAAATAAAGTAGTTGACCCCTATGCCTGCTTTACCGGAGAGATTACACTTCATGGAGAAATTGCCAAAGTAGGGGGGATTAAGGAAAAAGTCATTGGAGCTTACAATAATGGCTATAAGACTGTCTATCTACCCTTAGAAAACCAATTTGATTTACTTTCTGTTCCTGAAGAAATAAAGACAAAAATGGATATTCGTCTTGTCAGTACTTTTGAAGAAGTCTTTCAAGCACTATTTTTAACATAAAATGGAATTTTCCATTTTTTTTTGCATATCTTGTATGGAAAGGAGAAGTATACATGAAAGAAACGATTAGATTTAAAGACTCCTGTGAATTTAAAACCAACATTGCCGAAATTACAAGTATTAGCTTGGAATGTCAATATGAATTGGAAGATAATGGTATTGATGGAACCTTCCTAATAGAGGGAAACTACCGTACGCATGAATTATCGATTAATCAAGAACCCTTTTCTTTTAAATTGCCCTTTGAATACAAATTTCTAAATCGTATAAAGGAAAATACTGAAAATGTTAATGTTCTCGATTTTACCTATTCTACAATGGAAAATACTTTAGAGGTAGAAATAGAATATGAAGTAGAGGGCGAAGAAATGGAAGAAGAATTTACCACTCAAGATGATTTTGACCGTTTTTTAACGGATCATGAAGTTGAGATTGTTGATTTGAATGAAGATGATGAAAAGAATAAAGAGGATTCCACTCTAGAAGATATATCAAGTTCTATTGATGAAGAAATTCCTCCTTTAGAGGACCCTTTGCAAGTAGAAGAAGAGCGTGGTGATATAAATATCAATACGAGTGCCAACATTGGTGTTTTTGATCAAGCGGAAGCGAATACGACAAGCGATATGACTCCTACTGCCAATTCCGTGATTGAAAAGCTAGAAAAAAGAGAAGATGAATATATAACCTATCATGTCTATGTAGCCAGTGAATATGACACTTTAGAAAGTATCTCCACAAAATTTAAAATAGATAAAGAAATTATAAAAAATTATAATAGTTTTGATAGTATTAATCCGGGTATGAAACTTATTATTCCATCAAATGAATAAAATAGAAAAAAGAGGAAGCATTACGATTCGTGATGGAAAGTTTGTAGTAAAAGAAGAACAAAGTTTAACAGACTTAGAAAAATATCTTTTATCAAGAGACTTCCATGGTTTTATTCCCATTCTTTCAAGGGAAGAAGGGAAGAATAAATACCCCTATTTAGAAGACTATAGTTTAAACAAAGAACAACTAGGAACCGACATTGCTTCCTCACTTGCCTCTCTTCATAATAAAACCTCTTTTAATAAAGAAGTGAATATTGATAAGCAAAAGAACATATATGATCAAATAGCAGGCTATATCACTTACTTAGATGAAGAATTTATAAGTATTTTAAAAAATATCGAATACGTTGATTTCCCTTCACCAAGTGAAACCCTTTTTATGAGTCAGTTTTCAAAAATAAAAGAATCCTTAGGATTCTGTAAACGAGAACTAGATGCTTGGTACGAAATCGTTCAAAATAAGACGAAGGAGAGAATTTCTACCATACATGGAAATGTATGCATTGATCATGCTCTTTTAAATGATCGTCTTTATTTAACATCATGGAAAGAATCACGTCTAGATATACCGATTGTCGATATTATTGATTTTTATCACCATGATTGGAACAAACTTGAATTCTCGAGTATTTTAGAAACTTATCTTTCTAAATGTGAGTTGCTTCCAGAAGAAAAAAAACTTCTTTTCATCAATATCAGTCTCCCATATCTTCCAAAATTTAAGAAAAGTGAAACAGAAAATGTCATGCAAATTCGCAGACTATTTGATTATCTTTATAAAACAGAAGCTTTAATAGGGCCATATTATACGGTAGAGGATAAAAAATAGAATAAAAACTTCGATAAGCAGGATAAATAAATTAAAACGAAGAGGTAGAATAAGCGTAATAATGACTTGATAAAAAATAAGACAAGAGAGTAAAAGAATAGCAAAAATACTAAATAACCCACCAAAGGGTTTTTTATTTGGACACATAACGATCACCTATTATAGTTTATGATGACAGGAGTGAATTTGCTAAAAAAAGGAAAAACGATGTCTATTTTTCTGTCTAGATTGGGAACTTTCCGTATTTCTATTGAAAAAGGTGGAAAAGAGGGCTATAATAAAGAAGAGAATAGGAGAGTGTGGTATGAAGAAAAATGGCTTTATTGCAACTAGTATTTTATACTCCTTTTTCCTCGTTTTTGTTACACTCTTCATAGGGCTAATTTTAAACTACATGCACAATCAAGTACTGATTCAAAGAGTAAATGATGACTCATGGAAAATGCTTGAATCCATTAACAATACGAAAATATCTGATTTGAAAGTAGGGGATCATATTCGCTTTGCTAACCAAGAAAGTATTAAATGTGATCTAAATGTTGATGCTGTACAAGATTGTTATTTGAATCCAAATGCAACATGGATAGTCGCCTATATTGAAAATATAGGGACACAAAAAAAATATTACTTTTTAAGTGATTTACAAACACATATGCTAGATGTTCGCTTCCAACTTCCAACCGAGTATTCTCCCAAGCCACATGCTATATCAATTGATATTTTTAATGCTATTAAAGCAAAAAATGCCTATTCAACTCAATTGATGTTTCCTGGGATTCGGATTTCTATTCCTACAGCAAGTCTCTTAACACGGGTAAGAGAATTGGATACAAGTGAGGACATCAAAAATGCGATATTTGGAACTGGGGGAAGTTATGTTGTTCATATGGATGTAAATATGCCCAATTATGTATTCAACGCTTATTACTATATGAGAATGTATGCGTTTCCATTCAAAGAGATGCAAGTAGAGATGGATAAACAACTAGCAATGATTAGTGAATATTGTAACGGTTCTTTTTCTAATGACTCTGTTAGTTATCATACCAATAATTCTTTTGGCTTTATTCACACCGTTAGGGAATCTGCAGCAAATACCCAATATGTTGATTATTGTGCATACGCCTCTCCAACTTCGTATACGCATAAAGCAAGTGATCTTGTTGTGAATTATGACGAATCTAAAGCAAGTGATCAAATTTCGGACACTTTTTCATCTTCTTATAATTTAAGAGTTATGGCTGATCTAACTGTAGAAACAACGGCTACGAATACCTATATCGCAGGGGGGAAAGGAACCATTGTTGATCCATATCTATTAACGAATGGGGTGAAACAATCATGAGAAAAGAAAATGGTTTTGTCTTTATGGAGACCATTGTTGTCATCAGTGTTCTCTCTTTAACACTTCTAATGCTTTTTGGTTCTTATGCCTATATATTAAGAAGATCACAGGAACGGAACACATTCGATACAACAGAGTTAATCTACAAAACATATTATACAAAAAAAATAATAGACTCATTTAAACCGACATCTGATTCGACTGGAAGAAGTGGAGTAAAATATTATATGGACACTCATGCCTCTAGTGGAGAATGCTATCAAATGGGGAGTTATAATAGTTACACTTGTGATCTTAGTACCTCTTCTTATGCAGGCGATTTACTACAAGTAAAGCATGCCTTTGAAGTTGAAAAAATATATCTAGTTACCCCTAGGGAAGTTTTGACTTCTGCCAGTATGGAAGAATGGCTCTATTTATTTGATGCCACTACCATTGATTATCTATATAGTTTGGGAGAAGGGTCGGCAAGTCCTTTGCTCATTGTAAAGTATAAGAAGACCTATAACCATAACGACGGTGCATATGAAGTATTTCATTCTTCTATGGAGGTGACGACATGAAAAAAAATCAAAAGGGAGTAACAACGGTTGAGATATTAGTCAGTATCTGTATCATCGCTATAGTTCTTGTTTTACTTTTTAGTCTACTTTCCCAAGTGCATCACGAAGATGAAGATAATGCTGTTCAATCTAATTTTATTTTAAACCAATCAACTTTCATCCGCCTTTTAGAGGAAGATATCGTCAATTACGGAGTAGAGTCAATAAGTCCCTGTACTTTAAGTGAGGCCAATATCGCAACAAATACCATAGCTACAGGATATGAAGATAAATATAAATGTATAAGAATTACCTATGCAGCAGATTATATCAAAGACAAGATTGGTTATTTACTTATCTATAATTATTATCGAACTTACGAGGGAGTGGGGGAAAGTTACAAGGGGACGAATAATTCATGGATGATTAGCTATATGCGTGGTTCTTATCAAAAATGCGATGTAGTGACAAATCGCCCCATTTCTTCAAGTTTTAAAAGCGAAACATCTACAATGAGAGAAATTCCAAGTGAGGTTATTTTGGATGATGTTCCTTATGTCATGTATACGGCTATGTCTAGCGGAATTAATGCAGCAAGTATGGTTATCCCTATTCAAAACGAAAAGGGAGATCATTATGATCTCAATCTTTCCTTCACATTTCAAGGAAATGACCACTTTGCGTGTGACAATTCTAAGCCAAATCGTCTAGAGTGTAAATGTTTAAGCAGTGATGGCATGTGTAATGAAACATATCATTATAGCAATGCATGCACAAATTAGACGACTTTTATAAAAGTATTTATAAGAAAGAGAAGTATCTTTAAAGATACTTTTTATTTGGAAGAATATACTTAATCCTCCAATAGAGCATATAATTAAAGCTAAATAATCATATAAAATATGTCCTTTATAAAATAAATTCAACTTATTTAATCCCGTTGTTACTTCTAAAACACCTGAAACAAGTGTTTTAAGAAAAACAGATTGAATTGGAAATAGATTAGATAAAGTCAAAAAGACGGTAATGGTTCCTAAAATATTTAGGAGAATATGAATATTTTGCTCAATTGATTGATTCAATTGAAATGAGTAACTAAGTGGGGTTCCTTTATTATCAGATGAATACGCTTTTTTTCTTAAGATAAAACCTGTAAGAACGTTAGAGATAATTAAGATAAGTAAAATTCGGAGATTACATACCGTTAAAATAAAAAGGGGATTAAAAAATATACACATGGAAAGAATAGGAATGATTTCCTCTTTAGTTATCGTTCCTGATGTGTATAGACTATAAATGTTTTTAGCATTTGTAGGAGTTCCCGCAATTAGTGATAAAAAGAAAATATAGGCACCTGCTTTAGGTAAATGAAATGTTTTTTGAAAAATACCTCCAAATCCATTAATAATCAAAGACCCAATTCCACTAGAGAGAAGTAGATCACTGATAATAAATGTGGGAAATAGCAAGGGGAAAAGTGACTTGGACCAAATATTTAAGGCTTCTAGTCCACTCAATATCACGATTTCTCGATTCATCATAAAAGCAATAAATAAAATAAAGATTAATATTTTTCTCATAATTTTCCTATTCTAATGGTATAATTTAAAGGGTGAATAAAATGACTAGTACATATTATGATAAAGTAAAAAGATTTATGAAAAAACAAGTTTTGCCTTTTTTAGGATTAATCCTTCTTTTTGTCATTTTAACGATTAAACTTCCATGGAGCGTATATGCCCCGGGAGGCCTTATCAATGTAGGTGAAAGACTTACAACGAAAGAAAAAAATCAGTACTATCTTACCTATGTCACCTTTATTGAAGGAACCATTCCCTCACTTATAATGGGAACTCTTTTCCCTTCATGGGACATTGTTCCAAATGAGGAAATAACACTTGAGGGAGAGGACTTAGAGATAGCGAATAAAAGAGATCGATTATATATGCAAGAGGCCATTAGTAATGCGACTTATGTAAGTTACACTAAAGCCATAGGAAAAGTAACCGTTACTAAAACTCATGGATATATTACCTATCTTTTAGAAGAAGGTATTAATGAATTTCAAATAGGGGATGAAATTATTGAGTATGATCATCATGAATTCATAGATATTACAGATTTAAATGATTACATAAAAACGAAAAATAATAAAGAAGAAATCAACTTTAAAGTATTACGTAATAAAAAAGAAATAGAAATAAGAGCACAGACAACTTTAATTGAAAATGAAGTTAAATTAGGAATTGTAATTACAGAAATAAATGATTATGCAAACAATCCTGAGATTTCATATTCTTCTAAAAGAAGTGAATCAGGGGCTTCAGGAGGACTTATGATGGCGTTAGCGATTTATGATACACTAATAGAAGAGGATATTGCCAGGAACCGTAAAATAAGTGGTACAGGTACAATTTCTAAAGATGGAACAGTAGGAAAGATAAGTGGAGTAAAATATAAGTTAGCAGGAGCTGTAAAAAAGAAAGCGGATGTCTTTATTGTTCCCGAAGAGAACTACGAGGAAGCAATAACTGAAAAGTACAAAAAGAACTATTCTATTGAAATCATAAAAGCTTCAACCTTTGATCAAGTACTAGAAGATTTAAAAAGTAACCAATAATTCTTACAAATTTTAAAAAAATGTGTAAAGACTTGACATGTGTAAACTAACTTGATATGATGGATATGTACAATAGAGAAGGGAAGTTCGTAAAATGGAGCAGTTAAATAGAGTATTACAGGAGTTAGGAATTTCAAAAGTTAGATTAGCTAAGTACTTAGGTGTTTCAAGGCAAATGGTTTATAACTATTTAGAACTAGAAAACATCAATAAATGGCCAAAAGAAAAGAAGATTTTATTACTGAAATTACTTGATATCAAAGATGGACAAGAAGATACTATTTCTAAAATAAAAGTGACAACCGATTACTTATTAGAGGTTGAAAATAGATTGGCAGACGGTTTGAAAGAGGTAACAGAAACCGACTATGTTGATTTTAAAGGTCTTAAGAAAGATGAACACAATTTAATTAGTGATATTACTTTTTTAGTTAAGGAAAAACTTGTAGAATCAGAGAATCATGAAGAAAATTTTTATGCATTACAATATGTCTATCACATGTTACAAAGTATGGAATTTATGCCTGAAATTAAATACTTATTAGCTTATCTATCAAAAATTGCTGGATATACTCAACCTAATGTTTTCCGTTTTAACGAAGATAAACAATATATATTTGAAGGTGTTATTTATTCAGCTATGAATTTATTTAATAGTGGAACTGCTACAAAAGGGAATGCGGTTGAATCAAGAAACCGCTTCTTAAACGAGATAGAGTCTAGAAATGAAGAGAAACTTAGTCGTACACAACAATTAAATACGGTAAAGGTACAAGCATTGAGAGAATTAGGTTATGATGTGATCACTACAGAGAATGCTGCTGAAGTATTTGAAAAAATAGCGGAGATTGAATCAAGAGCTTCTTAAAGCTCTTTTTTAGTTAATAGAGTATAAAAAGAGCAATTATATTATGTTAACTTCTTAAAAACAATTTAAATCAATACACTCTTGAAGAACGCATAGAACAATAAAATAGTAGATAACGATTTGTAAACAACAAAACTTTGTATACACATACTATAATATTGGTTGGCAGAAATGCTTTTATAAATGAAATTAGTTAGAATTGATAAAATGATCCTATATTAAAACAATTTAACTCCCCTATTATAATTAAGGAAAAGAGGGGAGGCTATTAATAACATGGAATAAACTATATAATTATTTCTGTAAAGAGATTATCTATATTCATAATTGTATAATCTAAAGAAAGAGAGATTAATCCTAATAGGTAGTAAGATATCTGAATAAAAAAAGGATAATGAAGATAATTAAATAATAATTAATTATTAATATTTGTAATAGATATAAAAGTCAATCTTAAATAGTGGAGAACTTATCATCTATTATTTCAGAAAACACAAGTTAACATAATATATATTATCGGAAGTTTTATCTTTTATTTAATTAGTTGAATAATTATCCATTTTAAATTTCACTATTTACTTTTAATGTTGCCGATCCTACATGAGTCCTAAGGATATTACTAAGTTACATAGACAAACAAGGGCATGTCTTCTCTATATTAGAATAGCTATTTTTATAATTTAAATTATACAAAATAATTTTATGTTAACTAGGTTCTTATTAAATTTGTATATATATGATTATTAATCTTTGATAATACTTTAATATTATTATTTACTTAAAGCTATTTTATAGAGAAGGAGATACAATACCCTTATTATTTTTTTTATGCCTAAGTCACTTTTGGAACTATTTCTCCCCTTCCCCTACAAATCTATAAAAATAGGGGAGTCTTATGTTAAAATTGTTGTAGGAGTTGAAGTAATATTATATGAAAGAAATGATTTATAAGATTTTAAACTGGCTATTTCCAAATTTGTTTCCCATAGAAGATGATGTGTCATCTTCAAGGGCTATCATTGAATACTATCCTAGGGAATACTTGACCTACAATGAACGCCTCTTCTACTCTACCCTTCTTAAATTAGAGAGTAGAGGAGACTATAAAGTTATCCCGCAAGTTAATTTAGCGACTATTGTTCAAAAGAAATCAAATCAAAGATATCAATCTGAATTATATCGCAATATTGATTTTGTCGTGTTTAATAAGAGCTTAGACAAAGTATATCTACTAATAGAATTGAATGATGCCACTCATAATCAGAACAACCGTAAAGATCGCGACTTAAAAGTTAAAAAAATCTGCAATGCAGCAGGATATAAGTTAATGACTTTTTATACAAAATATCCAAATGAAGAAAATTATGTTCTCAACAGAATTACGAATTTTCTAAATTCCCGATTAGATGGTCAAAGTAACGATAATATAGATAACAGAAAGTAATACTCCAACTACAAATGACTTTTTGCAGTCCAATTTTAAAGATTCTTTATAGATGGTATTGATACTTAAAGTAATCATAATTCCTGCTACAAAGATAAGAATAACACTAATGGTAATATCGTTGATATAATTTTTTAAAAAGATATAGGCGGTAAGGGCACCTAAAGGTTCAGCTAGACTTGAAAAAAAAGCTGCCCCTACTCCCCTTTTTTTCGACTTAGTTGATTCACTTAGAGGAACAGCAATACAAATTCCCTCAGGGATATTATGAAACATAATCGCAATACTTAGTTTTATACCCAATGCGGGATTATAAAGAGAACTCATAAAGGTGGCAATTCCTTCAGGAAAATTATGAAGCATAAGACTAAAAAGAGAAAGAATGCCAATTTTATAAAGACTACTCTCCCCTTTTATTTTCCTATCAATTAAATGAATAAGAAACACACCTAAAAAGAAAGAGAAAAAAATAAGAAGAAGTGCTCTTAATGGAGTATAATGGTTTAAAACAGTAAAAACACTTGAAGGTAATAAATCAAGAATAGAAATGAGGATCATGATCGATCCTGAAAAGGCAAGAATAAGACTCATAGAAGTCTTTTTATTTATGCCGGGAACAAAGGCAAGGAAGGATCCTAAAATAGTTCCGAATCCCGCTATTGTACTAATAATAAGAGGTATTAATATTGTTTTCATGATACATCTTATGATAAAAAAGAAAAAAAAGAAGGGAAAAAATTAATTCTTTTTCCCTTTATAAATCATTTCTTTTGTTACACTCTCACTGTAAGCCGTATCATAAGAAATCAAGGCACTATAGAAAATATTTAGAATCTCATCAACAACAGCATTTTCATTCTCCGTTATATTCTGTCTTATCTCATTATAAATGTTTTGATAATCCTCATTTCCATAATGTAAACCAGAACCATCATATTTCTGAATAGAACTTTCATCTAAATGTAAATCAATATAATGTAAATTATTTAAAGAGGAATGGGCGATAAGTTCTTCTAGCATGCGATTATAGTTTTCTATCCCCCTATTATCTACAGAAGAAGCTCTACTGTCTTTTACTGGTCCTACTGAGACAATATAAATATTTTGATTAGACCATTCATTTCGAGCAAGTTCCACATATTTATTAAAATATACGTTGGCATCCACATGCGTATAATCATTAACACCTAGCCAAATCACAATATTATAAGGTTTATTTTCGCGCATCTTCTCTTTTGAAGCTTCAATTGCTCCATTTAAAGCATTCGTCTTATTTGCAGGGAATGCCCCATTCCCTATAAACCAATTATAGCCGTATCCTACTCCATAAATAGAATTTTCTTCCTCTAATACGCCACAAATAAGCATTCCAGATAATCTTGAGTCTCCTATAAAAAGATCATCTCTTAAAGCACTATTTTCCCCTTCTAAAATGGCCATTAATCTACCTGATGTAATTTCCGGATGAAAATAGAGAATATTTTGTAAAGCTAAATTATATTCAGGAACACTTGTTACCACTTCAATTAACTCTTGATTAGAAATTTGGTATTTGTCCAATAAATTTTGAATCTCTAATGCCACATTACAATGATCAGTTTCTACTTCCATATACTTTAAGGTGGAAGGAGAAAAACTCCAATTTTCTATATCTTCATTTTCAATTTCGATCACATCATCACCGCTTATATCTTCATTAGAAAATGCTTCAATAGAAGATTCATTCTCTTTATCAGAGTCATTCGTCTTTTTAGTAGCACTAGCTAAAGCAGATGTACTTGATAAAGCAAGAACAAGTCCTAAACATAACGCCTTTGCTATTCCGCTATGGATCTTCAAAAGTGGCTTTGATTCCTCTTCTTCCTCAATTTGATGTCTTTTTGTTAAACGCACTAAAATCCCCTCATTTCCAAGAGGGTATTCTAACATACTTTCCCTATTCTGTAAAGTTTCACAAAGGGAAAAAGATTAATGTGTTCTCTTCCATCTATATAGGAGATAAAGAAGTATAACAATGCCCAATGCGGAAAAAAGATAGATGTTACAATTCTTTTCTTTTTTCTCTTCTTTCGCGATTTCCCCTATCTTCTCTGTTGTCGATTCTTTAGTAGATGAAATGGTGTTCGTTGAGGTTGTATTTGTGGTTATCACACTTGCTCCACTTTGACTTGTTTTTCTAGTGGTACTATTTGTATAAGCGCTTGTTACCGTTTTCGTACTTGTCAATTCTTTAGTAGATGTCATTGGTTTTTGATTACCTGAATATAAAGAAGACTTTGTTGTCGTAAGACGCTGTTTTGCCGTTGTTGTCGTTTTCATACGCTTAGAAGCTTCTAAATACCCATTGATTTTTTGATAGTCAAAAGCATAAGTCTTACTCTTGTTGGTTTGATAGTCTTTGCTTGAAAGCGGAAGCTTATTGTCATACAATTTGGACATCCCTTTTAAAAACTGATTTCTCGTCAGATCAATACGATAGAACTTTCCTTCAAGTTTTACAATATTATAAGTATGACTTGAATAATAAAGTTGCTTATTTACATCCACTGATTGCAAATCATCAACAATATAAGATTCAATTCCCATTTTATCCATTAAATAGGAAAAGGCAATGGAATAGCCAATACAGACACTCTTTCTATTGATAAATACATCATAAATCGAGGTGTTGCTAGCGAGCAAATCATTGTAAAAGCCATTATCGGTTAAATAGGTGGTTGTTTTCGTAATATATATATAGGCTGCTAATATTTTTTGGTAATCACTGCCATCTCCTTGCATTAAAGGGAGTATTTTACCAATAAAGTTCTCGACAACAGCTAATTCATTTCCCGTAATGCGAATATGAAAGGTATCAAGCTTGTATTCACCCTTATTCTTATCATTTTTAAGCCCAATAGAAAATCTTGTAGGTTCTAGCTTTCCCTTTATTTTATAAGGATAATAGTCTTGATAAGGAGACATCAACCCATAATTTTGCATATAATAGTTTTCGACTTCATCAAAGTCAATATTTTCATAGGGAGAGAAACAGAAGTAAAATTCCCCGATTCGATAATTTTGATAAATAGAATCAAAGGCCTTTTTAAATTCTTCCGTTGTATGTACACGAAATGCCGAACTTCCATAGTCTTTGGCACGTTTATCGGCTTCTTCACTCGAAAGACCTTTTTGAAAGGTTCGATAGTTCACTTCCCTTCCCTCGTAAAAGTATCCTCCATCAAGCTCAAGATAATGCGTTATTCCATATTTAGAAACCGCATCCTTATAAGAAATTGTATTCCCCGTATCGGCATCTTTTAAAGTTAAAATACGACTTCCTTTAGATCCACTCACTTGCATCTTTAATCCATAAGAATAACTGGGATTTATAAAATTCAAAGCGTATAAACCAATAATAAAAAGAATTAAAAGGGGAAGAAGTTGCTTACCTTTTTTCATATGCCACCTATTTTCTTAAATAAATATAGCATATTTATCATATTAATTCAATAATTGCCCATAATAAAAAGGGAGGTAAGAATATGAAAACAAATAAAACAAAAAGAGCGAACGCTAATAAGACAAACAGAACAAATAATAGTTCAAATTGTTCAAACAGCAGAACAAATCGTTCTAAAACAAACAAGTCTTCAGACGAAGAATAACAAAAGAGCAGATAATGATTCAATTTATCTGCTTTTTATTTGCGTGGAAAATACTCCTCATAGTCATGTTTTAGTTTCTGATTGGTTACGTGTGTATAGATATTGGTAGTGGAAATATCTGAATGTCCAAGTAATTCCTGAATGATACGTAAATCGGCCCCATTTTCAAGTAAGTGCGTCGCAAAGGTATGTCGAAGTGTATGGGGACTTATATTTTTCTTGATTCCTTTTTTTAAGCATTCTGCCTTAATCATTTTGAAGACACCCTGTCTCGTCATCATTCCTCCATGATTATTTAAGAAAAGATAGTTATTTACTGTTTTCTTAATTAAAAGAGGACGATATTCTTCTAAATAAGTCGTTAGGCAATCTAAAGCGCTTTGATAAATGGGAACAATTCTTTCCTTACTCCCCTTCCCCATTACCCGTACAATTGCTTCTTCGGCATCAATATTTTTAAACTCTAGGGAAATCACTTCACTAATACGTAGACCTGTTGCATACATGAGTTCAAGTATTGCCTTATTTCGTGCATCAAAGGGGGTAAGGATTTCAATATCTAAAAGCAAATTGACTTCCTCTTCTGTTAGATAGATCGGAAGATGTGTTCCCAATTTTGGCATTTTTATTGCTTCACAAGGATTATAAGAGATACTTCCTATACGAAGATAATATTTATAAAAAGATTTCATCGTCGAAATCGTATGTGAAATAGATGATGGAGCAAGTCCTTCAAGGGTATGAATATAAGCTTCAATTTCCTTTATGGAAAGGTGCAATAAATTCTTCTTTGGATAGTACTTTACAAGCTTATCCAAATCATTTCCATAAGAGGCAATGGTATTATCAGAATAATTTAAATCAAGCTCTAAATAGGATAAAAATTCAGCAATATACTTATCATTCATCGGACCACATCCTTATAAATATTATAACATAGCATTAAGAAGGCATTCAATATTCCTCTTTTTAAAAACTCATGGTATAATGCTTTTAGAAGGTGATGCTTTTGGAATTACTTGCAGATAAATTACGTCCCAAATGTTTAAATGATGTCATTGGCCAAAAACATTTAATTGGAGAGAATCAAATTCTTTCTAATCTGGTGGCCAATAAAAAGCTTTTTAGTATGATACTCTTTGGAAACCCCGGAATAGGAAAAACAAGTATCGCCCATGCTATTGTAGGGGAACTTGGATGTAAATTTCGCATGCTTAATGCTGTCATCAATAATAAGAGTGACTTTGATATCGTGATTGAAGAGGCCAAAATGTATGGAGAATTAGTCTTAATCATCGATGAAATTCACCGTATGAATAAAGATAAACAAGATTTGTTACTTCCCTATATCGAAAATGGATTAATTATTCTTATTGGTCTTACAACATCAAATCCTTACTATAAAATCAATCCTGCAATCCGCAGTAGATGCCAAATTTTTGAATTACACAATCTATCAAAAGAGGAGATAGAAGAAGGAATTAAAAAGGCAAGTAAACACCTTCCTCATATCAAACTTGATAAGAAAGCGTTGGAAAGCATTGCCTCTCTTTCTTCAGGAGATTTTAGAAATGCTTTAAATCTCTTAGAGATGGCCTACTATTCAACAAAGGATTTTCATGTTACCGTCGACGTTATAAAAAAGATCAATGCAAAACCAATCGTCTATGGCGATAAAAACGATTCTGGACACTATGATTTAATCAGTGCTTTTCAAAAGAGTATTCGTGGTTCTGATGTCCATGCTGCTCTTTACTATTTAGGTCGTCTTATCGTCATTGGGGATTTAGATATTATTTATAGAAGAATGAATGTCATCGCTTATGAAGATATTGGTCTTGCAAATCCGGGAATGGGACCTAAAGTACGAGCGGCCATCGAGGCATCGGAAATGCTTGGGCTTCCGGAAGCGCGAATTCCCTTATCGGTTGTCGTTACGGAACTGGCTTTATCACCGAAGTCTAATTCAGCTCATACTGCATTAGATGCTGCTATTGAAGACATTGAATCTGGTGAAGGGGGTGAAGTCCCTGCTTGGATTAAGACTTCTTCCCCACTCTATAAATATCCCCACAACTATCCAAAGCATTGGGTGAAGCAACAATATTTACCAGATAACTTAAAAAATAAAAAATACTATGAACCGGCACCAAACCGTTATGAAACGAATTTAGTAGCCATTAATGAGGAGATGAAAAATCAATGAATATAACAATTATTGGAACGGGTGTCTATGGCTTATCCACAGCTATGGCACTATCACTTAATAAGAAAAACAAAATAATCATGTGGAGTGAATCGAAAGAGACAAAAGAAAAATTAGAAGTCAATCGAAAGTCTTTTGAAGCTTTAGGTGGAAAAGAGATTCCTAAAAGTGTTACTTTTACTGCTTCTTATGAGGAAGCTTTAAAGAATGCGGAATTGGTATTTATCATGAGTGCTGCTAAATATGTTGGTAGTGTCTGTAAGGAAATGATGCCTTATATCAATGATAAGATGCACTTTATCATTGGTTCTAAAGGAATTGAGCAAGAATCTTGTCGATTTGTCCATGAAGTCTTTTTAAGTTTTATCGAAACAAAACGATTGGCTGTTATATCAGGGCCTTCTTTTGCCATTGATATTGCCAACTTAGAGCCTATTGGACTTTCTATTGCCACGAAATCACGTGATACCCTAAATATGGCGTTAAAAGCTTATAAGGGAACAAATATTAAGCTTCGTGAATCAAAAGACTTAATTGGTGTCGAATTATGTGGTTCTATTAAAAATGTCATTGCTGTTGCCGCTGGTATTTTAGAGGGCCTTGGCTACTCTGAGTCAACAAGAAGCTTTCTTATTACAGAATCTCTACATGATATGAAGGAATTAATTGATGGTCTAGGTGGAAATAAGAAGACTATTCTTTCATTTGCTGGTGTTGGTGATCTTCTATTAACAGCTACCAGTACAAAATCACGTAATTACAGTTATGGAGTACTTCTTGGGAAAAAAGATTTTAAAGAAGCTAAAAATTATCTAGAAAACACGACTGTAGAAGGCTTTTATACCCTCAAGAGTATTTATACCCTACTTAGGCGAAAAAAGATTAAGATGCCCGTTATTGACCTTATTTATAATATTGTTATGAATGATGATGATCCTGACAAATTAGCAGACTTTCTCATGAAAAAATAGTTTCACTTTTGAAACTATTTTTTACTGCTATAATGATATATTTTTATTTCATCATCAAAATCAAATGAATCTATATGATTTTCTTCTAAGTATTGCTCTAAAGCCTCTACTGACCATCCATATTGAAGTAAAGTACTTATAGTCAAAGGATCTTCGAAATGTATAAGGGTATAATCTAATATATTTTCCAAATTCTCAGGGTCAAGCTGTTTAAACTCATCAAGAATGAAAGCAATTAAATCCATGTATGCATTAAATTCATGATGCTTCATTCCGCAATAACGTGTAAATAAATAATGCTGATAATATATTTTTAATCCTAAAAGTACTGGATTTGTTAAGATAAACATCACTCTTTCCATATGATCCGTTTTATATTTAGCATAATATTTAGCAAGGCTTAATAACTCTCTCGAATTACGATTAGTAAGAACTTCTCGATTGCTTAATATTTTATTAAAGCAAGCATCATCCATAAATTCTTTTTGATAGTGTTTTATAATATAATAGTAACTGTTGTCTGTAACGTTATTCGCAGTAATCATCGTATAATTTCTCGAAATTCTTTCAGCAAAAGTGAGAACATCTTCCAATTTTTCATCAGACCATGAGTCCTTAGCAATTTTTTCTAAGCTTTCATAATAGTCAAAAGCTAATTGATGAATTCTATCCCCTTTTGCAATTAAGTGGGCATCTAACGCAATATTTCTTCTATGTAAATCATTAGAATCTAAAGCATTCGTTATGTCATCTATATAGCTCGCATTATTTAAGATATTTTCTATAAAACCTTCTTTTTTACAAAGAGTAATCAGATCTTCTTTATATTTTATAATAAAGTTTTCTACTCTAATCATAGGATCAATAAAATGGTACAAAATAGTTCTTATCTCATATTTATTATGAGGAAAGTAGCACCCCAAGATATCTCGTAAAATAGTTAATTTCTCTATTTTATGAGGGGTTACTTGGTTTATTAGCCAATGAAGTGCCACTGCCATTACTTCATCAATATTTTTTTCAACAGGAAAATAAGTTAATAAGTCCAAATATATTTCAATAGTCTTATCATCTTGCTCACCTAATTCCTGCAAGAGTTTTTTATCCGTTAAATGTAATTTTTGTGCTCTTTTTAAATGTTCTAATTTCATAACTTACTCCTTTATCTCAATTCAAGATACTTTTTTCCTTCAGAATGATTTTCTTCTATTTTTAATAACTCAGCATTCTCAGGATTTAACATAACAAATCTTTTAATATCTTCTTCTAATGCAATTCTCTCTTCTCCCGCTAATTGTTGAACCCACTCAATTGAAGCACCAAAACGAATCATCTCTAAATATTCTATGAACCTTTGCTTACGCACCAATATTTCCTCTACCATTTCTTTATCACACACTTCATCTAATGATAGCAAAGATAAATAAGCTTGTGCTATATTGCATTTATCTTCATCACTTAAAAGTTCCATTTCTTCTAGACTTATCTCTAATTGAATAGAGAAACCTTTATCATCAGGAATAGGATATTTGCTCAACTCATATAAAAGAGTATCAATGCTATATTTTCTTTTATAATAGTCTTCTATGACTTTTTCTCCAAGTTCTGTATAGACCTTCTTTTTTAATAGATGCATCATTATCGCTCCTTATTTAGTTATTATAGAAAAAACAGTCAGGCAAGTCAATCATTTTTCAAAAGATCTTGTATAATGTAAGACACTGTCAAAAGTCCAGCTACACTCGGGACTAAGTTATTACTTCCAAGAGCAGCTACTGTCAAAGGAACTTCTGTTGAAGAAATGACATGAATTCTTTTATTTATATGAGCATCTCTTACTTTTTTTCTTAATATTCGAGCAAGGGGATCATTCCTTGTTTTATCAAGTGTTGTTATTTCTAGTTTCGTAGGATCCATCTTCTTAGCTGTTCCCATGCAAGAGATTAATTTATAAGAATAATGTAAGGATTTTTCTATCAAATGAAACTTAAGTTCAAGATCATCACAAGCATCTATTACATAATCAAAGTTTAACTTTAAAATATCTTCTATATTTTCCTTTGATACTTTTCTTTCAAGGCCATCAATTTCCATATCTGGATTGATTCTCTTTGCTCTCAGAATCCCTTCAATCACCTTTGAATGTCCAATATTACGTGAATCTGTTATCAATTGACGATTTAAATTGGATAATTCAATAGTATCATAATCGACAACGGTCACATGAGAAAAACCATTTCGCACTAAAGCCTCAAGAGCATAAGAACCTACTCCACCTAACCCAATAAGCAACACTTTCTTCTCTTGAATTTTTAAAAAAGCTTCTTTTCCTATTAAATCAATCATTCTTTCAAACATATACTTCCCTCTTTCTTTCAATAAAAAAAGGCCTAAGAGAAGTCGCGTGATAAAGCCCGCTCGCACGAGGTGGGCATCACATGGCTCGTTTTAGGATCCCTACGTCTATGACAAGGTCTTCAACACCACAAGCCAATTAGATTCCCGTATATCACAATTCGTCGGTTTTATAAGTTAAACCTCTCTTAGGTAATTTAACTATAACATAATTCACTTTAAGAGTAAATACTTTCCCTCTGATTTGACATTAAAAGCGATCTAAGAAGTTTGTTCTTTCCTCTCCATCATAATACTCTAATATGGTATTTAAATTGACATTTCGACTTGAAGCAAAGATATTCTTATCGACGTCTTCATAAGTATCCTTTAATTTTTGAATGAGTTCTTTCATTTCTCTTCTTTTACTATCTATTTTTTTCTTTGTCACTTTGCAAGCGCAATCGATAAATTCAAGTTCGTTATAGACCATCCATCTTTTTATATCGCGTTCTCTTACTAAATAAAGAGGGCGAATAAGCGTCATTCCCTCATAATGGTCACTTTTAAGTTTAGGAAGCATTGATCCATACTGTCCTGCATAAAGCATATTGAGCATTATCGTTTCAATGACATCGTCAAAGTGATGTCCTAAGGCAATTTTATTACACCCAAGTTCCTGTGCCTTATGATAAAGAGTCCCTCTTCTTTTTCTTGCACAGACATAACATGGATTCTTTTCGCCTTCTACACTTTCAAAAATAGGCACGTCAAAAATCTGTAAAGGCAAATGCAAACGATTTGCATTTTCTTTTATCTTCATCAAGTGCTCTTCTTTATAACCTGGATTCATACAAATATAAGAAAGTTTAAATTTCAATTTATAATGTCTTTCAATCTCTCTTAATACACAAGCTAAAAGAAAAGAATCCTTTCCTCCACTGATACAAACAGCAATATGATCTCCTTCACTAATGAGTTCATATTCATCAATGGCCTTAATCGTCTTTTTCCATATGCTTTTACGATACGTTTTTATAATTGTTTTGCCAATCTCTTTTTCTTCTTTCAATTGTATCACCAATACTTTCAAAAATTATATTTTCTTTAGCAATTCCTTCGCTGTTTTCCCACCACACTTTCCTACAAATTCTTCATAAGTATGGCATGCATGAAAAGCATTTAAAGCCTCTTCTAGTAAATAAACAGGTACAATTTCCCATAATTTTAAAACACTTTGATAAATGTCAATAACTTGCTCTAATCCTCTAGCAGATTCCATAAAGTAAAAAGGACTTTTCTTATAAATGGGAATACTGTTTTCCTCTACTCCTAGTTGATAGCCACAATCCAAATAACCTATGCCATATTGTCTACTCGCATAAAAACGACTTTTCTCCTCATTAGGATCAATTTCAAAGACTATACATAGCTGTTCAATTCCATCCTTCGAGTGACGAAAAAATTCTCTTCCTATAATGAGTTTTGACTTTTCAGAAATACCAGAGAAATAACCGTCTTTATCGCGAATAAGAGGATGATCTAAAGACGCTCTTTCTACGATATGTCCCGTAGAAAATGAGGCCATCTTTTCTGCTTCATTTAGGGAATATCCCCTATTTAAAAGTTCATTGCGGTCCTTTATTTCATCTCTTTTAAAGGCGAGTTCATTACGGAAGGCATGATTTTCCCCTAACAAAGACAAGAGATGCTCTAAGAACTTTTCTCCTTGTTTTGTAAAACGGGCAATTTGATAAGCCATTTCAATAGGGAACTTTCCTTCTTCCACTTCAATATTTTTTATCGATAAATGTTCTTTATAAAAATCACGAGCAACAAGGGAAATCATCGCTTCCCCTTGATCAGCTAAAGGAATAAGATACTTTAATAGTTCATGGAGATAATCGGGATCTTTCTCGTATTCTTGAATAAGATTAATCCATTCCTCATTCATCTCTTCTTTAATATAATTTTTCCCAGCTTTTATAAACCAATCATAATCACTTTTACTCATTTTTTTCACTTCCTCACTTGCATACCTATTATAAAGAAAATACCTTTTCAATGCAAGAAAAAAACACCCATAGGTATTAAGCTTTCCAACGTTCTACAACATTACAGTTAGATGAATATGGTGCTGGATTTGGCATATCCATTTTAATAATGAGAGGAATCTTAAAGGCTGAGCCAAAGGCAACCATTGTTCCACTTTGCAAACTCGTCAATTTTTCAATGATATCACCTGAAATATTTGGAAGCATCTTATTAATATAGTCTAAGTCTCTAGGATGTGTCATTTTTAAGATACAGAAGTTGCTCATCTGAGCCACAACAGTTTCTGATATCTCAACAGGTCTTTGACTAATTAAATCAAGCATTACGCCATATTTACGTCCCTCTTTAGCAATACGTTCAAAGATATTATATCCCAGTAAGAATTGATCATTATCTTTTACGACATAACGGTGTGCTTCTTCTATGAAAAGATGGAAAGGAATAGCAGCTCGTTCTTTCCTTGATTTAGCAAAATCAAAAATCATCTTTGAGAAAATCTTGACCATAGTCTTTGCTAGATTGTCATCGACATCTTCCAAATTAATATTGACAATTTGACTTCTCTTATTATTGAATACAATCAAAGAGGAAATATAATTTTCAAGGGTAATATAACTTGGAATATCAAAGAACTTGCGATTTCCAGAATTATTGAGAGCATGTAGACGCACTTGCATGATGACAGCATTATCTTGCATAATTCGATTATTTAAGAAACCATCTCCAATAAGGGTGAATGAAAGAGCTCTTTCTAAATCATTCAAAGTATAAAAAGCAGTTTTCGGTACTTCCATTTTCTGTTCTAATTCATCATCGATAAACTTAAGTAGATATTCATTTATAAGAACAGATTCTCCAAACTCGCCATTGCGGTCTATTCCAAAACATTCAGAAAACTTACGAGTATACCCAATCCCTTGAATATCCGTATCGACATTAAATTCAGGAGTAGAACAATCTGTAATAATGGTAAAGATATCATTTTTCTTTCCCGCTGCATTTTGATTGGAGAACAAGACGGACATAATGGCTTTTGCAATTAAATGATTCTTAAGCTTACGTGTCTCTTCATCATCTTTAGAAAATAACTTTGCAAGTTTTAACATTCTTTCAATTATCGTATATTGATGGTGATTATCTGCCTGTAAAAGTAAACAAATATCATCAATGGTTAAAAGAAACACGGGAATTTTTAATAAAACATCGGTGTCATCTTGAGGATTTGAGGTGATGAATTTATACTGGTAATTAGGATTAAATTGGTTTAATACTTTTAAGGCACTTTTATACTCTCCATAAGCATCAAAGATAAAGAGATTGGCATTAAAAGATAGGAAATTTTTATTTAAAAAGATGTTTTGAATCACACGTGCTACTGTACATGATTTACCAGAGCCTGTATTTCCAAGAATGGATAGATGTTGAGAAAATAAATCATTAATATCGACATAAACCTTTTTATCTGGATAGACAGCTGATACACCCATATACATACTTCCCGGTTTGTCATCCCCTAAAAGAATTTTTAATTCTTCATCATTAATAACACGAACTCTACTATCAAGTGTAGGCTTTTTGATGGTACCAGCAATAAAACGAGTTCCTTCAAATTGTCCCATATAATCGATATACACCACTTCATTATCGACCTTTTTTACCTCTCCTAAAAGACGGTCTTCTCCTCTTTCAAAGATAACGTGCATATTCATCAAATTGGGAACCGCCATATTCTCTTTGATGAGTTCTACACTGGCTGTAACACCATCGATATTTTTAATTTTTCCAAACACATTAACCAACCTCTTTTCCTATTCTTATATTATAACATATTTTTTCATACTCTAGACAATATTTATGAAGGTGAAATCAGCATTTGTAAACTCAGGAATAGTTTTACCTACATAAAGAGTAACAAGTAAATCTCCCCTTTTTACCATATCTCCTACTTTTACATGGAGAAATAGACCTACACTATAGTCAATCTTATCTTCCAAAGTGAGTTTTGATGCACCTAACTTTGCGGCGAGTTTAGCAGCACCTAAAGCGTCTATCGACTCAATTGTGCCATCATATTTTGCCTTCACGACAATAGTTTTATCCGAAATGTGAAGTTTTCCTAAATCTCCACCTTGTCTTGCGACAAATTCATAGAAACACTTTAGGGCACTTCCATCTTCTATTTTGGCAATTGTTTTCTTTCTTGCTTCTTCTATAGGCATTTCCTTTGCCATGGAAAGAAGACTGGCAGCGATTTCAATCGATTCTCGGTATAAAGCACAATCTTCTCCATGCAATACATTAATCGCCTCAGCAACTTCTAAAGCATTTCCTACAGCTCTTGAAAGTGGCGTGTTCATATCACTAATAATTGTTTTTACATTGCGTTTATAGGCATCTCCTATAGCAATCAACCATTTACTTAAGGTATTCGCATCTTCCTCTGTTTTAATCAAAGCTCCACTGCCAAGTTTAATATCGATTAGAATATTTTTAGCACCTGCAGCAATTTTTTTAGACATAATACTTGAGGCAATCAAAGGAATTGATTCCGTTGTTCCTGTGACATCACGAAGAGTATAAATAACCATATCTAAAGGCACCAAATTCTCTTTTTGTGAGGAAATAGCAAATCCTAGGGAACTCACTTGTTCAAAAAAGGCATCTTCGCTTATCTCAACATTAAATCCGGGAATACTTTCCAATTTATCGATCGTTCCTCCCGTATAACCAAGGCCTCTTCCACTCATTTTTGCCATATGGAGTCCAAGGCTTGCAATTAATGGCCCCACGACTAACGTCGTTGTGTCTCCTACGCCACCAGTCGAATGCTTATCGACGATATCTTCTCCCTCATTACTCCATTCATAAGTATCACCACTTTTAATGAATATATCCGTTAAGGAAAGCGTTTCTGACATATTCATGCCATTGATCGTAATCGCCATTAAAAGAGCACTCATCTGATAATCAGGAATATTGCCATTTAAATAACCTAGAAAAGCAAACTTAATTTCATCATAAGATAAACTACCTTTATTCTTTTTTCTTATAATAATATCCTGCATATTCATGACAATCACCTACTAGTATAAGTATAACAAAAAAAGGACCATTATTGAAGTCCTTTTTTAAGCTGCTTTTTTGTATGTTTTTTCTAAGGTTTCTAATAAACCTTGGCTTTTTTCATAAAACATTTTTATATACTCTTCATAGTTTTGAAGTTCTTTACGGTAACTTTGAAGTACACAGTTTATTTTCTCCAAAGATCCACTTTCCTCCAGAGAAAGGGGTTCAAGACCAATTAGATAATTTGAGAAAGTGATTAAGTCTTCTTTTGTACTTCCAATAAAATTTATTCCCATTGCTCCTTTTAATTCTCCATTTAGGTATTCTAAACAACAACCTCTTTCACAATCGAAATAGTACATAATACCATGTCTTTTTAATAAAGTAATCATATGTGGGATGAGCTCCTCATTTTTTCGTTCATAAGCCCCAATATAAACGGCAACTTCTTCATAATATTTCTTTAAAATTTCTGCAAATAATGCATTTTTATGACGACAAGCCCCATGATTATTAAAAGCTCCAACGCTTAAAAGACAGCTGTTGTCTTCTATTAAATACCTATTTTCTTTCGATAATCGATAATGAAAATACCCATTTTTCATCAAATAATGAAATAAAGAAAATAAGGCAAGTGGTGAAGTATAGTCAATTGTCTCTGCCAATTTTAAAAATTCAGAAATAATCTCTTCTTTTACTCCATTTAAGTAGATTTCTTCTTCCGTAAGATGGGCTTCTTTTTCTTCTACGATTTCCCTAATGCGGGCAGTATCAACCACACTTCCCATAATCCCCCTCTTTTCAAGGAATGTATTCTACCATAAATCCATAAAAAATGCAAAAAAGGACAAGCGATGTCCTTACGATTTAAATATCTGTTTCATTACTTTTTCAGCTTCCATTAGATGAGGCTGAATTTCCTCATGAAACTGAATAAATTCTTCTTTCCTTCTGTATAAACCCAGTTGATTAAAATGATGTTCTAAATTAGAGACAATCAGGGCTTCAGTATCATATTGAGTAAGTTCTTCTACTGAAGCACCATTTGGATAATAGACTTTCTTCATTCCATTTGTCATAAATTTATTTGGCGAAAAAGTAACACCATAAGGTCCTGAAAGTCCATCAATATTTGATTCTAAGATGAAGTCATTTTCTAAGTCTAAATAATACGTGATTTCCTCCTTTGCTGAAACAGTTATTATATGATTTCCAAAAAGAAGATACCAAATAAAGTCCAAAGGAAATGAAGAACCAATTGCTTTTTTATCAAAACGTGAAAGAAATTTATAAATATTTTCCCTTTTTTCTTCATCATATTTCATAAAGTTTAAATAATTTTTTAAATCTTCTGGATCAAACATCTTTTTACTCTTACATGAAGATAAGTACCCCGTCATACAAGCTGCTGAATACCCTGATTTTATAAGAATCTCTGTAAGAAATGGTGCTTTATGACGACAGTAACCATGATTATTTAACACAAGTGCACTTAAGCAAAAAAATTGATTGTCACTGTCAAATTCCTCTCGTCTCTTTGAACATTTTTCATAATCAAAATAGCCATTCTTTAAAAGATAAGAGACAAGTGAAAAACATTTTCTAGGCGAATCAACATGAAAACCTTTTTGAAATTTCATATATTCCGCCATTACTTCCTCTTTAAGTACATTTAAATAATCAATTTCTTTAGATACAGAACACTCCACTTCTATTCCCCCAATATAAACTAATTGTTCTTTAATAACTTCTGATAAATTCTTTCGGCTTCTTCTAGTTTTTCTTTATTCTCCCGATGAAATTTTTTAAATATATCTCGATTTGCCATCATTTTTTTATAAGTTTCAGACATACTCCTAAGGAAAGCATCTCCCTCTCCCATCGACATAGGCTTATAATACGATAAAGCCTTCAAATCTGTTTTTAGATAATGTCGAAAACAAATACATTCAGAATGGTAACGATTGTCTTCTCCTTTATAAAAGACATCTTCCCATTCAGGATCTAACAAATAAGTTACGCCATCTTCATTTGCAACAGTAATAACATGAAACTCTTTACAATTCTCAGGATGTACAATAAAGGTCGTTGATTCAATATTTGATTGAACGTACATTTCTTTTAAAAAAGGTGCTTTATGCCGACAACAACCATGATTATTAAGACAACGGGCCAAAGCAATTGCGTCTTCATCAAAGAAAACTTCTAAGCCTGTAGTTCTATAATTCAAATCATAAGATAAGTATCCCTCTCTTAAAAGGAAAAGGAAGTATGCATAGATTTCCGCAACACGTTTTATTTCAAGTGTATCTTTATTTAACAATATGTCTTTCTGGATTTCTTTATAGATTTCATTTAACTCTTTATATTCCGTACAATTCGTCATATCAAAAAAACGATTATAAATGAAAAGAATGAAAGAAAGTAAGGAAAGGTTTAAAAAAGATACTTTTGTAAACATAGGATAACGAGATGCTATACTTGCCAAAGTTATTATAAGAGAAGAATTTCCATACCAACTGATCCCTTGGTAAATCTTTTTACAGTCCTTATATTCCATTGCTATTTTTTCTCCTTAAGCAAATCCCTTATCTCTTCTAATAATTTAGTTTCATCTGTCTTTATAGGTTTCTTAGGCTTTTCTTCCTCTTCTTGTTTCTTTCCTAAATTTTCTAAAAAGTTCATAAATTTAACAATCAAGAAGATGACAAAGGCCATAATAAGGAAATTGATGACGTCTGTAATAAAGGCCCCATAAGTTAAATTAAGATTGCCAATCTTTAACGCATATTGGTTAAAATTAACTTCTGTTAAACACCCTAAAATAGGCGAAATGATGTTATTCGTTAATGAAGTGACAAGTCCTTGAAAGGCAGCACCAATTAAAACACCTACAGCTAAATCTAAGACATTTCCTCTTAAGATAAAGGTCTTAAACTCATTTATAAATTTAGATCCTTTATTCGTCATTTTACTTTTCTTCATTTGTATCCTCCAAAACCGCCTTTATTCTTCTTACACCAGCTGAACTCGCCTCTTCTTTTTTGATTTTAAAGTGACCTAATTCACTCGTGTTCTTTACATGAGGTCCTCCGCATATTTCCTTTGATACATTATCTCCAATCGTATAAACTGTTACACGATCAGGATATTTCTCGACAAATTCACATTCAGCACCTGATCGAATGGCTTCCATTTTATCCATCTCTTCTATAGAAACAGGAAGGGATGCTTGAATCCATTCATTGACTAAGTTCTCTGTTTTCATCTTTTCTTCATCACTAAGTTTATGATCACAAGAAAAGTCAAAACGCATTCTCTCTTCCGTAATGTTCGATCCTCTTTGATGGACATCTGGACCAACAATGATCTTTAAGGCTGCATTTAAAAGATGCGTTGCCGTATGGTATTTCGTCTCCACTTCAGAATTTCCTGCAAGTCCACCTTTAAATTTTCCACTTGATGCTGTTCTCGATAATTCTTGATGAGCTTTAAATTTTTCTTTGAATCCCTCTATATCTACCGTAATTCCTTTTTCTTTGGCAAGTTCTTCCGTTAATTCAATAGGAAATCCATAAGTATCATATAACTTAAAGGCCAAATCCTTATCTAAATGATTGTTTTCTAATCTAGAAACAAGCTTTTCAAATTCACGCAAGCCCTTTTCTAAAGTACGATTGAATTTGATTTTTTCATTTGTAAGCACTTCTAATACCACTTCGCGATTGTCCTTTAGTTCCACATAATAATCTTCATATAATCCTAATATAACTTCGGCAATTTCCCTTTCCCAAGAGGAATTGATATCGATATTTAAACTCTTAGCATGACGAATGACACGACGAATTAAACGTCTTAAAATGTATCCTTGGTCGGTATTGCTTGGTTTAATACCTGCTGGGTCAGCACTGATGAATACTGCCGTTCTCATATGATCGGCAATAATACGCATGCTTCTTTCATTTTCTTTATAAGGTAATCCAGTGAGTTCTTCAATCTTCTCAATTACAGGAATCCAAATACTTGAAGCATAGTTATCTGTTTTCCCCTCTAAAATGGCAACAGTTCTTTCAACACCCATTCCCGTATCGACATTTTTAAATGGTAGTTCCACAACAGTTCCATCTGCCTTTTTCTCATATTGCATAAAAACATCGTTCCAAATCTCTACCCAACGTTCATCATCAGGATCAAACGTTTGAGGCACTTTATCTTCACTACGCCAAAAAAACATCTCAGAATCTCCTCCACAAGGTCCCGTTTCTCCTGCTATCCAAAAATTATCTTCAAGTTTTGCAATCCGTTCCTCTTTAATGCCTAAAGATTTCCAAGTGTTATAGGCTTCTTCATCAAAAGGGATATATTCATTTCCCTTAAATACCGTAACC
The DNA here is from genome assembly GCA_964634785.1 of uncultured Muribaculaceae bacterium. Taxonomy (GTDB): domain Bacteria; phylum Bacillota_I; class Bacilli_A; order RF39; family UBA660; genus CAG-582. The sequence goes on from CAZWKF010000003.1 coordinate 29,688, forward strand.
GCTAATTTTTCTACAGGAATATGTAACACTTCGGTTAGAAATTCATAACTCCATGTAATGGCTTCCTTTTTAAAATAATCGCCTAGGCTCCAATTCCCTAGCATTTCGAAGAATGTGTGATGATAGGTATCCCCTACTTCATCGATATCATTCGTACGAATACATTTTTGATAGTCACATAAACGTTTTCCATAAGGGTGAGTTTGTCCCATTAAAAAGGGAATTAAAGGCTGCATTCCTGCGGTATTAAATAAAACGGAAGGATTATTTTCAGGTACTACAGGAGCAGATGGAATCTGCTTATGTCCCTTACTTACAAAAAAATCAATAAATAAATCTTTTAAATTCATCTTTCATCACCTAACTAAATCTCTTGTATTATATAATGTTTTCCCAAATTTTTCTACTCTTTTGGTTTACAAAAAGAATAATTTACAATTATTTTCTCTCTTTAAAAGAAAAATCACACATTTTGTGTGATATTTTACTCAAGTATTAGCTCACTTCCTTTTATGACATTAGATGTATCTGATTTAGTTGCGATCATATTATCAACTAAAGTACTTGCGTCAGATGAATAATTCACCGTTATTTGGACATTTTCTTCTGTTGCAGCACGAGAAAACATATATGTATAATCTGTACATTTTGTTCCTCGTATTGTAATTGTCGTACTTAGTTTACTACAATATACAAACATAGAACCCATATTCGTTATGTTACTTGTATCAAAATGAGTTAAATCTAATGTTGTAAGTTCACCACAATTTCCAAACATATAACTCATGTCTGTTACATTAGTTGTATCAAAATTGTTTATATTCAACATTGTTAATGCAGTACACCTTTCAAACATTCTTGCCATATTTGTTACATTACTCGTATCAAAATGATTTAAATTAAGTTCAGACAAATGACTACAATAACGGAACATCCCACTCATATTTTTAACTTGACTTGTGTTCCACCCTGTCAAATTAATTTGCTCAAGTGACGAAAACTGGTCGTTATTATCTCCACCAAACATATTTACCATATTTGTAACATTGCTTGTATCCCACATGCTTAAATCTAGTTCTTCAATTCGAGTACAGCTAAACATGTAAGCCGTTGAATTCACTTCGCTTATATCTAGATTTTCTATTCCTTTTATTTCCTTTACGCCAAGATTATAAAACAGAAAACTAGAATCTGGATTTGCCTTTACACCACCATCTTGTCCAATATAGGCTTCATATTCGTCGTTATTATCTTCATCTAGTAACCATGCCATAATACTTCCATTTTGACTGTTTGACACATCCCAAGAAAACACAGCATTACTTGGCACTTTTTTACTAGTCGTAAAGGTAATCTTCTCTATTGTTTTTTCTTTTCCTTCGGCAATCATTAGTTCCACTAAAGCACTCCACAATGTAGTTTTGCCCTTTACCTGTTCTTTCCATTCAGAAATTTCTTTTTGTTTTTCATTATACACTTTCAAAAAATTTTGGCATGCTTCTGATTCTTGTTGCCCATTAGAGCATGCACTGCCTCGACGCTGCCCAACTCGCTTGCTGTTGACATGATGTCTGGGCATA
>CAZWKF010000003.1:31277-32059 GCA_964634785.1 uncultured Muribaculaceae bacterium
AACATAACCCATTTCCATTTCCATAGCATATTTATAATATTCTCCATATTTTTTTATAAAAAATACTTTTTCCACCTCCTGAGAGTATTCTTGTTCTAGTAGGAGTAAAGTTTCGATTGGAACGGCCATAATTAAATAATCTTTTTCTTTCTCTATTGCATCTGCGCCAGATATATCTCTTTCTTGAGCATTTCCACTTATTTCACATGATATAGATACACTCATTTCTGTTAAAGGAGCTTTTATAACGGTTAAAGTTAATACTCCGCTTCTTGTCGTTCTTGCTGGTAATACTTTACTTGTATCAAATTTATTTTCTACTCTTAAGTATTCATTTCCTCCTGTACAGTTCATCACTATGTTTGCATCATATTGTTTACTTCCATTTGTTACGTCATAATCTAACACATATTTATCATCTATTCCTGTGAGTTCTGTTGTAAAAGCTATATGGGTTTTATCTTGAATGATTGTATTATTCTCCACTCCATTTTCGATTGCTTTACTGAAATACACATCAAAGTCTCCTGTATTACTTGCTACAGAAGTCTCTCCATTTAAGTAGAGTACTGTTGATATTGATGCAAAACCTATGGTCATTAAAAGAACAGACAAAAACAATATTTTCTTCTTTTGATTCATATAAAATATACCTACCTTCTAGGTATATTTCAGGCTGTTGACAAAGAAATTTGTTAATAGTCTTTTTATTTTAGAAAATATGTAATATAATCCTGACTTAAACACTTTTTAAAGAATAAAATCTCTCTATGGCCTTATTT
>CAZWKF010000004.1:0-30203 GCA_964634785.1 uncultured Muribaculaceae bacterium
TAATTTGTAATACTAAAAATCAAAATTGTATTACATTTCGCAAGTGCGAAATGGTTGGCGGTGCAAAAAATACAGCGAAAAAGCCTTTGTTTATAAGGCTCCCGATTTTTCGTGGTGTTTTCTCATATCCTGTTGTTCTTTTTTTCTTTAGTTTTTATAGAAACCGGAGGTGATAAAGCTGAAAATAGAAAGTTTTAGGTTAAACGACCGTGATTTATATTTATTAAATAAGTTTATGGAAGAAAATAACTTCAAAAATAAATCCGTAGCAATAAGAGAATGTATAAAGAGAAGTGTTGCCATAAACGATACTGATACTATGCTTTTTGATTTAAATAATAAGATAAATAGATTAATACATAATCAGTATTTAACTAAAAAATTATTAGAACAATTATTTACTAATTTGAAATTCTCAAAAAATTCTGATATTAAATCTAATGAAGTATTGGAAGAATTTTATGAAAGTTTCGATAAGTATAGGGATAATTTCTTAATATAAAAGATTATTAAATATTTGCTGATATGGACTATTTATAATTGCGATTATTTGTTATAATTAAGTCGATAAGGAGTATTTATTTATGATAGAAAAAGAAAGTATTCCATCAGCTCCACAATTAATAGAATCTATGCGATCAATAGGTTATTCTTTTGAGACGGCAATAGCTGATTTAGTTGATAATAGCATTAGTGCAAATGCAACAAGAATTGATATAATGCTAACGCCCGGAATAGATCCAAAATTGATCATTTTTGATAATGGCTGTGGAATGAATGAAAGTGAATTAGAAGAGGCTTTACGATATGGAAGCAAAAATCCAATAGAAGAGAGAACAGATTATGACTTAGGAAGATTTGGATTAGGATTAAAGTCAGCTTCTTTGTCTCAATGTAGAAAGTTAATAGTTGTTAGTAAAAAAAACAATAAAATTTCTTGCTTCTCTTGGGATATTGATTTAGTTTATTCAAAAAGAAGTTGGACTATAATACAATATTCTAATGAAGAAATTAATAAATTGCCTATGATTAATTTATTTGATAATGTTGATTCTGGAACTTATGTGTTATTGCAAAATTTTGATAGAATATCATCTTCAACTAATAATATTGAAAATACTATAACCAATTATATGGCTAATACTATTGAACATTTGGCATTAGTTTTTCATAGATTTTTAGAAAAAAATATTAAAATTTATGTTAATAACAAAGAAATAGAACCGTTAGATCCATTTTTATCTTCCAATAAAGCGACTCAAGTGATGAGAGAACAATCATTTATTATCGATAATGAAACAATTACTCTACAGCCTTATATTCTTCCACATTTTAATAAATTAACAATTGATGACATAAAAAAGGTTGGTGGTAAAGATAATCTAAAAAACAATCAAGGTTTTTATATATATAGGAATAAGAGATTAATAGTAAGTGGAACATGGTTTAGACTTGCTAGAAAAGAAGAACTTGGGAAGTTAGCTAGAATTAAAGTTGATATACCAAGTTCATTAGATTATATGTGGGGAATTGATATAAAGAAGAGTTCAGTGAATTTACCAGATTTAATTAAACAAAATTTGTATAGCGCAATTTACGAAACGGTATTTAAAAGTAAAGTAGTTCATGAATATAGAGGAAGAAAAGTAAACAATGATATTAATTATATTTGGGATAGAATTGAAACAAGAGATAAATGTTATACATATAAGATAAATCGTGATATTCCACAATTAAAAATGCTTGAAACTAGCTTAAATAAGGAACAATTAAAATTATTATCAACTATAATAGAGAACATCGAGGACTATTTCCCTATTCAATCATTATATTTAGATGAAGCAAAAGGAAACATCAATTTTGATAATGATGAAGATATAGATGCTCTTTTAGATGAAATTAAAACTCAAATTGATTTTTGCAAAGAACATGGAATAAATTCTGAAATAATGTTAAAAGAATTGTTGAGTTCTGAGCCCTATTGTAATTATGATGTATTAAAAGAAAAATTAAAAACTGAGGTGGTAGAATGAATAAAGATATTTCAACATTTAAAAATATGATTATTAGTTATTTAGTAGATGAGAATGTTAATGATGAGAAAGAAATAGACAATATAATTAGAAATTTAAAGATGCTCCCAATGTTTAAAAAAATAGATGAAAAAGATATTTTAATGGTTAGAAAAGAAATACATGCAGAATATCTTATTACTTTAGATAAAGGCGTTGGTATAGTTTTTCAATATAAGCCTTGGTTTATGAATAGAAAAAAAGAACTTGAAATGAATTATTGGGAACGCTATAAAAAGTATTTACTTCATGATAAACATTTTTCTATTCCCACTGTTAATACAATGGATGTAGTTAGTGATGAATTAACAGACTTATTGGGAGACCCATATCAACAAAATTTTCAAAGAAGAGGATTAATTATTGGTGATGTACAATCTGGTAAAACAGCAAATTATAGTGGTTTGATTTGTAAAGCAGCAGATGCAGGATATAAAGTAATAGTCTTATTAACTGGAACAATAGAAAGGCTAAGAAGGCAGACTCAAAAAAGAATTGATGAAGCATTTACTGGCAGAGATAGCAACTTTATGATGAAATTAAAGGAAATAGAAGTTGGTGTTGGAAAGTATGATAAAAGATTAAAGGCTGTTTCTTTTACAACAAAAACTGCTGACTTTAATGCAAAACAAGCCAATAACCTAGGTTTATCTTTAGATTCATTAAGAGATCCAGCAATTTTCGTAATTAAAAAGAATGTAAATGCTTTGAATAAATTAAATGAATGGTTTAAAAGTTTAAATATTAGTGGAACTACTAAAATTGATAAATCTTTATTAATGATTGATGATGAATCAGACAATGCATCCATAAACACCAATTCAGAAGATAGAGATCCTACAAAAACAAATGCATTAATAAGAGAAATGCTAAGTATGTTTGACTGTGCAAGTTATGTTGGGTTTACTGCTACCCCATTTGCAAATATTTTTATTGATCCAAATACAGATGAAGAAATGGAAAATGAAGATTTATTTCCCAAAAATTATATTTATGCGCTAAATCCTCCTTCTAATTATATTGGAGCTAGAAACATATTCGCAGAAAATTCACAGTATAATTATATGTTAAAAACAATAACAGATGGAGAAGTATATTATCCTATGGATCATAAAAAGGAAATAATTTTTCAAGAATTATCACCAAGTTTATGTGAAGCTATCAATACATTTCTTCTAGCGAATGTCATTAGAGATTTACGAGGTGATATAAGTACTCATCGATCAATGCTAGTTAATATAAGTAGATTTAATAATTGTCAAAGTCAAATTTATAATTTAATAAATAATTATATAAAAGATTTACAAAGTGCAGTTAAAATTTATGGTGGACTAGATGAAAATGATTCATTGAAAGATAAAAAGATTAGATCTTTAAAAACTACTATTGACAACGAATACTCAAACGTAGAGTTTAAATGGGATACTGTACAAAAGCAATTATATGAATCAATTGTCAGTATTCAAGTGACTATAGTAAATAGAACTAGTTCAGGAAACCTGAATTATGAAGATAATGAAGAAAATGGTTTAAGAGTAATAGCTGTTGGTGGATTAAGCTTATCACGTGGTTTATCTTTGGAAGGGTTAATTGTTAGCTATTTTTATAGAAATTCAAAAATGTATGATACTTTAATGCAAATGGGCCGATGGTTTGGTTATAGAACAAATTATGAGGATTTATGTAGAATTTGGATGAATGAAGAAAATATAAATTGGTATGCTTATATAAGTGAGGCCACTGATGAATTAAGAAGAGATGTTAAAAGAATGAGAGACTTAAATCTTACCCCACTTGATTTCGGTCTTAGAGTTAGAAGTGATATTGATACATTATTAGTAACAGCAAGAAATAAGATGAGAACATCCAGAGATTTAAGACAAAATATTTCATTAAGCAGTGAAGTTGTAGAAACACCATATATTTTTGATGACATAAATAAAAACAAGTTAAATCTAGATAATATTAAAATACTAATCAATGATTTAAATAGTCAAAATAAATATTTAACCAAGGATATCACAACAAAAAAGTATGGATACTTTGAGATTACATTATTAATTTGCTAAAAAAATGTGATTTTCCATATGCTAACTCACATTTTGATTGTGATGCAATTGCAAAATTTATTGAAAATTATGCCGGAAATGAGTTAAATTATTGGGATATTGTATTCCCTAGTGGTGAAAGTGAAAATAGTATTCATTTTCTTGAAAATGTTAATTTTAATCAAAGAAGTTATGATATTGTTAATGGAACTAATAGACTTATTAGGTTAAGTAAGTCAAAAATGAGATTAGGAAGTTTAGGCGATACTAGATTTGGACTATCTGAGAATCAGATAAATTTAGCAAGAGAAAAATATTTTGAGTCACACAAAAATGCTAAAACGGTAAGTGATAAATCTTATTTTATTTCAGAAATTAAAAGAAAACCTTTGTTGCTAATATATTTAATTGAACTTAAAGATAATCCGGATTACCCAGTAAATGTTAATATGCCTTTAGTCGGATTAGAAATAGGAATTCCTAATTTAAGTGATGAGAAAACTAAATATGCAACTTATAAAATAAACAAAATATATTCTGAACTTGGAACAATAGAAGATGAAGATGGTGATGAATAATGTATGAAGAAATAAAGGAAAAATTTAAATTTTGCAATATTAAAAATTCTTATAAAAGAATAAATGCAACTCATCCATTAAATATTTATATTGGCTTAAATGGTGAAAATAATAAATCTTTAGCAATAATTACTAGCGGCAAATTGGAAGAAATAGAATCTAGTAAATTGATAAAAGTCAGTTTGTTTAAGCGCGATAATAACGATATTACAATTACTTTCGATTTGCTTGATGATGCTATGAAAGATTTATTTTATAGATTTTGTGCTGACATAATTGAAAGTTTAGCCAATGTTACTAATCAAGATATAATAAAGTTTATTGCTCAAAGATGGAAAAATTGGATTTCTCTATTTAAAAATCCAATTAATGACGTATTAAGTGAAATTGAAGTAAAAGGATTATTAGGAGAGCTTATTTTTTTAAATGATTTCATGTTTAAAAATTATGGATATGAAAATAGTTTGAATGCTTGGATGGGACCATCTTTAGCTCATAAAGATTTTGAAGTTAATGATATTTGGTATGAGATTAAAACTATTAATCAAAATAGTATAACCGTAAAAATTAGTTCTTTAGAACAATTAGATTCTACCTATGATGGTAATTTAGTAATCATAACATTAGAACGAAGTAATGAAGAAGTAACCTCTAGTATCACTTTAAATAGTTATGTTGACAGAATTAAATCTATAATTCCAAGCAATTTATTGCCCCTTATTAATTGTAAACTTGGTTTAGCCAAATACAAATATGAAAAAATTTATGATCAATATGTTTATTCTTTGAAAAATATATGTCAATATAAGGTAAATGAAAGATTTCCTAAAATTTCAAAAAATAATTTACCTTTAGAAATTGTTAGAGTAAATTATGAAATATTATTAGAAAGCATTGAGAAATTTAAAATTGGAGAGTGAATAAAGTGAATTTAGAAGAATTTGGCAATGAATTGTTAGAAGATTTAAAAATATCTTCAAATTATAATTTAACTGATATACATGAGGAATTTGTAAATCATGTAGTAAGTATTTTAATAGATGCAGAAGAATTCGATGATTTTACTGTAGGCTATTTTGAAGGTATTGGCGAGAAAAACAGAAAAATTATAATGGATGGTTATTATTTTGATCCATATGACAAGTCATGTGTAATTTTAATAAGCAATCTAAATGTATCTTCAACTTTAGAAACTTTGACTGCGACAGAAATCGATAAATTATATGGCAATATGAGATATTTAATTGAAGCTTGTATAAGCGGTTTTATTGTTTCAAAAGGATTTGAAGAAAGTAGTTTAGGTTATGAATTAGCAAAAGAAATAGAGGATAAATTACAAGAAATAACTAAATTTAGATTTTATATTATAACAAATAAGAGACTTAGTACAAGAGTCAAAAATATTAAAAAAGATAACATATTAGATAAACAAGTTGAATTAAATGTATGGGATATTGGTAGACTATATAGCATTTATACTTCTAGCTTAGGAAAAGAAAGCATAGAAATTGATTTTGCTCAAATTTTAGAAAAAGGCTTACCTTGTGTAAAAGCAACAGAAAATGACAATTATTCTTCTTATTTAGCAGTTATTCCTGGAGATATTTTGTCAAAGCTTTATATTGATTATGGCTCTAGATTACTAGAAGGAAATGTTCGCTCATTTTTAAGCGTAAAAGGAAAGGTTAATAAAGGCATCAGAAATACAATACTAAATGAACCAGAAATGTTTTTTGCATATAATAATGGAATAGCAGCTACAGCCACAAAAATAGAGATTGAAAACAATAACGGATTATATATTAAGAGTATTAAAGATTTGCAAATTATAAACGGGGGTCAAACTACGGCTTCTATAGCTAATGCACAATTACAAGATAAAGACAAAGTTAATCTAAAAAATATATTTGTTCCTATGAAATTATCAGTAGTGGATAATGAAAAAGCAAAAGAAATGATTCCTATAATTTCAAGATGTGCAAACAGTCAAAATAAAGTTGATGAAGCAGATTTTTTTTCCAATCATCCTTATCATATACGTTTAGAAGAATATTCTAGAAAAATTTATGCTCCACCAGTTAATGGCAATCAATATCAAACAATTTGGTTTTATGAACGTGCTAGAGGGCAATATGTTCAAGAGCAAATGAAAATGACAGTAGCTGAAAAGAAAAAATTTCAATTGAAAAACCCAAAAAATCAATTATTAAAAAAAGTTGATGTTGCTAAATATTTAAATACTTATGAATGTGTCCCACATATTGTTAGTAGAGGAGCTCAGGCAAATATGAGATATTTTGCTGAAAGGATAACCAAAGCTTGGGAAGTAAATAATACAGTATTTAATGAATATTATTATAAAAAAGTTATTGCATTAGCCATCATTTTTAAATCTACTGAATCTTTAGTGACTAATCAACAATGGTATAAAGAAATAAAAGCATATCGTGCTAATATTGTAACATATTCCCTAGCTATAATTTTTAATGAACTCAAAAAACGTGGCATTGAAAAAACAATAGATTTTAAGTATATTTGGAATAATCAAAAAATTAATACTACTTTAGAAAATCAATTATTAATAACAACAAAAGAAACATTTGATTTTATAAATAGAGAAGATAGATTAACTTTAAATGTAACAGAATGGTGTAAAAAAGAAGCATGTTGGGAAAGAGCCCAAAATGAAAATTTTACTTTATTAGAAGACTTTATGAATAGTCTTGTCGACATAAATGAAGAAAAGTATAACGAGAAAGAAGCAAAAAAAGAAAGAAAAGTCATTAATCAACTAAATGCTGAAATTGAAGTTGTAAATTTGGGAGAAGAATATTGGAAAAGAGCTTTGGAATATGGAATATCTAATAAGCTTCTTACTCCAATGGAAGAAGATTTATTAAGAGTAGCTTCTAATTTTTCTAATAAGGTACCATCAACAAAACAGTCAAATATTATTTTGGAAATTAGAGCAAAATTACTAGAAGAAGGTTTTACTAAAAATTAAAAACTTATAATAAAATGTAGAAAAAAAGTTTAAAACCTGGTAAAATATAAATATATAAAGTAAGGAGCTGATAAAAATGTTAAAAATGGTAGAAACATTTAGTGGTATAGGTGCACAAGCTAAGGCCTTACTAAATATAAACGAAAAATATAACTATAAATATGAAATTTTAAATACAGCAGATTGGGATATTAATGCCATTATTGCATATGATTTAATTCACTATAAAAATCAAGATTTGTCTCATTACGAAAAATTAACTAAAGAAGAAATTTTAGAAAAAATATTACCATTATCTTTAAGTACAGATGGTAAAACGCTTGCAACTAAGGAAGCATTGAAAAGACTTAACATCAATGTTTTAATACGCCTTTGTTGTGCTATAGATAGAAGTAAAAATTTAATAAGTGTAACTGATATTAAAGGTAGTGAATTGCCTGAAGATATGAATATTTTAACTTACTCTTTTCCATGTCAAGATTTGTCAATTGCACGGGCATGGCATGGTTCTTCTGGTGGAATAAATAGAAATTCAAATAATAGGTCAAGTATGCTATGGCAAATAGAAAGAATACTAAAAGAAAGGAAAAAGTCAAAAAAAGAAATGCCTAGATTTCTTTTAATGGAAAATGTTAGAAATATTCAATCTAAAGAACATAAAGCCAATTTTGAAGAATGGCAGAAGTCGTTAGAAGATTTGGGATATTTTAATCATGTTTATAAATTAAATGCTAAAAATTTTGGAATACCACAAAATCGTGTTAGAGTATATATGCTTAGTTTTTATATTGATGGTGATATAAGTTTAAAAAAGCGTATTGAAGAATTTATTAATAATAATAATCTTGAAAATTTTAAAGAAGCTGATAAAAGTGTCGCTGATTTGTTAAGAACTGATTATTCTAATTCAATTTATAAATTAGAAGCAGATGCTAATCAAATAAATAATACTAAATCTAGACGTGACATTTGTGCCAAAAATGCCATTTTATATGATTATAAAAGTTATATTGATTTGGTTCCAACAATAACTACGAAACAGGATAGGCATCCTAATTCAGGTGTAATAAAATATAATAATAAAAAATTAGGAAAATGTGATTTCAGATATTTAACGCCTAGAGAATGCTTTATGTTAATGGGGTTTGATGAAAGTGACTTTCAAATCTTACTAGATAATAATTTCAATAGCAAAAATAAAAATAAATTTTTTTCAGATTCAAAACTTATAAAAATGGCGGGCAATAGTATTGTGGTTAATGTACTAGAAGAAATATTTAAACAAATAAACGATATAAATGATAACATTTATCAAAAATAGTTATTTACTTTTATTTTTAATGCGATATAATTAATACATCAAGTACGCAGATTTGTAGCTAAAAAGTGTGCGCAACCCCTTTAGCAAACGCTCCATTTTATAAATAACAGACTTTTACTAGTTTGTTTTTTTATGATTTTACCCGTCTCTACCTATCGGCAAGTTTCTTCTTGAACTCAATTATATCCTCTTTAATAAAATTCCATCTAATACAAACTAGGTACCGATCTTTCGCATTCTTAGAATCTTTATTTAAATTCCTTTTTTTAGGACCAATTGTTAGACATGCTATATGGGGAGATGTAAAATCTAAACATCGCTTTGATAAAATCATATCGTATAAGTCGTATTTTTTAATCCATACATATTCGTCTATAGTCCCACATACTAGTGCATCAATATCATAGTCAGAGTTTCTTCCTCTAATAATAAATCGATCAATCATATCCACTATTATTCTTGTTTTATTGATTGAAGAGTTAAAAATATCTAATTCTTTTTGATACAATTCTTTATATTGTTCTGAACTTAACGATATTGAATAGTTTGTTTTACCATTAAAATCTTTTTTATATCCATAATGATAACTGACATATTTTTCAATTATATTATATGGAATCTGTAGTTTCTCTAAATACCTTCTAAACTCTTGTATCTGTTCATGGTGAATAGAGTTACTTTTTCCACATTTTAGGCTGACACTTTTAATATAATTTTTATATTTTATAAATATATCTGCTTTTTGGTTCATCTTATTTTTCCACGATTTTATTGGTTCTTTATTGTCTAATATCTCTCCAAATAAATCTTTTAAAAATTTTTGAGAATTATTATCTAGCTCACTTAAATACTTATTGTTAAACAAATCAACAAAGTCATACTCATTTTGATAACCATAGTTCATTCAATTATCTCTCCTTAAATTAAAAGAGTACATCTGTAAAAGTGTACTCCAAATAGATATATTCTTCTTGCCTAAAAATATATATTATCGATATGTATCAATTAGCAAGGTAATCAATATGTCAGTTAGTATAGCATGGTGGTAAAAATAAAACAATCCCTCTTTTGCCAAAAGAGATCTGAAAAGAGTATATATAATGCTTAATAGAGATTATTAAATGAAAACATTCAATTTAAAAAAAAGATTTAAATAATGGAAACTAAAAATTAATAAAGTTAATTTGAGCAATAATAAAACTAATCAAAAAAGGCAATATCTTTATAATTGTCTTTTTTAGTTAAGAATATCGCAAACGTTATCAATGAGTCTTTTTAACTCATGATAAATTTCGTCTAATTCTTTTACACCATCATCAGACTCCTAATATGACCTTTTCCTTTTACAACTATTGTTTTAGCATTCAATAATTTTTCAAATTCATCTTTTTGCTTTATGGAAACAAAATAATCATCATCAGAAAATATACAAGTAATATTATTGGTAATTTCTTTTATTCTTTCAAAATGAATAGGCGTATTTAACCATGGAGTGGCAGTATTTAATGAGTCTTCATCAGAAATTGCCTCAGGAAGTAAATCTAACCAAGGAACAACAAATAATATGCCACCAATTTTTTTAACATTTGTTCTTTCTAAGTATCGCATTATTGTTTGACAACCAATACTATGTCCAACAAAATAAGTATTTTCATCTAACTCATGTACTTGCTTTTCTAATTCTGAAATCCATTCTTCTATTTTGGGTGATTCCGTATTTGGCATATTAAATCTAATGAATTCATTATTATCATCACTTATCTTTTTATCTAACCAAGGATACCAACCATCATCTTTTGTTCCATCCCAACAATGTACTAGATATATTTTATTCATAATTTAATTCTCATTTCCATTAATTACATATTCCCAGCCAGGTTGCCAAGTTTTTGTTTTACGCCAATCTTGATCAATCGCTTCTTCCCAAGTTTTTCCTTGAGTTAAAACTTGAAAAGCTAGTTGAGGTGCTTTGTGAGCAACGATTGCTATATGTCTACCATTATAATTTTCTAAAAGATAATCACAAAAATCTTTGATTCTTTTTTCAACATCTAACATACATTCTCCATTTGGAAATTTTTCAGTAATGTGTTCTTCATATTTTGCTAGACTACTATCTTGTCCATTATAATCTCCATAGTTGCATTCTCTTAATCTTTCATCTTGAATTATTTCTTTTACTCCTTCAAAAGTATATTTTGCCGAATCAATTGCTCTTTGTAAATCAGAGCAGAATACAACATCAAATTGATTAATATCGACTTGTTCTTTTAAAAGGATGCTTTGATCTATTCCTTTTTGTGATAATACTCCGGGTAACCACCCAGTAGATTTGTGTTCTAAATTATCTGTAGTTGTTCCATGTACAAAATAAGTTATTTTAACTGCCATTATAATTCCTCCCTCGTTATCTATATAATATCATAAATAAGTCTAACTCTATTTTTAATAAAATCGTCATATAACCAGTAAATCTCTTAATGAAAATCTTCTTCATCCAATAGTGGAATAATATCTATTGCAGGCTCTTCATACGGATGTACTTCTCTTAATTTCTCAATTACTTTTTTGACTTTATCAATAGCACATACAAATTCTAATTTTTCTTCTTCTACAAATTCTAACTTATTTCTTTTTCCAATATATGGATTAGCATTATCATTTGGTTTAAAAGTACCTATTGATTTTGTAGATGAGGTACAATACGTATATTCTCCAATTATTCCTGCCCCAGCTTCACAAACGGCATTTCTTACATCATTCACATTTTCTGATGGTATCGTTACAAAAATTTTTACTCTATTAATGTTTATGTTCATCTTACTAACACATCCTTTTCTAATTAATCTGATATAATTATTATATTGTCGTCAATATCTAAAATTGCAAATTCTGTAGTTCCATAATTTGTTTGTTTTAAATCTTTAAATATTTTTACATTACTATTAATTATATTTTTGTATATATCTTTTACATCTGCTATATCGTCATATTTAAACTTAATTAAATTACTTGCTTTTGCTTTTTGTGGAAAATTTTTGAATTCATTTATTGCACTTTTATATGATTCAATCATAATTTCAGCTGAGTTTCTTTTTAGTCTTGCCCAATTTATTGGATTTCCCGTTGTTTCGACAATCTCAAAACCTAAAAAGTCTTTGTAAAATTTGATTGAATTATTTACATCATTAACTAAAAGTTCACTAATTATTTTCATATTTTATTACCTCATCTTATTGTATTCTTTTATAAAATCTTCTATTATCTCATTTCTGTTGCTACGTATATTAACAAAGGACATTTTATACTCACACGCTTTAATAATATATTTTATTATACAACATTTAAATGAGTTATTAAAGATTTTTAGTTACATAGTGCAATATGTAATACATAAATATTAAAATCGATATTCATATTTTTAGATTTAATGTTATAATACTTGTAAGGAGGATTAACTTATGTATGAATTTGCAGGGAGATTTAACCGTGAGGATTTATTTTTAAAAGAATTTAACTATTGGATTTTATTATTAAGACCAGTTCCTGTGACTCTTGGAAGTTGTGTTATGCTTCTTAAAAGAAAATGTTCTTCACTTGCAGAAGTCACTAAAGAAGAGATGGCAGAACTTTCAGAAGTATGTGCCTATTTTGAAGATAAGAATAAGACATTATATGGTGCTGTAAAATTTAACTACCATGCTAATATGATGAGAGAAAGCTTTGTTCATTTTCATGCTATTCCTAGATATGATAAGGAAATCCTAAAATATGGAGTGAAGTGGATTGATAAAGAATGGCCAAAAGGTGTTTCTATGTGTAAAACAGAAGTATCTGATGAAGTATTACATGAAATAAGGGAGGATTTTCTTTATGAAAAATAAAATAGATAATCTAATCATTGAGAAATTGCAAAAGTCAGATTTGAAAGAAGCACTTTCTATATATGATAGCAATCATAATGTAAAAACAAACTATGAAAAATTATTTCAAGAATATGATAAAATTTACAACAATCCAGATTACCATAATATTGTTGTTAAACTTGACGGGAAAATAGTAGGTATGGCGACGATTATTATTAATCGTGATATTGTAGAAGAATTGCATCCTTTTTTAACAGTTTGGAATTTAGGAGTACATAAGGATTATCGTAGAATGAAAATAGGCACATTTATGCTAGATTACATTTATGAATTTGCTAAAAATTTAGGATGTGATTTTATCTCCTTAATTGCTGAACAAAATAATGTAATAGGCCAAAAGTTCTATGAGAGCTTAGGCTATTATAGAGAAGTTGGTTACGTAAAACTAATGAATAAACAGAGCTGGTAATATGAAAGTAAGGATATAAATGAACAAACAATTATAGTAAATGGGAGAAATGACTATAAAATTATAGATACAGAATAAAGCTTTGTCTTAATTAAATTTTGAGCAAGAAAATTGCTCTTTTTGATTATAGTAAAAGTATGAGTAATTATCGTTTACATGATATAATAATGAAAAGGCGATGATGTATTTGAACTTTGATGCTTTAAATAAGATGATTGAATATATTGAAAATAATCTGGATAATGAAATAGACTTTAATGAATTAAGTAAAATAACGAGTACTAATTTATTTATACTTGAGAGGATTTTTATGTTCTTAACAAATATGACCATTAAAGAATATATAAAGAAAAGAAGATTAAGTAAAGCCTTTGAAGAAATCAGAAATACAAATCACAAAATCATTGATATTGCCTTTAAATACCAATATAATTCTGCAGTTTCTTTTAATCGTGCCTTTAAGCAACTTTTCGAAATTACACCAACAGAATGTAGAAAAGGAATAGGTACTTATAAAATATTTCCCCTTGAATATTTTGAAATAAATCAAGAAAAATATGATTTTAATTATGAGATAAAAAAATTCAATTCTATATCGTTATATTGCTATCATATTACATCTGATACACATAACGATCTACTTTATAAGATTAAACAATTATATCGACAGGTAAAGACAAATGGACGGTACAATGAATTTAATGAAATAGGTATGAATGGCATATATGAAAGAAAAGGAAACGAGTATCACTATTACTTGGGATCTACCCAGTATTTCCCCGATTTAGAAAAGGTTGAACTCAAAAAAGGAGATTATGTCGAATTTAAACTTTGTTCAAAAGAACAAGACAAAATCGTAAATCTAGAGAAAACAATTAATAGAAAGTGGATTCCAGCAACAAACTATGGCGTTAAACAACATCTTAAAATTGAACTATATAAGAATGATTACTGTTTTATCTATTTACCAATAGAATCTTAACAAAATTTTTATCCAAAATGTAAAGCAATATATTCGACATTCCTCTACAATTATTTTGGTGAAATATATGTTAAAAAGAACATTTAAAATAACAAAAGATTATTTTTCTTTGGTCAGTTTTAAAAATAAATATCTCATTACCTTTTTCTTTATTGATTTAATTAACGTATTACTCTCTTTATTAGTGCCATATTTTGCATCCCTTATTGTAGAAAGTGCAACAAATCAATTATATAGCATGTCCTTTTTCTTTATCTCTTTACTTGGAATGACGTATTTATTGAATAAAGTATTTTCTTACACTACAAATTGGTGTTATGCTCACTTTTTTAAAGAAGCCTATGTAGAAGTACATAAAAAGTTAGTGAATAGTATCTACAATTTTGATGAGGAATACTCCAAAACATTATCCACTGGAAAAATTATAAATTCTTCTAATATGGATATCATTAATATTGCCGAAATTCCTTCTTTTATTATTGAATTATCTATTGAATTAATCAAGCTACTGGTTATCTATTTTATCTTTGCAAGACAGAGTATTTTAGTTGCTCTCTACATAATAGGAATTGATGTAATCTATTATCACTATGCTTTAAAGTGCAATGAGAAAAACACATTCTATTTAAAGAAGCAAAGACACTATGCCGATAAAATGACAGGAATGTTATCCCAAATTTTAACGGGTCTTAAAGATATTAAAAGTTTTGGTATAGGAAGTAAACTTAATAACAAATTGGATAGTTATCGCAAAAGATGGCAAGAAAATTATTTTCTAAAAAGAAAGTATTATTTTACAAGAAAAACATTGATTAGTTTAATTATTGACTTTGGAAAAATTGTCTTATATCTTCTTTTGCTTCTTTTTCTAATGCAAGAAAAGATACAACTTTCCTTGTTTCTGCTTTTCATTTCTTATTATGAAAAAGCCAAAGAATCGATTAATGATATTATGGCTTTTGATGTTTCCATTAGAGAAGAATCTGTTTCTTTATATAGAATAAATGAAATTATTCATTATGGAAATAACGCTTTAAAACTAGCGGGTACGTTAGAAAAAGACGATATAGTGGGACTTGTTGAATTTAAGAATGTCTCCTTTAAATACAATAAAGTACTTATATTAAAAAATATTTCTTTTACTGTTAAGCCCAATCAAGTGACGACAATTGTTGGAAAAACGGGGATAGGGAAAACAACAATATTTAATTTGCTTTTAAGATTGTATAAAGTCAATAATGGTAAAATTTTGATAGATCATGTAAACATTTACGAATACTCTAAAGAGATTTATCATTCTAATATTAGTATTGTAAATCAAAAGACTTTTATATTTAATATGAGTATACGAGCTAACTTATCATTAGTAGATACCAATAAAAAACGACAAATTGATGCTTGTAAAAGAGTAGGGATACATGATTTTATTATGTCTTTACCAGAAGGGTATAATACAATATTAAAAGAAGATGCAACAAATATCAGTGGAGGGCAAAAACAGCTCATCTCTTTAGCTAGAGCTCTTCTTACAACTTCTGAAATATTGTTGTTTGATGAAGTTACGGCCTCATTGGATTCTCATACAACAAATAAAATTATCACGCTTTTAGATGACTTAAAAACTGATCATACGATAATTGTCATTACACATAATAATGATGTGATGAAAGTGGCTGATCAAATCATCGTCTTAAATGAAGGAAAAGTAGACAAGATTGGAAAACATGAAGAACTGCTAAAAGAAAGTGAAGCTTATAGAGAATTACAAAATGATAATCTGTAAAAATACAACTGTTTTTTCATTTAAATTAGCTTCTTTTCTTTACATATTTTCTTTACATCATAAAAGTTTCGATACTTGAATACACTCTATTACTAGGGTATAATAGAAGTAATGATAATAGATAATTGGATATAGGAGAGAGGGAGCTTTTATGAGTAGTGTTGCTAATCTATTTACCAAAAAAAAGAAATCATTGGCAAAAGGAGTAATACTTTTACTCATTATATTATTTATATATGCACTGTTTGATTCAAAGGATGAACTATCCTATGCGGCGGTCATACCAGAAGAAAGAAATTATGTTTATTTATCTGATTTAGAATATATTACAGAAAACAATTGGTCCTATAATGGTTGGGATAATCATGTAATTCAAAAGGACAAAAATCAAGAAGGGGGAATTCTTAACCTTAAAATCAATGGGGAGAGACGTCCTTTTGCTAAAGGAATAGGACTTCATGCAAGAGGGCAAGTTGTATATGATATATCGGCTTTCTCGACAGAATATCCCCGCTTTACTGCTAAACTAGGAGTAGATGCTTCAAGAGGAACAAATGGAAGTATTTGGTTTCAAATCTTTGTTTCTAATGATGGAATCAATTGGATTTCACGAGAAAAGACAGGAACCTTAACTGGCGATAGTGATGCCGTACTTGTCGATATTGATGTTGAAGGATATAAATATTTAAGAATTTATATTGATCCTGCAGGAGATAATTCAGCTGATCATGGGACTATTGCCGATGCTAAACTTGTTCCTAAAGATTATGTTATATCTCTAGAAGAAATCCCTTATGATAGAATTCATCGATTAAATTATTATGATGAAATTTTAGGCAAAAAGGATTTAGAATATAATTATACCAGCAATTATAAAACGGTTTTAGAAAGAGAATTGGTAAATAAACTTGAATTTTGGAATATACAATTTGCTGTAGATCTTTATCCCCATGTCAAAGAAACATTAGAATGGCTTTTAACGGAAAATAGACCTTTAGAAGAAGTAATTGAAGTGGGGGAGATAACAAATAGTTCTTTATTTTTAAAAGTTTTATCAGACTTATATCATTCTTATCGAGAAGATTTAAAAACGACAAATGGCTATGTATATGAAAAAATGATGATTGGACTTGCGGCTGCCTATTCAAGTGATCGTGTTATTTCACCACTCGCATTTTCCTTCCAATCCTCATCGTCTTATGATTATATGGAGCGTTTTCGCTTAATGAAACAGTTATTTGATCATGATCAATTGCGAAGAATAAATACAAATGCCATTCAGGGAAGCTTTGTTAAAAATGATTGGTTTAAAGACTATCATGTACAATTAATGCGAATGGTCATGCAAGATGGAACAAGCAATGTAGATCTTATTTGGCTTAATGGATATACGAATGAAAAGCAAAGTATGAACTATCATATGATTCCTTATGTATCACCTAATTATAATAAAGCGCAATTTTATGATGAAGCCAACCGCGAAAAGTATGATACCAAATACTATTTGACGAAATATAATGTTCCCTATGGTGAACGAATTGCAAGATATTGGATGGTTGTTGAAAACGGCGGAATCTGTTGGAATGCTTCGCGATTTGCTCAGAGTATGTATCGTGTTAATGGTCTTCCAGCAACGGGTGCTTATCAACCTGGTCATGAACTTTATATCCAATATTATGAAGATAGCAATGGCAATGGATACTGGACTCCTCGATACGGGAACTGGGGATCTGCTGGTAGTACTTGGGGTGGAGCCAACCCATATCGTTATATCTTTAACTGGGGTAACAAGTACTTTGCTGATAAACACATCAGTGGCTCAAAGGGTGCTTCAAATACAGGATATTTGTATTTAGGACAAGCCAACTTAAACAATTTAGAACAATATAGAAAATCACTATATTATGATTTAATTGCCAATTCATATACAGATGATGAACAAAAATTAGATGTATATTTTAAATCATTGGAAGTAAATGATATAAACTTAGATACCTATGATAGTATTATTACCCTTTATAAAAAGATGAGTGTTAAAAACGAAGGGGGAACGATTACTCCTCATCAATGGTATGAATTAGCCATAAAGATTACAGATGCCTATGCCTATCATCCAGTGGCAATGTTTGATTTATTAAAAGTTATTAGACCTTACTTAGAGGGCAGTGAAAAATTGCATATTGATAGAATTGAAAAAGAAAAATTAACAAGAGCAACACAAGCTACGGGAAATGAGACTTTACAAGTTGATGGAGTTAGAACTCATGCACGACAACTTTTAAATAAAGCTCAGCCAGATCCAGTTACTTTCTCTTTTGATGGAGAGAATGCAGGGAAACTTGTTAAGAATCCAATCTATCAACTTGCATGGGGATATAGCTTAGATGGAGGAAAGACATTTTCTTCACATAAGACAGACGATGCTATAACACTTACGGCAAGTGAAATTGCAAGTATCACTTCTGAAAATGATATTGTGATTAATTTTATGGGATTAAGTTATACTTTTACGATTGATATAACAGAGGGTGCCATGAGTAATTTGTTGTTTGCAAATGATTTAGAAAATCGAGTTGTAGGTGTTGATGTAACTTATGAATGGCGAAATAATGAAAGTGATGCATGGACATCTTATAGAAAGGCTTCTCCTGATAATACGGGAAATAAAACACTTTATGTAAGAAGAGGGGCAACGGGAAGGCAGTTAGCCACTGGAAGTGTTACTTATACTTTTACAGAAGACAATCAACCCAATACGAGAAAATATGTACCCGTCTCCCATTTAAGCATCAGTGCTGTCTCGACGGAAGCTACAGGAAATCAAGGAGCAGCGACGTATGCCATTGACGGAAATTATAATACGAGATATCACAGTGCATGGAATGGAACAGACACACAGAGATTTGTTACGATTAAATTAGACAAACCTAGATATGTTTCAGCAGTCGAATTTGTTCCTGCAGGTGGAGGAAATGGAAAAATATATGATGGTACAATTTGGGGGAGCTTAGATGGTGAAAATTGGGAAATACTATCACAAAAAACTGGATTAACTTATACGAACGCGGCAGATAACAATGACCAAGCAAAACAAAATACAAAGAGTTTTGATATTGATATACCTAAAGAGATTCAATACATCAAAATAGTAGCTGACCGTACAAATGGAAATTGGTTTACGGCTAGAGCATTTAATATTTTTCAAGATTTAACTGGACATGAAAGACCAACAGCAGGTGTTGCTTATAGTCCTACAGAACCGACATCAGAAAATGTCATTGCAAGACTTGTGAATGTAAGCGCTAAAAATTATGAAATTTTAAGTCCAGGGGGAGATACGCATGTATTTACTGAGAATGGACAAACATTTACCTTTAGATTTAGAGATACTGATACAGGATTAGAAGGTTCTGCACTAGCTAAAGTGGACTGGATAGATCGAAAAGTACCAACAGCAGAGATTGAGTTTAGCACAAAAAATCCAACAACGTCTTCAGTAATCGCCACATTAAAACCAAGTGAAGAGATTAAAGTATTAAACAATGGGTACTATAGTATCAACGAAGATGGAAAAGTTTACGATAATGCAGGAAATCTTTTGGATTATACGGTTGATGAAAACGGTGTCGTAAAAGATAGTATTGGTAAAGTTATCGACCCATTAAAATACGAATTTATAGATAATGGAACATTTACATTTGAGTTTGTGGATAAAGCAGGAAACAAGGGAACAGCGACGGCTAAAGTGGATTGGATAGATCGAACGAGCCCAGTAGCAACATTAACTTATAATAAAAAGACTTTAACAAATGAGGATGTAGAAGTTACCATAAGCTTTAATGAAGAAGCTCGTGTTTTAAATAATAATAAAAAGAAGACGTATGTCTTTAAGAATAATGGTTCATTTACTTTTGAATATAGTGATACTGCAGGGAATCGTGGATCTATAACAGCGAAAGTAAATTGGATTGACAAGGAATCTCCTACAGCTAAATTAAAATATGAAAATAGAGGTAATAAAGTCATCGTAAGAGTTGTTAATCCAAGTGAAGAAATTACTTTTGCTGAAGGTATAGGAATATATGAATTTACGAAAAATGGACGTTATGATATTGTCTTCTATGATAAGGCAGGAAATAAAGGAACATTAACCGCGCTTATTACTTCATTTAAAGAGGAAAGTGAAAAAGGAGAAACAACAACACCTACTCAAAAAGAGGAAAAGCCTAAGGAGAATAAGACAACTGCGCAATCTAATAAAAATAAAAAGCCATCTTCTACTACTACAAGTGCAAATAAGACGAATAAAAAGGAAGAGCCTAAAACAGAGCCGTCAGAGTTACCAGAAAATAAACCAATCAATACAGAGTACAACAGGTATACGATTGGAAGCTTTGCAGTTGCAATTCCATCTGATGCTATAAATGTAGAAGCCACTTTAAAAACAGCACCATTTGTCTTACCAGAAAGTGTTAAAGAAAATTTTGGATCTTCAAGTGAATATTATGATCTTTATCTTACGAATAATCGCTTAGAAAGAGTAGACGTAACTTCAACTAGTCCAATTAAGATAAGTATAAAACGCAAAGAGTCTAAAGAATTTACGGGAATCTATGAAATTTTAGAAGACTATTCTGTAAAACCAATAGATTATACAGAAAATGGTCGCAATATTGAAGTTGAGGTCAATGCTTTAGGAAAATATGTTTTATCTTATAATGATTTAAAACCAGCAGGACCAGAAGCACCTACAACATCCGAAACAAAAAATGCAAAGAAAAATGTTTTATGGAAAATAGTTGGAATAGTAGCTTTGTTAGGCATAGGAATTATGATTTTTAAAAGTTTTATAAAGAATAAGAACAAGATTAGAAAAGTCTAAACTTGTTCTTTTTTGTTTTATAGAATCTTTCTTTTTAAAAGCGAAGTTTTAGGATATAATGGAAGTAGAGGTGAGAAAGATGAAAATTACTCTTGCAAAAGTAGTAGATGTTTTAAAAAAGAATTTAGAATGTGAGATTTCTCTTGAAGATATTACAGTGCATGCTTCAGGAATGTCTGATTCTTTATTATTTCAAATAGAAGAGGATTATTTGTACAAAGTCTATAGTGCATATGAAGACTATAAAAAGAGCCAGGATTTCTTTGAATGTTATAAGGAAAGCCCTTCATTTCAACACATTGTTTTTAAAGATGAGCAAGATAAAACATTATGTTTGACTTATTTAAAGGGAGAATTGATGCATGGAAAAGAGGGGGATTACAGTTTTATTATTCCACAAATATATGAGATTGTAAAAGAATATAAAGAGTGCCAAACGGACAATATTGCTTTTTATAATTTTGGAACTCAAAGTTTTAAAGATTTTTTAGAAAACAATATAAACTATAATTATTCTGATAAGGTTGATATGGCATTTATAAAAGAAAATTTGGCGATTATTGCCAGTTATCCAGCTAAAAAATACCTACTACATGGAGACTTTGGCACGCATAATTTTATAATAGATCATGGTATTTTGAAAGTTATCGACCCCTGTACAGCAATAGGAGACAAATTATTCGATTTTTATTGTGGTATCTTTTCAGATCCAATTATTTTTGCTAAAGCTGATTTAAATAATATTATAGATTATTTTGAAGAATATGATAGGGAATATAAGAAAGCATTATTGAAAATCTGTTTTGTCTTTCGGATGTTTATTGCTATTAAATATCACTTCTATAAGAATGAAGAGATTTTTTACGACTGGTATAATAAAATCAAAAAAATATAAAACGAAGATAGTTAAATCTATCTCTTATAATTTTTCATGACTTCCGAGCTTCTTCGATAGACTTTTGCTTGTCTACCTAATTCAGAGAAGAGAATATCTTCATCTGAATTTTTTGTATAGAATAATTCTTTCTTATTTGAAAAATGAATATCTTCACCTGAAGAATCATCAGTAAATTCACTTCCAATGACAACATCTTTTATACGATATTTCTCAATATAGTGTTTATATAATTCTAAATCCTGTATGGTAATTCCTTTTAATACGGGTTTGATATAAAGAACAATGGGAATTGGAGAAACTTGAGAAAGAGAAAAACTTTTTAATCTCTCTAAAATGGGAGTCGTGTTTTTTTCTAGTTCGCTTTGTTTTGATATCGTAGCTGCACTTATGAAAATAACAAATTGTCCATAATATTTTACAAGAGGAACGATTTCCATTAAATCATTTTCTAAAATCTGTCTTTTAGTTGCCAATTGAACTTGATTTCCTTTTTTTAAGAAATATTTGACTAAATGAAGTGTTTCTTTCTTATTTGCATCATCTAAACATTCGGAGTAACAACCAATCGTAATTAAAGTATCTTGATTGATATCTAGCGTGCTTTCTTTTAACATCTTAAGGATTTCTTCTGCAGTTTTTGTATTATTTGTTTTTACTTGATTGCTATACCCCATTTTAGGTAAATAGCAGTAACTACACTTTCCATTACATCCAAGACTTGTATTTAAAAATATTCTTTTGTTATCTATTGCAAAAATATAACCATTGTCCATCATACTATATCTCCCATTTCTTTTATTATATATTAATATGAAGGAAGAGTAAATCATTATAAAATAGCATCATTTTTTAGTTTTTTAAATCTTTTTCATATAATGCTTTGTAATATTTAGAATGCTTTTGAAGCTCTTTATGTGTACCACTTTCAACAACTTTACCTTGATGTATGACGCATATTTTATCACTATCAACTACAGTAGATAAACGATGGGCAATAATTAAGATGGTATAATCACCACGTAAATTTTCAATTGCTCTTTGTATTTCAACTTGAGTCTCATTATCTAATGCGGATGTGGCTTCATCGAATAAAATAATTTTTGTTTTCATAAGTAAGGCTCTGGCAATGGCAATTCGTTGTTTTTGCCCTCCAGATAAAATGACTCCATTTTCGCCAACCTTAGTCTTGTACTTTTTTGGTAGAGACATAATGAAATCATCAATGCAAGCTACTTTACAAGCTTCTCTGATTTCTTTCATGGTAGCATTTTTTTTGGCAAGTTGTAGGTTTTCTTTTACAGTAAAATTAAAGATGTACGGATTCTGTGTAATAATGGACATATTGTCTCTTAAAGAAGATTTGTCCAATTTTTCAATAGGGATGCCATCAAGTAAAATTTGTCCCGAATTATGATTATATAATCTAGTAATAAGATTAAAGATAGTTGTCTTTCCTTCACCGCTTTTTCCAACAAAGGCTATCTTTTGATTGGGTTCTATTTCAAAAGACATATTATGCATCACTAGTTTTTCTTCCTCATAGCCAAAATTTACTTTCTTAAATTCAATATGGCCAGATAGTTTTTTCACTTTTTCTGTTCCAAAAGTCTCCTTTTGAAAATTCTTTCCATCGATAATTTCATAAACACGATTGGCAGATAATTCAAATTTTTTCATATACTCAAGAAGCTGTACTGCTCCAGTAAGTAAATTGCGAATTCGTGGTTGATAGTTGTATAGAATGACAAAGGTTGGAATGACTAGAAGATTGTTCTTATAAAGAATACAACCTAAGAGGAGGAAACCAAAATCGAAAAACGTTCTCACCATTCTTTCAATAAGGTAATAGACATTGGCCACTTTTTTGACATCTTGTTCTTTTTCAGCAGATTCATGAATTTGTTTTGATGTGGTCTCTAACATTGTTTCTTCGGCATTTAAAACTTTTACATCTCGTATTCCTCTAATCATTTCCCCAATAAGACCTGTTTTTTGTTCGCTTAATTCATTTAACATTTTGTAAATATTCTGTATCTTTGATAATTTTTGTTTATTAATAAAGAAGATAACAATACAAGTAATTAGGGCATAAACAAATAAATATTTATTTAGTATTGCAAAAGTGATTAAAATTCCAATATTTGAAAGAAGGTATGAAAACCAATAACCAAGTTCCATAAAAATACCAGAAATTTCTCGAGTGTCATTATTTAGACGATTGATAAATAAACCAGAAGAAGCATGATCTATTTCATTAATTTTTAATTTAAGTGTTTCCCTTGCGCATGATAATTGCAAAGCAGTAAATATTTTAAAGTGTATTTTACGAAATACACCATCTTTAAAATACTGTGAAAAATGATAAATACTGTCGGTAATGATGACGACAAGAGAAGTCATCAATAATTGTTCCATGGCGCCATCTGTAATATAGAGAATAATCTTTGCTGATATAAGGGGAATCAAAGCACTCATAACTGATTCTACTATACTGATAAAGACAAAGAGAATAATATACCCTTTAGCCCCTTTTGCATATTTCCATGTTTTCTTGAAATTCTTTATAAAAGATGCTTTTTCTTTTTCCATAAACCCCAACTCCTTTTTTAGTTCTTTCAGTATAGCATAAACGACTAAAGTAAGAAAGTCTATAAATATTTGAATATTTATGCTATAATAATATGTACAGTAAGAAAGGTTTAAATTATGAGGAAAACGATACTAAATAAATTAAAAAAAGTGCAAATAAAAAAAGCACTTCCTACATTGAAAGATAATTTGGTGAATTTTATAAAATATAATCGACAATTTCTTTCCTATACGATTTTAAGTTTACTTAGTTGTATGCTCATTCGTCATTTTACTATTGGCCATTTTTGGGATTTTGATGCGATATTCTTTGACTTTTCTGTGATTGTACTTTTGGGAAGTTTAGCATACTTTTTTAAACCCAAAAAACAATTTATCTATTTTTTTACCATTTTATGTATTATTACCTTAATGAATGTGATTAATGGTGTCTATTATGCCTTCTTTAATAGCTATGCCTCCTTTGGACTTTTAGCTTCTATGGGGCAGACGGCGGAAGTAACAGATGCGGTTTTTGAAAAGTTAAGTTTGGCCAATTTTGTGTATCTTCTAGCGCCCCTTATTTTCTTCATGATAAACCGTTACTTAAAAGGAAAAGATTACTTTAATGTCGTTGAAAAGATAGAAGCCAGTAAACGTTTACTCGTAAGTGTTGCTCTTATTGGAGGAATATGCCTATTTATCAATATTTCTACCTTATCAGGAACAGATATTTCACGTTTTTCCAAACAGTGGAATCGTGAATATGTCGTTCAAAGATTTGGAATTATTATCTATCAGGGAAATGATTTGTTTCAAACCCTAAAGAGTCAATTGAATTCGATGTTCGGTTATGAAGAGGCTGCGAAAAATTTTGTAGAGTATTTTGAAGAACATCCAAATGAAAAAAGTGATAATAAATTTACAAATAAATATAAAGATTATAATGTTATTGTCATGCATATGGAAAGTATTATGAGTTTCCTTATTGATTTAAAAATTAACGGGAAAGAAGTCACACCAAATTTAAATAAATTGGTGAAAGAATCAATCTATTTTGATCATTTTTATCCTCAAGTAAGTGCAGGAACTTCTTCCGATACAGAATTTACTTTCTCATCCAGTTTGATGCCTGTACAGAGTGGAACAGTCTTTGTCTCATACTTTAATCGTTCCTATGAAACGTTACAACATTTACTTGCTGACAAAGGATACTATACGTTCAGTATGCATGGAAATAAAGCCAGTATGTGGAACCGCAATAAAATGCATCCGACATTAGGCTATATGGATTTTTACTCAGAAGAGTATTATACGATTGATGAACGGATTGGTCTTGGTTTATCCGATCGTTCCTTCTTTAAACAGTCAGAAGAGTTAATTAAAAAGATCGATGAAATGGTTAAATCAAGTGAAGAATACAATCACTTTATGGGAACGATGATTACTTTAACCAATCATACACCGTTTAATGATCCTTATTATTTGACTGGGGATAATGTCTTTGATGTCCGTTATCATACGGGAAAGGTAGATGCAAGTGGGCAAGAGATTATTTATGACTATTTAGAATCAAAAGAATTAGAAGAGATGGGAAAATATATTCGCTCTGTTCACTATGCAGATGAATGCTTAGGAGAATTCTTAAACTATGTAAAGACACATGATGAATATGATAAGACTTTGTTTGTCTTCTATGGAGATCATGCAGCCCAGATATCAAAATCACAGTTTAATAAGTTTACGAATTATGATTTCCTGACAGGTGAACAAAAGACAGAAGAGAATCCAACCTATGTTGACTATGACTATTATGAGCATGAGTTAAATAAGAATACACCATTGATTTTTTGGACAAAAGATAAACAAGTGAAGAAGACGTATTCTTACTATATGGGAATGCTAGATGTCTTACCAACACTTGCGAATATGCTAGGCCTTGAAACAAAATATGCATTAGGCCATGATATCTTTGAAGTGAAGAATAACAATACAGTACTATTTCCAAATGGAAATTTTGTAACGAATAAACTTTATTATTATAATTCTAAGAATGAAAGTCGCATTTTTGGAATGGAAACCATTGATGACAATTATATTGAAGAAAGAAAAAAATATACAGAACAAATTCTTGATTTATCCAATGATATTATTGTCTATGACTTGATTGGAAAAGCATCGAATAGAATAGGAGATACTGTAAATGAGTAAGAATAAAAAGAAGAGTGGGTTGAAGATAGGTCTTTTTACCTTTATTATCATTGCTGTCATTTCAGGAATTGGTTATTTTTCTTTCCAAATTTTAGGAGAGAATAAGAAACCTAAAGAGGAAGAAACCGTGGTAAAGAAAAATGAGAGTGAAATAGAAGGTTATGGCATTACATTGGATGACTTTGATACAGATCTTTATCGCAATGAATATAAATTGTTAAAAGAAAACTTAGAAAGTGGAAACATTGATTTTAATGCTTATGCTGAAAGTGTTGCCAAGTTATTTATCATTGATTTATATACGATAAAGAATAAGACCAATAAGTATGATATAGGTGGGGATGAGTTTGTTTACCCAGAAACGGTTGATAATTATAAACTTAATGTAGAGGATACGCTTTATAAATACGTCGAAGATAATACGAAGAATACACGAACACAAAATTTACCTGTTGTTGATTCGATAAAAGTAGAGAAAAAGAGTGAAGAAAAGTTTAAAATGGAAAAGGAAGAAAAAGAGTATCCTGCCTATAAAATAAACTTAACTTGGACATATGCAACTGATTTAGGATATGATACAAAGGGAGAAGTCATCATTGTTAATAAAGAGAATAAGTTATATGTAGTAGAAAAGAATTAGCATTAATTCTTTTTTTCGTGTATAATAGGCTAAAAAAAGGGATGATACTATGGTTAATATAGAGACAATTGCCAAAAAGTATGAGATTGAAAATTATGCTCCTTATGGGGAGTATATGGCAAAGATTAATCCGATTACGACGAGTGGAAAAGGAAAAGTCATTTTGGTTACGGCAACAAATCCGACGAAATATGGTGAAGGGAAGACAACGACAGCTATTGGTCTTACAGATGCTTTAAATCAAATGGGAATTAAGGCTATTGGTAATTTACGTGAGCCTTCTATGGGTCCTGTATTTGGTCTTAAGGGGGGTGCAACTGGTGGTGGGAAAGCGGTTATGCTTCCAGAAGCTGAGATTAATCTTCATTTTACAGGTGATTTTCATGCCATTACTTCTGCTAATAATCTTATTTGTGCGATGATTGATAATGAGATTTACCATGGAAATAAATTGGATTTAGTAGAAGTAACATTTAAACGCTGTTTAGATATGAATGATCGTGCTTTGCGTCATATTGAATTAGATGGAAGAAAAGAGAGCTTTGAAATAACAGCAGCATCAGAGATTATGGCCATTCTTTGCCTATCGAAAAATATTTTTGACTTAAGAATGCGCTTAGATAGTATCATTATTGGGTACAATTCACAGTTACAACCTGTCTATTTAAGTGCTCTTCATATAACTGATGCTTTAATCTCTTTATTAATAGAAGCGATAAAACCAAATTTAGTGCAAACGGGTGAGGGAAATGGTGTTGTCATTCATGGAGGTCCATTTGCCAATATTGCCCATGGATGTTCTTCCTTAATTTCCCTTACGACTTCGACTAATCTAGCAGATTATGTCATTACAGAAGCAGGATTTGGTGCTGATGCAGGAGCATTTAAATTTATGGACATATTAATGCGTGAAAATAAGATTAACTTAGGCGCCATCGTTTTAGTGACCAGTGTCCGTGCTTTAAAGCAAAATGGTGATGGGGATTTAAGTGTAGGTATCGAAAATTTACATGCTCATGTTGATAACTTACAACTTATGAACAAGAATTTAGTGGTTACCATTAATCGTTTTTCAGATGATGATGAAAAAGACATTTTATTTATTCAAAAGTATTGTGATGAATTAGGTGTCTTGTGTACTGTAAATACGGTGTATCAAGATGGGGGAAAGGGCGCTATTACACTTGCAGAAGCAATTCTTTCCTTTGAAGAGAAGAATGAAGTATCTTTACTTTATGGATTAGAAGATACGCTTTATGATAAGATTCAAACTTATGTGACAAAGATATGTCATGGTGCTGGATTCACTTGTTCCTTTGAACTTATGCAAAAGATGAATGAACTGAATAAATATAAATATCCTATCTGTGTTGCTAAGACACAATATAGTTTGAGTGATAAAAAGAGCTTGCTTGGTTATCCAAAGGGGCATACGATGAAGTTAACAAATATTGAAGTAAAAAATGGAGCTAAATTAATTGTTGTCTATTTTGGAGGGATTATAACAATGCCCGGATTAAATGAATTTCCATCAGCAAAGGAAATCCTTTATCAAAATGGGGAGATTATTTTACCTAGATAGTCTAGTTGGAAAAATGTGATAAAAGAGGTATAATTTGCCGGAATTTTGTGATATAATGTCTTAAAGGTGATAAAAATGCTAAGACTTAAAAGAAAAATAGATGATTTTCTAATTGATTGGAAAAAGGATAAAAATAGATTGCCTCTTATTGTAAAAGGGGCAAGACAAATTGGAAAAACAGATGCCATTGAGCATTTTGCTAACAATCATTATCAAAATTTTATTGAAATAAACTTTGTTTTGCAAAAACAATATAAAGCAATATTTGACGATGGATTTGAAGTCGATACAATTCTTAAAAATATTTCTTTGATTAATCCTAATTTTTCATTTGTTCCGGGAGAGACTTTGATTTTCTTTGATGAAATACAAGATTGTATCAATTCTGCAACTTCTTTAAAATCTTTTAATAGAGATGGCAGATATGATGTTATTTGTTCTGGTTCACTAATGGGGATTAATTATAATGAAATTGAATCCAATAGTGTCGGTAATAAACAAGATTATGAAATGACATCAATGGATTTTGAAGAATTTTTATGGGCGAAAGGATATAAAGAAACTCAGATTGATGACCTCTATTTACATATGAAAAATGGAGAACCTCTAACTAGTCTTGAATATGATGTTATGCTTGATAATTTTCACGAATATATGATTATTGGGGGAATGCCTGCCATCGTTAGAACTTTTATTGAAAATAAGAATTATAGTGGAATTCTAAAAATGCAAGAACAAATTCTTCTTGATTATAAAGAAGATATAACAAAATATGCATCAGGTTTAGATCAAGCTAGAATATTAAATGTTTATAATAAGATTCCTGTCTTTTTAGGAAATGAAAATAAAAAGTTTCAAATATCAAAAGTAGAGCATGGGGCACGCAATCGTGAATATATTGGAACAATTGAGTGGCTTAATAATGCGGGTATCATTAATGTCTGTTATTGTCTTTTACAACCTGAGCTCCCTTTAAAGGGAAATTATAATCCTGATAATTATAGAATTTATTTTAAAGATACAGGTTTGCTTATTGCCTCACTTGACGAAGAAGCTCAAGAAGATTTGAGAAATAATAAGAATTTCAATACATACAAAGGAGCAATCTATGAAAATATAGTTTCTGATATGTTAGTAAAAGCAGGATATTCATTGTATTTTTATAAAAATGAAAAGGGAACTATAGAAATGGATTTCTTTGTTCGAAATAAAGAATCTTTAATTCCTATTGAAGTAAAGGCAAATGATAATTCTACTGTATCTTTAAATACATTAATTGATAATGAAAACTATAAAGAT
>CAZWKF010000005.1:0-29432 GCA_964634785.1 uncultured Muribaculaceae bacterium
TCTTTAATCTCCTCATAGTCATTATGTAAACGATTTTCTAAAATAGATAGTTCGATATCATATAAGATCTTTTTTATTGTTTCACTTGGTTCTATTCCAAGAATTTCCATAATGTCATCTCCATTGATCACGATATCTTTTGCGGAATAGATAGGCATACTTTTATAAACTTCACTTACTGAACTATGAGGAATATTTAGAATATCTGCAGCAATGATGGAAAGATAAAGACCATATTCATATAAGACAATGGCATCAATGACACCATAATGAATAATCTTTTTTATAATGGCAATATTCTCTTTTTCCTCTTTCGTAAAAGGATATTTGTCACTATAGTCCATTTGAGCCCATATGCCAAGAGGATGACAGGCAACATTTAACTCTTTAGGAAATTGTATTTCAAGAACACTATCTAATTTAAAATCCTGAATATAGGAAAGCGCTTTTTCTGGATTTTTTCCTTCAAATATCGCTTCTAATTCTTCCTTCTTGCGTGTATAACTTAAAGAGGCAAGAAGTGGTTTACTTTGAGCAATAAACTGCGTCAATTTAGAATCTAGGGAGAAGTTTAGCGAAGAGGCAAAACGAATAGCGCGTAAAATTCGAAGTGGATCCTCAATCATTTTTTCATCAACATTCCCAATAACACGTATCACCCTATCTTCTATATCTTTTAATCCTCCTAAGGAATCATAAATATGGCCATCCTTATCCATATAAAGAGCATTAATGGTAAAATCTCTTCGCAATAAATCTTCTTCAATGGTTTCCGTAAACTGAAGTTCAATAGGCCTTCTATTTTCATATTTTTTTTCTACGCGAAAAGTTGTAATATCATAATTATAAAGAGAATCTTTCATACTTATAGAGCCATAAGTTTCTTCCCCTTTTAAATCAAAAATACGCTTTACTTCTACTATAGGAGCAGAGGTTGCTATATCCACATCATAAGTTAAGATTCCCAAAATATAGTCTCTTACAAATCCCCCAACAATATAGGCTTTATATCCTTCATCTTCTAATTTATTTAATACATTTTTAATTTTATTATTCACAACTTTCACCTAATAAAAGTATACCATATTATGGACAGAAAAAAAAGAAGTTCAATGTTTTTTATCCATTGATACTTCTTTTATATTTAGCATTTTTTACGTGAGATGCCATAGCGGATTGCACTTCCAAGTGCACGACCAAAATCCATCATAACAGTGACCATTTTACAAATAGAATTGATAAATGTACTATTGATTTGAATGGCACCACCCGTAATTTGATCTAATTCCATAGAATTTAATTCCATTACTTATTGCACCTAAGTGGACGTAAGTAGCCATCAACAACGCCCATAATAAAGCTTATTAGGCCTCCAATAGCTACCGCTAAACCGATTTTAATTCCCCCACCGACAATTTGGTCGAGTTCTTCATGATTTAGTTCCATCAAGGTCTCCTTTCTACATCTTAATCGTTCGTTCAAATAAATCTTGTTCATCTTTATGTGAGATGTAAAGAATTGTTTTCTCCTTATACTGAAGAATTAAATTTCTTAAAATCTCTCTTTCTAAATCTTCACTTACTTCTGATAAGGTCTCATCAAGCAAAAGAATCTCTTTTTCTTGAATGAGCATTCTTGCTAGAATAATTCTCTGTCTTTCCCCACCTGATAGTTCACTACCTCCATTATAGAGGAATGTATCGTATTGAAAAGGACGATTTGCAACTATTTCCTCTAGATGACAAAGGGAACAAATCGCTTCAAACTTTTCTTTAGACACTTTTCTTCCCATCAAAATATTTTCTTTAATCGTCCCCTTAAAGAGAACTTCATCTTGAGAGGCATATCCTAAATGTTCTCTTAAGGAAGTTTTAGAAATTTGTTTAATATCTTGATTTCCTATTTGTATCGTCCCCTTATACGTATCGTATTCGCGATTAAGTAACTTACATAATGTCGATTTACCACAACCGCTTCTCCCTTGAATAAAGACTTTTTCCCCCTTTCGAATCGTTTCACTTACATTTTCCAAAACAGGATAAATTGGATTATAACGATAGTCTAAATGTTCAATCACGATAGAACCATTTTGAAATGGCTTTCCTTTCTCGTTTTCCTCTTCCATATCATAAAACTCATTTACATGCATCACGATACTTTTATAATAGATAAAACTAGGAATAAACTGGGATAAAGACTCGATAGAAGATAACAGCAAAGCAAGTAAACTACTCAATGCTAAGATTGTTTCTAATGTTAGCATTCCCTTCCTATAAAGAAAGATTAAAAGTGTTGCATGAATGACTTCCAAAAGAGAAAGTAAAAACTTTTTTACTGTATTTTGCTTGATCTGATAAACTTCATATTCTTTTGTATCCTGCAAATAGTCGTATAAAGATTCTTCAAATTTTTTAAAGATGAAGCCTTTTGCATTTGCATGATGAATACTCGTAAGTCCATGAGAAAAATCGACAATTCTAGCATGATAATTTGTGTCAGTTGTAAGTACTTCGCGAATTCTTTTAGGAATACTTTTACTACTTATAAATACATAAGCAAAGTAGATTCCACTAAAAAGGAAAAAAAGCAAAGCGGAGAATTTAGAAAGTGTAAAAACCAATAGAAGTGTAAAAAGCAAGATCAAAAGCTCTATACTTCCATTTACATAAAAGTCAGTAAGAATCCCCTTTACTTCTTCCACTTCATCGACTTTTTTCACAATTTCTCCCGAATCTTTAAGATGAATATAATTTAAGGGGAGGAATAAAATATGCTGAAAAAAATTAGGGATTATGCGCTTTGATAATTTGTTATTGAGGTGACTTTTCATGGATTCGCTTCGATAATCGATAACAGTTTTTACAAGAAGAATTCCTATAAAGATGATAAGGATGTGAATCATTTGCCCATATATAAGTAAAATATTCATATACAGGCTTAGAAGGATGGTCATCACAATAGAACAAAGAATCATTCCAACCATCTTTAAAATAAGAGGCATCTCTTGCAACTGTGCTGTTTCAATCATTTTCTTTAATTTTTTAAAGTCCGTATGCTCGACAACAACATTCTTAGGCACTAAGGCAATGACATTTCCCGTAAATATTTTCATGAATTCATCTTCACTCATCTTTTTCATCCCACAAGCTGGATCCATTAAAGTAACAACGCCCTTCTCTATCTTGTATAGTACTAAAAAGTGAGAAAGAGATTGGTTTATTTTTACATGAGCGATAACTGGTAGTAACTCCGGTTTTATTCGCTTGATTTTAAGCCCTTTGGCTTCAAAACCATATTTTTTAGCACACTCGATTAGATTAAGAGCTGTTACTCCCTCATGAGTTGTCAATGAATGAAAACGAATATTTTCAAGACTGGCATTGCCTCCATAGAAACGAATAAGCGAAAGTAAAGAACAAGCTCCACAATCACTTATTTCGCTTTGCAACACAATTCATTTTTTCATAACTCTATTTCCTCCTCTCACTTATTATGTTACCGAAAAAAATCGAAATTACTTTTTTTCTGAGGAACTTTTTTGAAAAAATTTTTATTTTTCCTGTTTTTCTTCTTTTTTTCAAAAAAGATGAGTAATTCGTCTTTTTTTTGTGTATATATTAAGTAGAGGAAGAGATTTAGAGAGGAGACACTATGTTTCGAGCATTACGCGCATTAATAAAACTTCTTTTAATTATTCTTTAGTCATAAAAGAAAAGATATCCCATATAATATAACAGTTATGGGAGGAT
Source organism: uncultured Muribaculaceae bacterium (assembly GCA_964634785.1). Classification (GTDB taxonomy): domain Bacteria; phylum Bacillota_I; class Bacilli_A; order RF39; family UBA660; genus CAG-582. Next base: position 3,750 of record CAZWKF010000005.1, read on the forward strand.
ATATGATAAATAAAACAAATTTATGGTTTTTAACCCTATCAAGTATTATTTTAGTTCTTGCAATCTATTATATTGCGATACCTAATAGTGAAACGAGTCTAGTATTTTCATCAAGTCCGGGAAGCGAAAAAATAGAAACGAATATTCAAGAAAGTGAAGTGTTAACGGCAATGCGAGTAACCAAAGAGGAAGAACACCTAGAAAGCATTCAAACACTTCAAGAAATTCTATTAAATACTTCCAAATCAGTCGATGAAAAAAATGAGGCTTATGAACAAATTCAATTCTTAAATTCTACCAAAGCATTAGAGGAAAAATTAGAAAACGACATTAACAATCAATTTAGTGTTTCTTCTTTTGTTGAACTCAAAGAGAACAAAGCCAAAATAGTAATTGTTGGTAAGAAGCATTCATACAGCTTAGCAAATGACATTATCACTTTAGTCAACAAAGAATCAAATAATGCTTACTATGTTACCGTAAAGTTTGAATAACCCACACGAAAACATATATTTAACATAAAATATAATGGTTAGATATATGAAAGTGAGGTTATCATGAAATCAACTCTTTTAACTCCAAGAGAAAAAGAAATATTTGATTTATTAATTGTAGGAAAATCAACAAAAGATGTATCAGAACAACTTTTTATCAGTGAAAAAACCGTTAGAAATCATATCTCTAATGTCATGCAAAAGCTTGAAGTTAAAACACGCTACCATGCAGTCATTGAGCTCTTAAAACTTGGAGAGTTAAAGCTAAAATAAGTCACGAAATGTGACTTTTTTTCTTATTCCAATCATATATTTAGTAGGTGGTCTTAATGTTAAAAAGAAAAGCTTTTAAAAAAATATGTCTTATCATTGCTTGTCTTCTAGTCGTCGAAATTATTCTTTTATTTCCAAAAGAAAAAGAAGTGAGCACTCTTCCTCATACAGTTGAAACAGGAATCCTTTATTTGCTTGATGATAACAACTATGTAGCAAGAGTTGATTATCTTTACAATGCTCAAAAAACAGAAGATTTAATTCGTGAAATGGTTGATGCTCTTACGATTAATCATGCAAAATCTTTAAAAATTCGTTCAGGTTTTAAAGCGGTAATTCCTGAAAAAACGAAACTTCTTTCTCTCTCCATTGATGGAACTTGTGCAACTTTAAACTTTTCCAAAGAATTTTTAGATGTCGATGAATTAACGGAAGAAAAAATGATTGAAGCTTTAATTTATAGCATCACGACAATTGAAGAAATCGACTCTATTGTCATTAAAGTAGAAGAGAATCCCCTCGAATATCTCCCCCATTCCAAGAAAAAACTCCCTCCTATTTTAGATCGAAGTTTTAAAATCAACAAGGAATACAATCTCAAATCAATGCAAAACATCACCGAGACAACAATCTATTACCTTGCAAAAAAAGACGATTATCTGTACTATATTCCAGTAACGAAATATCAAAATAGCAATAAAGAAAAAATTGAAATTATCATTGATGAATTAAAAAGTTCGACAACCTATAATACAAATCTTATTAGCTATCTAAAAGAAGAAACCGAACTCATCAACTATGAACTCCTAGATAAATCCCTTCTTTTAAATTTCAATGATCAAATTTTAAATGATATCAACGCCAATAACATCATTGAAGAAGTGACTTATGCCATTGATTTATCAGTAAGTGAAAATTATCAAGTCGATACAGTCTTCTACTCTGTTGATGACAAACTCTTAAATCATTCTTTCTTATTTCTTGGATGAGCATGAAGATAAATATCTTTGATATGATCATTTGTCAGATGGGTATAAATACTGGTCGTACTTAAGTTAACATGTCCCAAAAGTTCTTGAACACTCTTTAAGTCACATCCTTCATTTAATAGCATCGTTGCAAAAGTGTGCCTAAATGTATGTGGTGTCACCTTATTTTTTAACACACATTTACGCAAGATTTTATCTAAAATATCGCGAACACCCCTGTCCGTTAAATCCCCACCAAGATGATTGATAAAAAGGCGGCTACTGTTCTTTTCCTTTAGAAGAAGTGGCCTTGCTTCCTCTATATAGCGAAGTAAGGCTTTTTCACAATACTCATTAAAATAACAAATGCGCTCTTTATTTCCCTTTCCTAATACTTTAATCTCCCTTGTGTCAAATTGAATATCAGAAACGCGAATGCCAATAATTTCTCCAATACGTGCCCCGGTTGCTAAAAGCAATTCTAAAAGTGCTCGATTGCGGATACCAAGGGGCGTTTCATCACAGGCATCAATTAACATTTCAAATTCTGAATATTTCATATAATTCGGTAATTTTTTCTCATTCTTAGGTCCATTCACTAAGGTAAAGGGATTTACATTCACCACGTTTTCACGAAGCAAATAAGTATAGAAACTTCTTAATGCCGACAAATGCCGATTAATACTCGTACTTTTTAACTTTTCTTTTTCTTTTAAATATTTTACATATCCCATAATCTCTTTATAAGTAATCTTTTTAAAAGAAAGATGGTGGTCATATAGATAATTGTCAAAAGCTTCAATATCCAGAAGATAATTTTGTTCTGTATGATCAGAATAATTTCTCTCAGTTCTCAAATAATGTAAAAATTGGTTAATATATTCTTGCATTTTATCTTCTCAACCTATTTTGCTTATTTCCATCATCAGAAGAAAATTCATAGTCATCATCCTCTTCTATAGAATTCTTGACTTTCTCATGATATAAGGAAACATCATACTGATATAAAAACATACCTAAGTCACATAAGTTTCGCTCTTGTATCTTAAACTTTCCTTGCTCTTTTTTAAATTCTTTCGTTTTTCGATCATATTGATAAAGAACAGTATTTAAAAATCTTTGAATAACTCTAGAATAGTTTTCTTCTACATCTTCTGCAAAATCTTCTAGGTATAAAATTCCCTCTTCATCAATTTGGTGAGCAAGTGTATGAATTTCTCTTAAATAGCGTAAAGAGGGGATTTTAAATTTATCGGGATGATTGAGATGTACAAAGAGAATTAAATCTTTTGGTGAATTACTCAAAGTATCCTGTAATTGTTCTAAATAAGTGGTATATGTTTCTCCCTTTGTATACGCATTATGAAACCTTTTTAAAATTCTTATCATTTCTTCTGTAAAAGGCTTTGAAATCAGCTGTGTAAGAAAAAGCGCAAAATTCTCATATTTTATACGATAGTCTATAGAAGACATCATTCTCCCTACGTAATCATACTTTTTTAAATAGCTCGCATATAAAGTATCAACAAATTGGAGATCATACTTTTGTCTATTTACCTTTTCTCTTATTTTCTCTTCTTTAAAGTAAGATGCACTGTCTCTAAAATAAAGAGTATGTCCATTATAAATGCGTTCAAATTCGTCATCTTTAGTACTTCCTTTTGAGATGATATAACCAAATTCTAAATCACCATTTTCGATAATCTTTTTATCTATTAGATATGCTTCTAATTCTTCTTTGTCATTAAAAGTAAGTGTAAATTGAATAATATCCAAAATTTCATTAGGAACCCTTTCGCCTTTACGATCAACTATTTTTAAAGGCTGCCATGCAAGTCCTTTTTTAATACCCAAAAAATATTTCATATATATACCCTCCTATTTATTCTATTATACAAAAAAAGAGAAGATTATAGCAAGAATCATTCTCTTTTTGTTGATGGATTTACAGTATTTTGATTAATTTGTTCAGAAGTATTATAACTTTGTTGCATATTCACTTTCTTATTTTCGTTTTCTAATGTCCCCGTGTTTTGAAGATTTATAGATTGACTCATTTCTTGATTTTCCATAACATTCCCATTTTGATAAACGGTTCCATTCATTGTTGGCTCTTGAGAAACAGGAGTTTGCATGTCAGTTGGTGTAGGAATGTTTACTGTTTCTCCCTCTCCTATTTGAACATTTGGATTCATGTAGGCTGGAGCTGCTGGATTGGGATTGTTTGAAATTGAATTATTTTCAAACCCATTCTCTGTTACGGGGCTTCCTTGAACATTTACAGTTGAAGAATTTGGAATTTGTGTTCCAGTTGCCCCTATGTTTTGCATTACTTCATTATTTACAGGAGCAATACTTTCTTTCTCTAGTTGACTTTCCGCTTCAGGAACAAGAGTGTCATTAAATTTTTTCCCTTTATTTTTGCGTTTCTTTTCTTTTTTTAACCGTATAATCGGATCGTTCTTATTCTTTTTGTTTGTATAGATAATAAGGACAAGAACAAGAAAGACGACGATTCCAAGACCTCCTAAAATAAAGTACTGAATATTACTTTTCTTAGGGACATCCTTAGTCACTTTTATTTGATATACGGTTGTTGTCGATTTATCAGGACTCGTGACCGTGATTAGGATGCGATCCCCATTTTGAAGGCCCTCTGTTTTATTAATGGCATAAGTAGCTCCTGCTTGAGAAGTTACAGGTTCTATTTTTAAAGAGGACGTATTTTTATCAAGATGAATAGAATACTCTAATGTCTCTTTTTTAAAAGGAATGGAATGCCCAATAATTGTTAAATTAGAAAGTGATGAGTCTTCCTCTGTTTGATAGACTTTCTTTCCCTCTTCAAGTCGCGTAATCGTAAGTGTATAACAAGTTCTTGCTTTTCCATCCGGACTCGTCACATAGATGTCAATCATATTATTTCCTACACTTAGATTCATATTGCCAACAGTTCGTATAGAGGCCTCTTTATTAAAAGGCTCTATTGATAAGTTCAGTCTTTGTACCTCAAAAGGTACTTGCAAGTTATACTCTGTTTTAAATCCTGAAAAGGAAAAATTTAATGAAGGATCCGTAATACTTTTTAAACGCGCATTGCTATTGGAAGTATCGCGAGGTTTTGTCGTAGTTATCGTTGTCGGTTCTATATATTGTAGTAAATTGATAGAATTGCTTCGTAACACCTCTTCTTTACTAGAAGTTTCTCCTTCAACTTGATATTTAAAGTTATCAATTTGCAATTGGATTTGCATGTCACTTGCTGGCTTTTTAATCACTTGACACTTATATTGGGTAATGACATCACTCAAAGTTCTTCCTCTATAGGAAAAGTTTTTAGAAGCTTTTGTTTCCAATTCGCTAGTAAGTCCATTTCCATCATAACTTACCATGCAAGATGCATATTCATTCTCTTTAATCGTTCCAGAAATTGATGTATAATTGACATTCTCTGGTCCAATCACAGTACAGTAAAACGCGGTATTAAACTTTAAGGGTCCTACATCACAATTAAGCTCATAAGCATGTACATGCAAGGGAATTAGACATACTAATAAAAAATAAAAACAATATCTCTTTTTCATAATAATCCTCTTTCTTATTCTTATTACTCTATAATAGTATCATATATTTTCCAAAGAGTCACACAAAAGAGAAATTTTTTTAAAATGAGACAAAATACCTCATTCTTTTTAGATAAGCTCACAAAATACAGATAGTAAAGAACTTTACACCCATTCGGTTATATAAAATATTCGATTTACCATTGCTATCTATTGAAGTAAATCTTATAATTTATCTAGTTTAAGAAAAGAGATGAAAAAAAATGAATTATACCAAAAGTGATTATGATTACTACAATATCATCAGAAAGAACATCAAAAAATATCGCATTCTTCAAGGACTTACTATTGATGAATTAGCTAGTAAACTTTCAGTATCTTCTGAGTATCTAAAAGCATTAGAAGATACAAAAAAAGAGATGATGTTTTCTCTTTCGTTCCTTTTTAAAGTAGCCTCTAGTTTAAATATTGACGTACAAGTTCTTTTTGATAAAGACTTATAAAACAATATTGCCATCTTTCATAATTGTTATTCTCTCCCCCTCATAAGTAACTCCCGTAACTTCTAAGTCAGGTGTTCCAATCATAAAGTCAACATGTGTTTTCGATTCGTTAATGCCAAAGGCTCTCAAATCTTCGATTTCCTCTTTTGTCTGTACACATTCAGCAAAACCTCTTCCTAAAGCTAGATGGCATGCTGCATTTTCATCATACAAAGTCTCTTTAAACAATACGTTAGTTTTACTAATCGGTGAATCATAAGAGACAAGTGCACATTCACCTAAATAGCAAGAAGATTCATCGGTTTCAATGATATTTTTTAACATTTCTTTTCCCTTTTTGGCGTCATAAGAGATGACTTTTCCCTCTTTAAATTCGAGAGAAAAATCTTCAATCATCACATTGTTATAAAAGAGTGGCTTACTTGCATAGACAATACCCTCTACTTTATCATATTGAGGAGATGAAAACACTTCTTCTGTTGGCATATTGACTATTCTTCCAAGCTTATCTTTTCCAGATGCAAAACAGTAATTCTTAGGTAAGTAAACGGTTAAATTGGTTCCCAACTTATTGTGATATTCTAAATACTCAAATTGATAATCCGTTAGTTTCTTAGCTATCTCATCGATTTTATCTAATTTTTTCTGCCATTCCTTATAAGGATCATGTTTTTCATCAATTAAACACACTTTAAAGATGAGACACCATAAATCCTCAATCTCCATATCAAGACCCTTTTTAGCCCACAGCTCATTTGGCACACCAGCAATACACCAATTTAACTTATCGGCCTCATAAACTTTGCGAAAGTATTCCTCTGTACTGCGTATATGTAAGGATGTCTCCTTCATCTTTTTAGGGTCTATATCATTCATTAAATCAGGTATCATACTTTGAATAAATAAAAAAGCAGCATCTAATTTTGCATATTTGTTATAAATAGCATGGTCAAATAACGGATGTTTGTTGATATTTTCCTGATCTAATGTCTTCATAAGTTCATGTTTTTTCAAAGGATCAGTTACATCAAAATAAACACCCTTTAAGGGATACTCAGTTGCTGCCTTCTCTAAATATTCTTTAAATTCACTTAGATAATTGGGAATTCTTACAAATAGATAATCTTTCTTTTCTAAACATAAACATTGAAGCAATAACTTCGCATATTTTTCTTTTCGGTTTTTCATATTTTCACCTAATCCTTAATTTTTTGTAGTTCCTTTTTCACAACTTGCTATTTTATAAATGCGAACTTTTTCAATTCCATGATTTAAATAAAGCAAAGAATTCACAGGAACCAAACCATCATATATTAAAATCCCCCCATTATTCAAAGCGACTTTTTCTGATGCAACATTTTCTGGCAAAAGCGAAATATATAAATCTTTATCATACACTTCAGGTGCAGAAAGAACCAACTCTTTTACCAAGGAAAGCGCTTTCGTCGCATATTTTTTCCCTTTAAAAGGTGTACGAATGAAATATTGTATATTTCCTCCATAGTCAAAATTATTTTTCCCTAACTCGTATTCAATATACCCCATATCTTCATGCGTTTGATTGTTTTGAATGCGAAAACTTGCTCTATCTAAAAGATATTTCTTTTGAGGGGTTAAAACGAGACTTATGTCATCATCTTGAATCACAATTTGCATATTAGGAGAAAGCAAATGAACAGAATAAGCAAGGAAACCAAAACGAATGGGAAAAGTAAGATCACATTTTTCAAGTGCCAAAAAGGAAGTGGTAAGTTCCTCCACACGAGAAACATACCTTTCTCTTTGCAAAAGTGAATCACAGAAATGGAAACAAACTTCTTCATCCTGATAGCAATAGTCCTCTCCCCGACTTTGAATAATAAGCGATTGATTTTTTAAACTGCTAAAGCATAAAGTGAACTCTTGATTATAAAGATAAAAGTAGACCGTATTTCCCCTTCGTAGAATAAATCCTTTGCCCTCTTTCAAAGAAAAATTTTTAAAAAGAGGTGCTTTCTCTATTTCTGTAAATCCTAAAGAAATAAGTTGTCTCTTTAACTCTTCTACGGATATCTCTGTTTGGACATCCATCCAGTAAAAGTTTTCATTTTGTCTTTCCCAAGTTATTTTCATTTCTACCTCTTTTCATCTCGTCCATTAATAAAGTAATTCAAGCCCTTTACAAAAAAAGCACAGGTCATAACGAAAGCAACAAGAAGAATAAAAATACCCCCAAATAAGTTTTTCTTACAAATAAGAGCCCCTAGCAAAAATAGGCTAAAGAGAACGCCAAAAAGGAAGAACACTAAGACAACGGCAATTGGATAACGTATCCATTTACTGATTTTCCTATTTTGACTAATTTCTATTCCCCCTTCAAAAAGTAATTCTAAAACAATTTCAAATAATATTTCCACTGAAAACCCTCCATATTTTTATTGTACTCTATTTTATAAAGAAGAACAAGTTAAGATACAAAAAAGGCCACAATTTGTGACCCATTTTTTAACTTTCTTTGATGATTTCAATCGCTTTACGCATTTTCAAATCATATTCGATATTCTCTTTTCCACCAATGGCATCCAACATCTCTTTTTCCTTCATATCGTATTCTTCACAAATCTTCTTGATTTCTTTTTTCACTTCATCAGCACTGATTTCAATCTTTTCCGTCTTTACGACTTCTTCTAACAAGTAACGCGTTTTAATACGAGCCAATGCTTGAGGTTCCATCATACCCTCTAGTTGTTCTCTGTTTCCACCAGTAAAACTCAAATATTGATCTAAAGTAATCCCTTGCATAGCAAGTTCATGTTCATATTGATGAATCATTCTATGAATCTCTTCATGAACAATTTCGGGATTAATCTCCACTTTCATATCATCTGTTGCTTTACGCAATAATTCGTCGATATATTTATCTTCTGCTTCATGTTCTTTTCTATCAGTAATTTCCTTTTTTACATGCTCTTTTAATTTAGCTTCAGAATCAACACCGTCAATCGCTAAATCTTCAAAGAATTCTTTATCCATCTCTGGCATCTTTCTAACCTTTATTTCATTTACTTTTACTTTAAAAGTTACATCTTTTCCTTTTAAATCTTCTTGATAGTCCTCTGGGAATTTTAAAGAAAGTTCTTTTTCTTCCCCTATGTTCATTCCCTTAACGCCTTCTTCAAATCCAGGAATAAAGGAATGACTGCCAATCTCTAGAGAATACCCTTTAGCACTTCCCCCATCTAAGGCTTTTCCATCGACAATACCATCAAAATCAATAACGGCAATATCTCCCTCTTCGACTTTTCCCTTTTCTTTTACTTCTATTTCAGCCATATGTTCCACTAAATGAGAAATTTCATGTTCAATTTCTTCATCACTTACAGTTACTTTTTCACGTTTTACACCTAGTTTTTTATATTTTCCTAAAGTCACTTCAGGACGACTAATAAGTGTAAATAGGAAAGTAACTCCACTTTTGTCAATCTTTTCAATGGAAACATTTGGTTCTGCTACAACATCTTCTTTAAACTCCTTTAAAGCTTTTTGATAAGCAGAATCCATTACCAAATCGCAAGCATCCATAAATAAATTTTCAACACCTACTTTTTTAATATAGATATCTTTTGGACAACTTCCCTTTCTAAAACCATCCACTTTAATGTCTTTTTTCTTCTTATTAAAAGCTTTATCTAATGCTTCTTCCCATTCTTTTCCTTTAACTTCAATTTTAATTTCTTTTACATTTTTCATTATTTCATCTCTTTTCATATATATTCGTATTATATAGTAAATAGTCCTTTAAATCAAGTTTTTCTAAACTTAAAAAAAGAAAAAGTGTCATTTAAAATACATGACACTTGATTCCCACCTATCAGGAAAAAGTCCCTTTTATTTGTTCTCTTTTTCTGGATTTAAACTATACTTTCTTAAGTGATGGATGGATAGAAGAAAAATCATAACTATGATTTCTAAGTTTTTCATAAGACTCAAGAACTTCATATTCCTCTTTAAGTTTTTCTTCTTCATCAGTATACTTATCTTCCTCTAAACATGAACCTAATGCAAGGAAAACAGATGGCAACTTTTCTGCTTCGATTTGTAAAGAAAGGGTTTGAAGATAAGTTGAAATCTCTTCATCACCTACATCAAATTGAGTAGTTTCAAAAATAATGGAATCGATTAATTCCTTTAATTGAAAAACATTTTGTACAAGATTTTCATTTTCTTCCCTATATTTTTTTACTATTTTTAATTCTTTTTCAAAAGATATGAGTTCCTCCAACTGATTTTCTGAATCATTTAAAAGAGAAAAAGCATATGAAAAAAGAATATATCTTTTGTCATTCATAGGATGTCTCGCAATAATTTGCATAATTCGAATTACTTTCTCTTTTCTTTCTTCGAATTCCCGTATACTTCTTTGAGTAAGTCCTATTTCATTAAGATTTTCCAATGATTCACACATAAGAATCCTCCTTAATTGCATCGTATTCTAGCAAAAATAATCCCCCACTCCTTGTTTTCCATAAAAATATCTAAAAAAAGAAAGATTCACTTTAAGTCACTTGTTGCCCTTTTAGTATATTAGAACTCGCGTATTTCGTGGCAATCATTGCGTCTACTAAACTTGATGCATCTTCTGTATAGTTAAGCGTTATATTCGCTTCATCAGAAGTTGCAGCAGCGAAGAATATATTGTCGTAATTCTGACAGTTTGTCCCCTTTATGGTAAGTGTCGTAATAATCTTTTTGCATCTTGTAAACATATTACTCATATCCGTTACATTGCTCGTATCAAAATGACTTAAATCTAAAGATCCAATGTTATGACATTCATCAAACATAGCACTCATATTCGTCACTTTACTTGTATTAAAAGAACTGAGATTTACACTCCGAAGTTTATAACAGAAGTTAAACATTCCCGATAAATCTGTAACACTGCTTGTATCAAAATGACTTAAATCCAATTCTTCTAATTCTACACAATAATCAAACATAACTGACATACTTTCGACTTTGTTCGTTTTAAAAGAAGAGACATTGAGGTGTTTTAAATGACTGCAGTAACGGAACATCGCTAAAAAGATTTCACAATTACTTGTATCAAAATAACGCAAATCTAAGTCTTCAATAGAACGGCAAAAATAAAACATTCCCACCATATATAACACATTACTCGTATTGAAATTTTCTATATTTTTAATCGACTTTAAATGATCTAAGAAGAGAAATAAAAATGCCGAATTTGGATTTGCCACTACCCCTCCATCTTGTCCAATATAAAGTTCAAAGTAGTTATTTTCATCTTCGTCTAAAGTATAAGCCATAATACTTCCATTTCCACTATTCGATACATCCCAAAATTCTAATGCATTGCTAGGCACTTGTTTAGAACTCATAAAAGTTATTGACTCAATTTTAGTTCTATCTATTGTATGCCCTAAATAAGTTGTTCCTATATATTTAGACTGCGCAACAACATCATTGTCATACCAATCATCACATTCTATATCATCATGCGTATACTCTTCCGCTTGCACCAAATAATCTACCGTCTCATTCGTGAGTTCTTCTCCCCCTAAAGTATCTCTTTCTTGAGCATTTCCGGTAAGTTCAAAACGCACTTGAATTTCTTTTTCCTCTAAAGTTGCCTTAATCAAAGTTATCACAATGCGTCCTTTTCTCGTTTCCCTTGCTTTTAAAGTTGTCGCAACATTGATATTATTTTGAATATTCACATATTCACTTGTCTCACCTACATAGGACACGTTAAAATTGACATCATAGTTTTTACTTCCATTCGTCACCTCATAATCGAGCACATATTTTTCTTCTACTTTACTTAAATTTGCTGTAAACACAATATGGGTTTTATCTTGAATAAGAGAAGTTGCTTCATTTTCATTTTCGTATGCCTTACTAAAATACACATCAAAATCCTTTGTATTTCCTATAATTCCTGTTTTACCATTTAAATAAAGAGACGTTGACACACTCGCAAATCCCACTAACATTAAAGAAATTGCCAGGACAATGAATGCTTTTCTTTTCATTTAAACACCTCTTTCTAAAAATTAATTCTTTTTTATATTCTCACTATAACATGCATAGTTATGAAAAACAAGTTGAATAGCTAAGAAAAAATATAAGGGTCATTCGAAGTCCCACTTCCCTTTTGTAAATGATCCGTATCTAATGTTATCACCGGTCTAATAGCATTGCTATTCGCGATGGTTGCTCCATTTTGCCAGTCATTCATATTTCCATTTGATCCATCTACTATGAATATTCCTACGGTATTTAAAGTTCCGTCATAATAACTTGGAGATAAAGTCCACCAAATATCTGTTATAGAAGAATTATATAAGTAATAGTTGGTCGTTCCTGTATTAAATACACCCCCAGCAAAAGCGACTTCATCTGAGGAGATAATCCCAATATTACTTTTAAAAGAATGCTCGGGCTTACAGTTAAATTCTGGTGTATATCCTGCTGAGTCTAGACCATTCCGAACATAGGGCCCAAAATAATAAGTCGTATATCCACTTCCAGAAGATGTCATGGATTGATAAGAGAAATCTCCACAGAAGGTCGTTTCCTTTATCACACTCGAATAGTTTTCTAAATGTTCCGTATACCAAGTATCTAAGACACTTTTTACACCACTATTACTATATGAAAGTACGGAGATTGCGTTATCTAAACTAGTTGCAGTATTAGAAGAAGCCCATGTTGCAGTATCAGAAATGACCGAATCTAAAATCACTTTCGTTCCATACTTATCAATCTTAATTATTCTCCATGTCATACCTGCAAAAGAGACATAATTATTATCAACACGTCCCCTATAAAAATAGGTCGTTAATCCATCTTCTACATTTTTAAAAACACCTGTTTTTGCGGTAGTCGTAGCATAATCTAAATCACTATCATCTGCTATTGTTTTATCTCCTAATATTTTAATGGAGCCACACTCCGAAACCGTAATATCAATAGTTCCTGCATGATAAGTTAGTATTTTGGGAGAAAGCATGTCAACACTAACTTGTGTTATCATCTCTTGTTTTTCAAAAACTCGTTCATCCTGCATTTTTAAGTAAACTGAGATGACTTCTTGACTTTCATGATTGATCGTTAAATTTCCTAACGGATCCCCTTTACTATCTGTGAATACAAAATTATCATCATCCAAAGAGAGTCTGTAAGTAACGTCATATGTTGAATCATTCACAATATAAAAATCAATTTTTACAAGATCATCTACACGCTCAAATTGAGCACTAGAGGTAGCCAAAACCCCTGAAAAAAGAAGCTTTGTATTTGTTATTCCCTCAAAATAAAATTTAAATTCTTCATCGACAACATAATGCGTATTTCTTGTTGTATTTGATATATAAAAAGTCAATGTAACACTTGTAGATTCACCAGGTTTTAGGATTGTTGTTCCCACATTTACCCCATTCATACTATACTGCATCGTCGCAGTTCCACTTGTCATATTGGGTGTGCTCTCCACTTTTGAAAGTTTTTGATTAGAGAATGTATTATTTTTAATCACTACATTATAAATAATTGTTGTTGTTGCACTTCCTGAAGTTCGATAAAAATCAATAGCAAAATTCCCTGTTGTCGTTCTTTCGGTATCACTCATTTTTTCAAAAGACATACTTGTCCCATTATTCGTTGCATTTGTTCTAGAACTTAATTGAATTTCTGTAATTTCTAGATTTCCTTCCTCTATGGCAACCTCTGCCCTTCCCATCATTCTTAATATAGAAGATAGATTAGCAGAATAGCCGACAGTCATTAGGAATATAGTCAATACCAATAACAAAAAGACAATTGTCCTACTCTTTTTATAAGACTCATGAATAAATTTATTTTTATCACTATTCATACTACTCTATTTCCTTTTCTCTTTCATGCTATAAATGAAAATATCATGATTATGCTTTACGATAAATTTTGAAGACGTTGGTGTATCTTCCAAAAACAAAATAGGCACTCTATATTCACTATGGGCATCTAAGATTTCCTCAAAACTTGAAACAATCATAATATGGTCATCCTCATTTGCATTAAAGTTTCCCACAGAGACGATTGCTGAATCATAGGTTCTTAAAATCTTACGCAATCGTTTTCTATATTTAGAATCTAATTTTTGAAGTTTTATTAATTTCTTCCCAACAGGGAGAGAAAGAAGGATATTGATGACAAGCAAGAAAAGAGAAAGAATAAGCTTAAAATAATTTGTTTTTATTTCCTCTTTCACTATTACTTTTTCATGACTCTTTTTTAAAGGCGTCTCATTAATCGTTATAATAGATTCTGTAAGAGGAATGGTAATATTCATCGTTCGAGGGGGCAATTCAATTTTATTATAGTAATCCATTTTTGATTGAAGCTCTATCGTTATAACAAGTTTTCCTACAAGAGATACACCATAATTTTGGCGATATTCATCCATAACTTGTCGGTAGTGGTTATAATCCACTATAAAAGAGTCTTTATGGCCAAAATTTGTCGTCTTTTTGTCATAAATTATAATCTTTTTGTCTTTTAAAGAATCCCTTTGTTCCCAAATCTTTTGGTCATCATTTGTTGTGGAGTAAGCAATGATACTTGTATCAACTTTATAAAAGGACTCCCCCAATGTCTCTTTTGAAAAAAGCACATCATAATCAAAATCAATTTCGATATTATCAATGGCTGAAGCCACAATTTTATAATTCTTGTCTAGATACTTTTCTTTATAAAAATCATTTTTCTTAAGCCAAACTTTATAACTAAGATTTGACGTTTCGTCAAAATAAATACTTTCTTCTTTTCTTTCTCTAAAGCTAGTAAAAAAAAGGATAAGAGAAAAAACAATGATGATTATCAAAATAATAAAAACACTAAAAACGATTAGAAATTTTTTTCTATTTTTTTCCATCTTTGTTTCTCCTCTCAATCTAATAATTCGCTTAATTCTACACTTGGAATTCCTATATACTTCACTGTATATCTTACTTTTCCATAGATATCTTTATTTTCTATGATAAAGGCATCCTCTGTATCATTATTATCTCCTTTTGTCTGAATATAGTATTTATTCATTTCTTTTTTTATGGCAACAATTCTATGAACAATTATTTGGTCTTTATAATAGAAAGCTAAAATATCACCTTTTTGTAGTTGCTCATATTCTGTTGGTTTTAACTTCTGAATTAAAACGGCATCTCCTCTAACAAATACAGGGCTCATCGAATTCGATCCTACTGCTAAAAGATGATATTTAAAAAATCCTGAAACCAGTCCCACGAGAATAAGCAGTGGGAATACAACTAAGATTACCCCAATGTTATTCTTTTTAATCCGATTTATTCTAATCCGACATTCGTATTTTTCCATTAATAGGCTTAATTTATAATAACAAATGAAGATAAAAATAAGATTAAAAACGGTCTTGATATAAACTCCTGTATCAGGAATGATGGGTAAGAAATATTTTGGTAAATCAATAAATAATAAAAACAGAATTACTAATTTATAGGTGTACTTATAGGAAAGATAACTTAATAGACTATTTAAAGCAAAATAGTATATCACACATTCTCCAAGAAATTCAAAAACTCCATTTGGAGTGCTTAAATCATAGCCATTTAACGACATAATGATATTTAAAATACTAAGCAAGATCGTCAAGAGAACATATAAATACCCATTTTCTTTCGTAATTTTTTTAACAATCATGTATCGAAACGACTCAACAGTTCCATATAACAGGAGAGCGGTCATAATATTCGATAAAAGTGCAGTAAATTTAAGAGAATAGGCATTTTTTAAAAAGCCAAAAAACAAGCCAAAAATATAGAGAACAACATAAAAAAATATAAAGTGCAGAATTAAGACTTCTGCTCCGTTATAATGAATCATCGATTTTTCTTTTGAGAATCCTAATAATTTGTATGCGATAAAAGCCATTATTCCAAAAAAGACAATATTTGAAAGTGTTATAGGAGCCCCTTTTTTTAAAACTAGCACTCCTAATAGAATTTCAAAGAAAAACAATACAATTTCTAGCCCACCTATTATTTTATTCTTTTCCAACACACAATCCCTCACCCGCAAAAAGTTACCTGTCATAAAAGAGGTAACTTTTATTTACTATTCTTGAACAAAACTAGCTACGACAGTTAAGTTTAGTGTTTTACCGTCTGCTAAAGCGCCAATATTGTCATTTGTGATGGCTCCCATTGCAACTTTAATAGTAATCGTTTCTTCTCCTCCAGGAGCAATAGTTCCATTAAGAGCTAATCCTGAAGATGAATAAGTAATAAGATCTGCATAATCTTCTGCACCTGCTAAGGTTAGTGAAGAAAGCTTAGCCGTATAAGTTCCATCATTTTTTACAACAGCATCAAATTCAAAGTATTTATTTTCCTCTAATTGTACTTGATAAGTAATTGTATTTTTGTCAACGACTGTTGGCCCAGCTGTAGCTGTCAACGTTGAGCCTGCTGTTTTAGTTGCACTTGCAAAATACACATCCCATTTTGCGTCTTTAAGTTGTACGGTTCCGTTAATGTTTAATACACTAGATAACGTTGCTGCAAAGGCAACTGATAAAGATACCACAGTAATGATTAATGCCATAATCATAACTTTCATATTTTGTCTTTCTTTTTCCATTTCATTTTTATTCCTTTCTCCTATTTGTAAAAAGATTTTATTATTCTTTCGTTTTCTCTACTTTCCCTCTATCATCGTCTCCTTAAATAGTTCATTAGCATTACTATATCTAACTAAAACAAGTTTACCGTATCTACTAGTGAATGTCAACAAACACACCTATTTCTGATGTAAACTTTTTACAAAAAAATCCGTTTAAATCTAGGAGTACTAATTTCTCTTAAAACAAAAAAGAGGGTTTCCTCTTTTTAAATCACATACTCTTTCCATGTGTTAGTTCATTGTTAAGACGATTTTGATAACTGATAATGGCCAATTTTTCTCTGACTTGCCGATCTAAAAATGTAAGTTTCGCTAAGTATTCTTTATACTCTTCATTCTTTAAATGTTTCTTATATTGGATTTCAACAACAGCCTTTAGTCTTGCTACTTCATCAAGAAGAATATAAAAATCTCCTTCATCACAATCATCGTCATCTTGATACAAAAACTTTAAGATAATTTGTGAAAGTCGCTCAAATTTTTTTTCAAACTTTCTTCTGAGGACATGACTAATCATCTCTGGTTTATAAAGGGTTACGCTTTTTACACTGATATAAGGCTTATCACTGGAATTTTTAGGATTAAATTTATACCCTTCCAAATCGTATTCCATATAGACAATTTCTCCTGTTTTTTTGTCCTTTTTTATTAGATAGCTACTCATGTACTCACTTCCTTACTTTAGTAAATCAGGACGATTCTTTTCTGTTTTTTCTCTAGAACTCTTTTCCCGCCATTCAGCAATGAATTTATGGTTTCCACTTAAGAGAACTTCTGGTACTTCATGTCCTTCATATACGGGTGGTTTTGTATAAACAGGATAATCAAGCATTCCCTCATTAAAAGATTCTTCTTCAATACTTTCCTTTTTTATAACACCATCGAGAAGACGAACGATAGCATCCGATAACACCATCGATGGAAGCTCTCCTCCTGTTAAGACATAATCTCCAATTGAAACTTCTTCATCTATATAATAGAGAATACGTTCATCAATTCCCTCATAATGTCCACAGATGAGGATGAGATGTTCCATTTTAGCATATTCTTTTGCCATTGCTTGTTTCAATGTTTTTCCGCTTGGGGTTAAAAAGACAATGTGTGAATTTTCCTTCTTTACTGAACGAATAGCATCCACAACGGGTTCCACCATCATCACCATTCCCGGTCCTCCACCATAGGGCGTATCATCCACTTGTTGATTATTCAATTTAGAAAAATCACGAATATTGACGATATCAAATTGGACAAGCTTCTTATCAATTGCTCGTTTAATAATAGAACTTGTTAAAAAGCCTTCAAACATCTCCGGAAAAAGAGTTAGAACACTGATTTTCATAGCATCAACTCCTTTACAGTTTCACTTACCTCAACTCGCTTTTCATCTTTTATTACCTGTTTGATAAAGTCTCCCTTTCTTGGTATGTAGTAATATTTCTTGCTATTTAAAATTTTAAACAAAGGATTCTTCCCCTCTTGGTAATCGACAATCGTTCCAAGATTTTCCCCTAGACAAGAAATAGTATATCCCACCATCTCTTGAAGTAAAACCTCCTCATTTCCTAAGGCAAGTTCACTGC
The DNA here is from genome assembly GCA_964634785.1 of uncultured Muribaculaceae bacterium. Classification (GTDB taxonomy): domain Bacteria; phylum Bacillota_I; class Bacilli_A; order RF39; family UBA660; genus CAG-582. The sequence continues at coordinate 21,829 of CAZWKF010000005.1, forward strand.
GATCGATATAGACGTCACTTCCCTTAAAAGGAATCACTTGATTAATATCATGCATTTCCTTCAAGATAAGCATATCAAATGCCTTATGGACACGATAATGTTCAATTTTATAGGGACGACCTTGGATAAGAATGGTATTCCCCACAGCAAAAGCGAGATCTTTTCTCTCAAAGTCACTAAGTAAGCGAATCTCACCCTTAATACCATGCGTATTGACAATTTTTCCTATCCAAATTTTCTCCATATCGTCCCTCTTATTCCCTCTATTATAATATTACTCTGGTTCGATTTCAAGTATATTGTTACAAACTAAATTATCGTAAATATTTTGTTTCATCGCATATTCTTCTCGAGTATTAATCGTATAGCCAATGACCATTTTATCCTCTTTAAGCTTTTTTACCCGATGGTCATTCAATAAGTTGATATTGATATTGATAAAGTCATACTTTTTAAAAAAATAGTTTTTAGTAAAATTTCTGCGATTCATTAGATATCCGGTTACAAACTGAGGGCGATTCTTATAAAACCATTTGAGTGTCCGAATATGAAAAGATTGAATTGCAAACATTCCTTTATATTCATCCAATAAAGTTGCCACTTTTTTTTCTAAGAGTCTTTTTGAGGTAATGGTCTTTAAATCGATCAAAATAGGGACGCTGCCATCCACTAGAGATAACACTTCTTCTAAGGTAGGGACTTGATATTTCGCTATATAACAAAGATCATCATATGTAATTTTCTCAATATTTCCCTCAACATGTAAAAGTCTTTCCATATTTTGATCATGAAAGAGGACACATGTTCCATCACATAAAAGACGCACATCAAATTCAACCATATATTGGTATTTAATAGCTCTTTGAATAGCACTTATGGTGTTTTCATAAATTCTTTTATTATCATAAATTCCTCGATGGGCAATTAAGTTTTCTTTTAAAAAGTGTAATTCTTTCAATTTTCTTCACCTTAATCATTATAGCATGCAAAAAAAGGGGAGTAAATAAAACTCCACTACTTTTCAAAAAAAGAATATAAAATAATACTCGTAGCCATGGCCACATTTAAACTTTCGCAAGAAGAGGCCATAGGGATATGAACTTTCTCTTGCGCATATTTGACAATTTTTTCCGATACTCCTGCACCTTCATTGCCCATAATTAATCCAAAAGGCTTTTTCACCTTTATGTTTTGTAAGGTAGTTCCCCCTTTTACATCGGTCGTATAAAAGGTCCTCTCTTGCTCTTTTTCTATAAATTCTTCTAAATCGGCAACAATATAATTCAAGCTAAAAATCATTCCTTCACTTGAGCGTAAAACCTTAAGATTATAGCAATCAACGGTATAGGGAGATGCAACAATCGTATCAATACCGAAAGCAACAGCACTTCTAATAATAGTTCCCAAATTTCCCGGATCTTGAATACCATCTAATAACAAGATATTCCCTGCTATTTTTCTAGGAGTTGGCATATTGCAGACAGCAAGAATAGATGAAGGTGTTTTAAGCCCTGATAGTTTCTTCATTACATCCAAACTGACCTGCGTCGCATTTTCTCTTTCTTCTAATGAAAAAACTTCTTCCACTTCACAATACTTTAAAGCTTCTTCCACTAGATGTTCTCCCTCTATAATGAATTGACGCCTTTCCTCACGGTATTTTTTCATCTGCAATTTCACATATTCTTTTATTCTTTCATTTTGTGGAGACGTTATCATTCTCTTAACTCCTTTCTGGCTTCTTTATATCTGGGAAAATGTCTTTCTACACATTCCCAAAATTGTTTGGAATGATCCATATGAGAAAAATGGGAAAGTTCATGAACGATGACATAATCAATTAAATAAGGTTTCTTATGAATCAAAAGCGAATTTAGTGTAACGGTCATACTCCCTTGATTACAAACACCCCACCTACTCTTCATCTTGCGAATCCGCAAGCGAAACTTAGGAAGAGATGAAAAGGAATCTCTATATAAATCCAATCGACTTTGAAAATAAGGAAGGGCATGTTTTTCTAAATACGCATTGATATCTTCTACAGAGGGTCCAAAAGCCATCTTCTCTTCAAACATGATTCTTTTATAAAAAACAAAGTCCAACTCTTCTCCTAAATAGAGAACTTTTCCTTTTTTCTCATTTCTCTTTAAGGCTTTTTTATACATTTTTTCAAGTGAGGCACGATTCTTTTCTAATAGTTCTTCAATGCTTTTCTTACTAACTCTCTTAGAACAAGTCACATAAATTTGCAATTCTTCATTGATGCGAAAATAGATATTCTTTATTCTTTTGTATTCAATGACAACTTCCACTTCATGTCCATTTAATTCCATTTTCTTATTCCTTCCATAATTCATACATGTTTTTTAATTCTTGTGTTCCCTTTTCTACTCCATAAGAAAAAGTCTCTTTCATATTTTCCCACGAAATATCCATTTTTTCTTTAAGAATGGCAAAATCCTTTTTTACTTCTTCACATGTCTTTTCTTTTTCTTTACATAATGTATTTGTAAGACTTATGTATTTTGCCATGAGTTTCACTTTTAACGAGGAAACTTTTTTATTGATGGTCTCTTTGTATTTAGGAAACGATTCTTCTATCTTACGATCAAGAAGCAACATATAATAGACGACTTTAGCTTTCGTAGTATCTCTTAACTGATCAAAGGTGATTCCTTCAATTTCTCCTCTATAAAAGATAAAGTCAATCAAATTTATGACAAACTCTTTTGCCTCCGCCGATAATTTTTTCGTAGACTCATCGACTTGGTCCATCTTTTTTTGGATGTTTTCCAAAAGCTTTTCTTCTGTTTCTATTGAAAGAGTTTCTGTGTTCTTCTTAGTTGTTGTCTCTTTTGGAGTCCTTTCTTCCTCTTTCTTTTTTTCTGTCTTTTCCATCTCTTCTGAAGACATCAATACTTGTATCTTATTCGGAGTAATGCTTTTAAACTCATCAGCAAAATAAGTAACGAGAATAAAGTCCCCTTTTTTCAGTGGCTCTTGGGTATTGATTAACCATTCTTCCTCTTCAGAAACAGGCTTTACTTTTACATACGTCTCCGTTTTTTCTAAAACCGTTGCATAAAGTGTATTTTCCTTCTCTTTCTTTTTATCCGAATGAAAAGAAAAAGGTTGAAATATAGCAATAAGGACAACACTACTCAAAAAAAGTAAGGAAAAAAAGAGAACAAAAAATGTTCGTTTTTTCACTTTTCCTCTCCTCGATTCTTAAATTGTAAAATGATAGGACTTCCCTCTAAGTCAATCGACTCTCTTATCTTATTTTCTAAATAACGTTCATAAGAGAAATGGACAAGTGATTTAGAATTGACATGAAATGTAATTTTAGGAGGTTCACTTCCCGTCTGACTGACAAAGTAAATCTTTAACCTTCTTCCTTTATATGAAGGAGGTTCATGCAAGGCAACAGCATCTCTTATAATGTCGTTTAGGACACTCGTCTTTATCTCTTTTGTATAAGATTGATAGGCTTTGATAATCGCGGGCATAAGAGTATGGATGCGCGAACCCATTAGGGCAGATAGGAAAATAACGGGAACAAATGGAATAAATTGAAATTCGTTCGCGATTTTTTTCTTCCACTCTTTCATCGCTTGGTCTTTATTCTTTACGGTATCCCATTTATTAACAACTAAGACAATGGCTTTCCCTAAACCTAAAGCATAAGATACAACATGTTTATCGTGTTCAATAATCCCTGCTTCGGCATCGATAACGACTACACATACGTCACTTCTCTCCATCGCTTTTAAACTGCGAATTAAAGAATACTTTTCCACATTTTCATAGATTTTTCCCTTTTTGCGCATTCCTGCCGTATCAATCACAAGATACTCTTGATGTTCATAAGTAAAACGTGAATCATTGGAATCTCTCGTCGTTCCTGCAACATTTGAAACAATTTGTCTTTCCTCTCCCAAAAGGGCATTGACTAAACTGCTTTTCCCCACATTCGGTCTTCCAATAATGGAAAAACGGATGGCTTCTTCCTTTGGCTCTTTCATATAAGGTGTAAAGTCTCGTGTAATCTCATCTAACAATAAATTGATATTGCGTTTATGTTCAGCTGATACAGGAATAATGGGATCAAATCCAAGTTCATAATAGTCATATACTTTATCTTCATGCATTTTATCATCGATCTTATTTAAGGCAACAATGACTCTTTTTTGACTGCGCATAAGTAAATCACGTACGGCTAAGTCATTAGAAGTAACTGCTTCTTTCCCATCGATGACAAAGACAATGACATCCGCTTCCTCTATAGCAATTTCTGCTTGCATGCGAATATTTTCATTAAATGTCGCATCTTCTAAGTCAATTCCGCCCGTATCAATAAGAGAAAACGAAGTCTCTTTATAGTTTACGATTCCATAAAGGCGATCTCTTGTAACACCGGGTAAGTCATCAATAATGGCTTTTCTTTCACCAATGAGACGATTAAAAAGGGAAGATTTTCCCGTATTTGGTCTTCCAATTAAACAAACTGTCTTTCGCATAAACATCCTCCCTTTCATTGCTCTTATTTTAGCAAAAAAAATCCCGTTTGGCAAACGGAATTACTTACGCATTCTAGGATATTCTTGACCAAGTGTCGGGGTATTACTTGACACATCACATTTGGCTTTATCAAATGTCGTATAGACACGATTATATTTATAGTAAATATAGATGTAACATTGGTTAATTATATTATTTGTATGAGGATTCACAACAATATCATTATAATATTTTTTTTCTTCTTCTGTATTACAATTCTCACAAATATCTTTTTCATCATAATCAAGATCATGACTGCCAATTAAGTCCTGAACAGTAGTACGAATGCACCAATATTCATTCTCTGAAAGCGAAGTAGACTCACTATAAGCTTTTGGTATAAAGTCAATGCCCTTTATCTTTTCCCCTTCAAATTGCAATTTGCAAGTATGATGACTTGATGTGTTATCAATATCCATTCCCGTCCTTACAAAAGCAAGGTTTGTCTGCCCATAACTTTGAGCAGCTTGTTCTATAAGCTCAATTTTTGTGTCATAAGCTTTTCCCCTAACATTTCCGGCTAATTTCAAAGAAGCTGGCAAAGCAACTGCTAAAAGAAGCCCAATAATGACAATAACAGCTAATAATTCAACTAACGTAAATGCATTTTTCTTTTTCATTTTATACTCTCACCTACTATAAATTCTAACAAAAAACAAGAGAATTGTCTATAAATTCTCTTGTTTCAGGTTCTCTATTGACATAAAATTTATGATTCTTCTAAATAACTACTTAAAATGGAATAAAGCTCTTCTCTTCCCTTTTTTGTTACGGATGAAAAGACAACCAATTTATCATTAGACATTAGTTTTAATGATTCTTTTAAGGCCTTTTCACATTTTTCCTTTTGGCTTGCCTTCACTTTATCAAACTTAGTGGCTACAACGACAGTTGGTAAATCATAGTATTTTAAGAAATTATACATTAACACATCGTTTTCTGTTACTCGATGACGAAAATCAACAAGTAAAAAGACACATTTTAAATTTTCACGAGTGGTCAAATACTCTTCTATCATCAAACCAAATTTCCGCTGCTTTTCTTTGGAAACGTCAGCATACCCATAACCTGGTACATCTACTAGGTAAAAGGCATTATTGACAAGATAAAAATTAAGTGTCTGTGTTTTCCCCGGTTTTCCCGAAGTATGAGCATAATTTTTGCGCCCTAAAATGGTATTGATAAAACTACTCTTCCCTACATTACTGCGTCCACATAGGACAAACTCAGGAAGTCCATCTGTCGGATATTGACTCGTTCTTACCGCAATTGTCTCTAAATTTGAAGATTCTATTTTCATGGATACTCTCCTCACTTGTCCTTATTATAATTGATTTTTCCTTGTATTTCAATTCAGTTTGCATTCTTTTTCGAAGAATAATTGTTTGAAACTAAAAAAAATTATGATAGAATAATTGGTAATCAAGAGAAATTTTATCCTTGAGTATGAATTAAAAAAACAATAAAAAAAGTTAAACTTAATTATAAGTTTATAAAAGAAAGAGGAATGGTGAATATAAAATATGGAAAATTCAAAAACAAAGAGTGATTTACAAACTTTAAAATCAAGAATACAAAAAATAGTGGATATGTACAATGCACAGTCAAAAGAGGACCAACTTAATTTGACCGTTACGAAAAAGAATCAAGTTAAGAGACAACCAGAGAAATTGGATGTGAGTAAGTACTATGTGTGTACTTATGGAGCAGAACAAACTTGGGTTGGTTGTTTCTTTCTTGGGGGGAATGAATATATTTTCGATTCCATTGGACTATTTAAAAAAGAACATGACATGTATGAAAAAACAAAGCATAGAGATGGCTATTATTTTATGGGATGTTGGGAAGAGTCAGAAGATTATACGGTGAAATTTGATCATCAAGTGTATACTGGCGTAGATTCAGATCAAATAGCAATAGAAGAATTAACTCACGATGGTAAGATGCCTAAAAATCCTGGTTCTATCGTTACTTTATCAGACGACAGAAAACTTTCTGCTACATGTGTTATAGACAAAGCTTATAGTTTCGATAATATACGTCTTAGATTATATCAAGATGGATTAATAGGCCCATATGAAATTGGTAAGGCAACAAATGGAGAAATTTTAGAAGTCTTAGCTTATGTTCAAAAAATGTTTAGTGGAGAGCCATTAAAAGAGGATAGAAAGCCACTACAATTTCATAGCTAAAACATACATTGGTTCCATAAATTCATAAATAATATCGGCATTTTTCTGTTTGTCCTTTCAAAAAGAAAGAGAATACGTTATAATGGTAATGGTGATACTATGTTTTATCCAGGTAATAAAACAAAGGAATACAAGAAGAATATTAACTATGCTAATCGTGGAATGGATTTAGAGGACATGATCAATCAAAGTAATGCCTTTTACCTAAGTGAAGATCGTGCTATCATCTATAAAAAACCAACACCAATTACGATAAGTGATGTAAGGTATCAAGCAAATGAACGTGTCATTACGAAAGCTTACTTTAGAACACCCTCTACCCTTGACTATAATGGCATATATAGAGGGAAATACTTGGACTTTGATGCAAAGGAAACAAAAAATAGGACCTCATTTCCACTAAGTAACTTACATGCTCACCAATATGAGCATATTAAAAAAGTAATTGCTCATGGAGGTATTTCCTTTCTAATCATCTATATGAATGGACTCTTCTTTTATTTAGATGGGAATGACATTATTCACTTTATAGAAAATTCAACAAGAAAGAGTATTCCCTATTCATTTATTGAAGAAAAGGGATATTCAATCAAGCAAAAGATTAGACCGCGTTTAGATTATTTAGATATTATTGATCAACTTTACTTTAAGGAGGATTAAAAGTGACAACAAAGAAACAAACAACAAAGAGAAAATTAAATACGGCAACAATATTGCTACAAATAAGAAAGTATGGGCAATCTACTGGGAAAAACTTTCAGAAATATGGAATTCTTATTTTACAGTTGATTGTCACTTTTTTTGTAACTTTGCGTAAAATTAGCCTAAATTGTGTAAAAAAGATTAAAAAAT
>CAZWKF010000006.1:0-27625 GCA_964634785.1 uncultured Muribaculaceae bacterium
CTTATTATATCAAATTTGATGATTGCGAAAAAATTTCACTCCTTAGAGCTGAAATAATGTAGTTTTTCTTTTTTTATGGGCTTATTTGTGATATAATGAATATGTGTATAGGTGTACATAAAAATGGAAAAATCTCTTAAATGAGAAATAAAGGGGGTTAAAATGAAAATTTTAAATTTAAAATTACTTAATTTTCGTAATTATGAAAAATTAGAATTGGAATTTAACCCGGGAAAAAATTTAATTATTGGTCAAAATGGCATGGGAAAGACGAATATTGTAGAAGCAATCTACTGTCTTGCTTTTACTAAATCATTTCGTGGGTCAAAAGAGGAAATTGTAATTCGTCAGAATTGCGATTTGGCTAGAATTGAAGGGACAGTTTTAGATACTTATGAAAATAAATATCGAATAATATTAAAAAAGAATGAAAAAAAGGTGCGTATTAATAACACTAACATTAATCGTTTAACCGATTATCTTTCAAAGATTAATATTGTTTTATTTACTTCTGAAGATTTAAAACTCATTAAAGATACGCCAAATACTAGAAGAAAGTTAATTAATATTGAATTATCCCAGTTTAGTAATGATTATCTTAAAGTATTAACGCTTTATAATAAAGTATTAAAGCAAAGAAATTCTTATTTGAAAACCCTTTATACAAATGGGAATGCCAGTCAGGAATATTTAAAAATCTTAACGGATCAGCTTGTAGAATTGGGGCTTCGGATTCATAAGTATCGAAAAGATTTTACTGCGATGATTAATCCCTATATTGAGGAGCATTACTTTAAGATAACGGGAATGCATGGGTTAAATCTTGTCTATAAATCAGACTTTAATGATTTAGAAAAAAAAGATTTACTCAAAGTTTATAAGCGAGAACAAAATCGTGATATTATACTGGGAACAACAAATACAGGAATTCATCGAGATGATTATGAATTTTTACTAGATGGAAATAATTTGAAAGATTATGGTTCTGAAGGAGAACAAAAAAATGCCGTTATTTCCTTAAAACTAGGGGAAATAGATATTTTTAGAAATGAAAAAGAAATTGAACCTATTCTTATCTTAGATGATTTGTTTAGTGAATTAGATGAAGAAAAGATAAACAATATATTAACTTTTATACACGATGACATTCAAACTTTTATTACGACAACCGATTTAAAAAAGGTAACACCATCATTAAAAAAGGATAGCCGTATATTTGAAGTGGAAAATGGCAATGTAACGGAAAAGATAAATGAATAAAGGCTTTTCTTAAAGAAAAGAAATAAGGAAAGGATTGAGAAAAAATGGAAGAAGAAACACATTATAATGCCTCCGATATTCAAGTATTAGAGGGATTAGAAGCGGTACGTAAAAGACCGGGAATGTATATTGGAACGACTGATGTTAAAGGTTTGCATCATTTAGTATGGGAAATTGTCGATAATGCTATAGATGAAGCATTAGCAGGCTATTGTAAGAATATTGAAGTCGTTATTAATAAGGATAATTCAATAACGGTAAAGGATGATGGCCGAGGAATTCCTACAGATGTTCATCCAAAGACAAAGATATCAACTGTGGAGACTGTTTATACAGTATTACATGCTGGTGGTAAATTTGGTGGTGGTGGCTATAAAGTTGCCGGAGGATTACATGGTGTAGGTGCTAGTGTCGTAAATGCTTTAAGTAAATGGGTGGAAGTACGTGTTTATAAAGATTCAAAGGTTCACTATATTCGCTTTGAAAATGGTGGAAAAACAGTAGCGCCTCTTTCTGTAGTCGGTGATTGTGAACCTCATAGAACAGGAACCGTTGTTAGTTTTAAACCAGATCCAGATATTTTTGATACGGATATTTATGATTATGATACCTTAAAGAATCGTATACGTGAACTTGCCTTCTTAAATAGAGGTCTTTCAATCACGATTCGTGATGATCGTGATGATGAGGATACGACGGGAGAAACTTTCCTTTATGAAGGTGGAATTAAGGAATATGTTCGCTTTATTAATCAAGGGAAGACGCCGATTCATGAAGATGTCATTCATTTTGAAGGAGAAGAAGAAAGTGTTCAATTTGAAGTCGCTATGCAGTATAATACGAGTTATAACGATAATATCTATTCCTTTGTAAACAATATCAATACCCATGATGGTGGAACACATGAAGAAGGAGTAAGAAGAGCCTTAACTCGTGTTATCAATAGTTATGCAAGAAAAAATGGTATTTTAAAGGAAAAAGATGATTCTTTAACAGGTGATGATGTTAAGGAAGGATTAACGATGATTATTTCATGTAAACATCCAAATCCACAATTTGAAGGGCAAACAAAGGGACGTCTTGGAAATTCCGAAGTGAGGAAGTTAGCAGATGATGTCTTCTCTAAGGGATTTGAAAGATTCTTGATGGAAAATCCAGAGGAAGCGAAAGTCATTATTAACAAGGCTTTACTTGCTTGTCGAGCAAGAAATGCGGCAAAAAAGGCACGAGAGATTACACGTAAAAGTGACTTAGCGACGACGAATTTCTTTGGAAAACTTGCCGATTGTAAGAGTAAAGATCCAAGCGAATCAGAGATCTTTATAGTCGAGGGAGATAGTGCAGGTGGAAGTGCGAAATTAGGACGTAACTCAATGACACAAGCTATCTTACCTTTAAGAGGAAAAATTTTGAATGTTGAAAAAGCACGCTTAGATAGAGCTCTAGGAAATGAAGAAATTAGAACCATTATTACCGCTTTTGGAACAGGCATAGGGGAAGAATTTGATTTATCTAAATTACGTTATGATAAGATTATCATCATGACCGATGCCGATGTCGATGGAGCTCATATTCGCGTATTGTTATTAACCTTGTTCTATCGCTTCTTTAAACCTATTGTACAGGCAGGACATGTCTATGCGGCTCAACCACCATTATTTAGAATTTCTCATGGAAAAACACGAAAATATGTGCTTACGGAAGATGAAAAGGATGAATATCTAAATAATCTTCCAGAAAATGTACGTGCCCGAGCAGAAATTGTCCGTATGAAAGGTCTTGGAGAAATGGATGCTGATGAATTAAATGATACGACAATGGATATCGAAAAACGCGTCTTGAAGCGTATTACAGTGGATGACTGTGTTGCAGCTGATGCTATTTTTGAAAAACTTATGGGCGAAGAAGTTGGACCAAGAAGAGAATTCATCGAAGAAAATGCAGGATATGCACAAAATATTGATGCTTAGGAGGAAAAGTTATGACAGATGAAGAATTAAAGAATGAAGAAGAATTAACAATAGATGAAACTGATACTGAAGAAAATCCTCCAGCAGAAGGTGCCGGTGGAAATGAATTTGGTGGAACTTTTCATGAACGAGATAGTCTAACAGAGAATAACATTGTTACGGAGATTAGTGATTCGTTCCTTGATTATTCCATGAGTGTTATTACGGCTCGTGCGTTACCAGATTTAAGAGATGGATTAAAACCCGTAAATCGTCGTATTTTATGGACGATGTATGAGTCAGGACTTACGCCAGATAAACCACATCGTAAATCTGCGACAACCGTTGGAGCCGTTATGGGTACTTACCATCCTCATGGAGATTCTTCTTTTTATGAAGCAATGGTTCGTATGGCACAAGATTTCAGTCAACGTTATACTTTGGTGGATGGGCATGGTAACTTTGGTAATATCGAAGGTGACGGTGCTGCAGCAATGCGTTATACGGAGTCGCGTCTTGCAAAACTTTCTTTGGAATTATTAAGGGATATAAGAAAAAATACAGTTGATATGGACGATAACTTCGATGTTACAAAGAAAGAACCACATGTTTTGCCTTCGAGATATCCAAATATCTTAGTTAATGGTACGATGGGTATTGCCGTTGGTATGGCAACAAATATACCTCCTCATAATTTGGGTGAAGTTATTGATGGATGTGTTGCTTATATTGATAATCCTGATATTGAAGTAACTGAATTAATGCAATATATCAAAGGACCTGATTTTCCTACTGGAGGTATTATCCTAGGAAATAAGGGAATTAAACAAGCTTATGAAACGGGACGTGGAACGATTACGATTCGCAGTCGTGCAGAAATAGAAGAACATGGAAATCATAGCAATATTATTATTTCAGAAGTTCCTTATGGAACAAATACTCTAGATTTGAAAAATAAAGTCGCTGAATTGGTTCATAATAAGATTATTGATGGGATTTCAGATTATCATACGGATTTAAAGAATGGTATAAAGATAACAATTACTTTGAAAAAAGATGCGAATCCTCAAGTTGTTTTGAATAATTTGTACAAACATACGAATTTTCAAATCAGTTATGGTATTATCTTCTTAATGCTAGATAATGGTATTCCTAGAACGCTTGGACTTAAAGATATCATAGTAAAATACATTGATCATCAAAAGGAAGTCATTATTCGTAGAACGAAATATGATTTAGCTCAGGATGAAGATCGTGTTCATATATTAAAGGGATTACAAATAGCATTGGATAATATTGATGAAGTTGTCGCTATTATACGTGGTGCTATGGATGATGATGATGCACGAACTAAGTTGATGGATCGCTTTGGATTATCTGAAATTCAAGCAAATAGTATCTTAGAGATGCGTTTAAGAAGATTAACAGGCTTAGAAAGAGAAAAAATAGATAAAGAATTAGAAGAATTGCTAGCAGAAATCGAATATTTGAACTCTATATTAGCTTCTAATGAAAAAGTTTTGAACATTATAAAAGAGGAAATGCTAGAAATTAAGAAAAAATATGGTGATGAAAGACGTACTGACATTGATATGACGGCTATTGATTATATAGAAGATGAATCTCTAATTCCTGTAGAAGATATCATCGTTTCTATAACAGATAAAGGTTATATTAAGAGATGTACATCTGATACTTATCGAGCTCAACATCGAGGCGGTGTCGGTGTAAAGGGAATGTCAATTAATGAAGAAGACTACGTTAAATACTTGATTAATTGTAAAACTCATGATGATGTTCTCTTCTTTACATCAAAAGGAAAAGTATATCGAGTTAGAGGTTATGAAATTCCACTTTATAGTAGACAATCAAAAGGACTTCCAATTATTAACTTAATTCCGATTGAAAAAGAAGAAAAGATTAGTTCAATAATTAAAATTACACCAAATAAAGAGGATGAATTAAAAGGTAAATATTTAGTATTTGCAACTAAAGACGGAATTGTTAAGAAAACATCGATAGAGGAATTTGCAAATATTAGAAATTCAGGAAAGATCGCTATTAGTTTACGTGATTCTGATGAATTGATTGATGTAAGATTATGTAATGGAGACTCTTATATCATTCTTGGATCATCCGCTGGAAGAATGGTTGTATTTGACGAAAAGGAAATCCGTCCTATGGGTAGAACCGCTTCGGGTGTTAAAGGTATTACTTTAGACGATGCCACTTGTATAGGAATGGAAGTTGGAAATCTAGACGATAATTTATTAATTGTAACAGCAAATGGATTTGGTAAAAAGACTTATGTTAGTGAATATCGTATGACAAGAAGGGGAAGCAAGGGCGTTAAAGCTTTAAATGTTACTGATAAAAACGGGAATATGGTTTCTCATAAGATTGTTACAGATTCTCAAGATTTGTTAATTATAACTGATAGTGGAATGTTGATTAGACTACCAATTGACCAAATTTCACAATTGGGAAGAGTTACTCAGGGTGTAAAATTAATAAATTTGAAGGAAAATCAATATGTTTCAACAGTAAGTGTAGTAGATAAACAGGAAGACGCGGAAAATACTGCAGATTTTGAAAAAGACGAAATTTTAAAATCTGATGATTCTACTGAGTTAGCTCAAGGAAGTGATATTAAAGAGAATGAATAATTCTCTTTTTTTGATGTTTCACGTGGAACATTGAATGTAAAAAGAATAATGTTCAAACAAAGTATTGCGATATGTTTCACGTGAAACATATTTCTTTAGTTTAATAAAACAATATGAATTAATAAACTTATCTAATAGTATATAAATAGTGCAAAATTTCAACGTTTCACGTGAAACATTGGATCAATTGTCTATAATAAAAGAATATAAAATATAGGATTACTATAAACAATAAAAATATACTATGTTCCACGTGAAACATAAATTAAATGTTCGTTTGATGTAAAAATAGAAAATCAATATAACATAATATACTTATATCCATAATTTATTAGATTGGAATTCATCTTTTTATATGTTTCACGTGGAACATATAAAAAGAAATTATAAAATTAACTAGAATATTCTATATAATTATATATATTTTTAGCATTTTTATAGAAAAAAAGATGCTTAATAATGTTCCACGTGAAACATATGTGATTTAATTAAGCAAAGAATAACTGTAAAAGAGAAAATATTTCTTGTTGTATTGTTTATGTAATAAAAGCATTACAACTTTTGATGTTTCATGTGGAACATTTACAAAAAAAACAACAAATAATTGATAAGAACTTCTATGTGATTTTAAATGTTTTTTTATATTTAGTTTTAAATAAGATATATTTCATAATGTTCCACGTGAAACATTATGAAATGAATACAAACAAAATAGAATAGTTAAAACAGAATTCTTAAATAACATTACAATTTCTAAATTGAATTATAATAAAATATGTTTCACGTGAAACATAGTTTGAATTTAGAATGTTTTTATAATTGGTATGTTAGAAATTTATTTGATGTTCCGCGTGAAACATTGAATAAAAATATTAACAATTAAGTATGCAAATTTTGAAAAATTAAAGCCCTCCAAATTTTAAAATTTGCTTTTTATATTAAGCGAAACGTGATAATATAATACGAAATATTCAAACTTTATAAATTTGTAAAACAGGTTGTATTTCTAAATAAACATGTGTTATACTTTATTCGTGCAATGAGTATGTTATAAACTGGTCAGAGTCGGAAGACAGCAGCCATATTAACCTCTATTCATGTGCACTTTTTTATTGGTAAGGTGATGAAGAATGAATAAATATATTGAAATTCTTTTAATTGAGTGTAAGAAAGCTTTTAAAAAGAAAGAAGTTCCTATTTCAGCACTTATTGTTTGCAATAACCATATAATAGCAAAGGCATATAATAATCGTGTTAAAAATAATGATGTTACAGCACATGCCGAAATAATTGCGATTCGAAAGGCAGAAAAAAAAATGGGTGATTGGAGATTAGATAACTGTGATTTATATATTACGCTCGAACCTTGTCATATGTGTATGGAAGTTATTAAAGAAGCAAGAATAAAAAATGTGTATTATCTTTTACCAAGAAATGAGCAAAAGAAACCATATGGCAAAACAAACATACGTTTGATACAAAAAGAATACTTAAAGGAATCTGAAGAATATCATCAGATTTTAAGTAATTTTTTTAAATTAAATGGTAAAAGGAAATAGAGAATATGGTATAATTCTAATAGGTGATCGCATGTGAATTATAAAGTTTTATATCGTAAATATAGACCTACTGATTTCAATAATTTAGTAGGACAAGAACATATAAAAAAAATATTAATTAATTCAATTATTAACAACAAAATTGCTCATGCATATATATTTACGGGCCCTCGTGGAACAGGAAAAACAAGTACAGCAAAAATTTTTGCTAGAGCTATAAATTGTACGAATTTAAAGGATGGGATTGCCTGTGGTAAATGCCCAAATTGTGTGTCTTTTGATTTAAGTCCTGATGTCATTGAAATGGATGCTGCGAGTAATAATGGCGTAGATAACATTCGTGAAATGATTGAAAATGTAGGGATAGCACCTACTAATGGAAAATATAAAATATATATAATAGATGAAGTTCATATGTTATCAACAGCAGCGTGGAATGCATTCCTTAAAACATTGGAAGAACCTCCCAGCAATGTTATTTTCATACTAGCAACTACAGAAATTCAAAAAGTTCCTATAACTGTTCTATCCCGCTGTCAGAGGTTTGATTTCCAAAGAATAGATAGGGAACTAATTTATAATAATCTTGCTACTATTTGTGAAAAAGAACAAATAAAATATGATGAAGATGCTTTGAAAGAAATATCTTATTTGTCAGATGGATGTATGCGTGATGCTCTTAGTATTTTAGATCAATTGTCCAAAGTGTCTGATGACATTACTATGGATAATTTGATTCAAAATTATGGAACGATTACAGCTGATGAAATCGATGCTTTATACACTACTATATTAAAAAACGATTTAAATGCGTTAATCAAACTTCTACACAAAATAAAAGAAACAGGAATTGATATAAAAATACTAATAGACAAAATATTAGATCATTTAATCGAAAAAGCAGTTAACATGAAAAAAAAGAATATTAGCAATAATGTTTTTAAACAATTAAAAAGATTAATAGAGGCATTGAACGAAGTGCTAAATAAAATTAATTATAACTCAAATGGATATTTGCTTTTGGAATTAGAATTGATATCCTTTATTAACGATGATGAAAATCAAATTTCCAATCGTGAAATTAATCAAATTATTTCCCGGGAAATAATTTCGACAGGATCAAATGCAAATGTAGAACAGATGGTAAAAGCCAATAAAACCCCACAAGTTTATAATATATGTGATGAATTTATCAACATAAGATTAAATAATACCTTTGTTTCTGCAAATAAAAATGATAAAATAAAAGCAGGTGACTTGTGGAAGAATTTTATTAATGAAGTAAAAGATAAGAATTTAACGGAATTTTTTGCTATTATTAAAAGTTCTACCTTACAAGTTGCATCTAACGAATATATTATCTTTATTACTCCTTCTGAAAGCATAAAAATAGTAGGAAATGCAAAATTATATGAATTAGAAAAGACATTTAATGCTTTATCTCAAACTTTATATAAAATGATATTTATTACAAAAAATGAATGGGATGAATTTATGAAGGAATATACCAAAGAAAAAGTATATGAGTTACAAGATGAATCTCCGTATATAAATGAGAATACTTCTTCTCTAAAATTAGCGGAAGATATCTTTGGAAATGAAAAATTAAATATAGAATAGGAGAATAGGATTATGAATATGAATAATTTAATGGCACAAGCCCAAAAGATGCAAAAGGATATTGAAAAGAAACAACAAGAAATAAATGCAAGTGAGTTTACGGGGAACTCTCAATTAGTAGACATAGTAATTTATGGAGATAAGAAGATTAAAAGCGTCACAATTAAAAATAAAGAATCATTCGACGCTGAAGATCTTGAAATGCTAGAAGATATGATTAAAATTGCTATGAATGATGCTATTTCAAAAGTAGAAAATGAAATTGAAGCTAAACTTGGTATGTATGGGAAACAACTAGGTGGATTATTTTAAACTATGATTTATCCAGTTGTACTAAGCGATACGATTCACTCGTTACAAAAATTGCCCGGTGTAGGTGAAAAGAGTGCTGAACGTTATGCTTTATCTTTATTAGATTTGAGTGATGAGGATATTGAACACCTATCTGAAAACATTAAGAACTGTAAAAAGATGCTTCATCCTTGCAAAGTATGTGGTCATATTACCGATAAGGAAATTTGTTCAATTTGTAGTGATTCAGGACGAAAAAATAATGTTATCTGTGTAGTAGAAGACTATAAAAGTGTTATCATGTTTGAAAAATCAGGTTCTTTTGATGGAAAATATCATGTTTTAAATGGTTTAATATCCCCCATTGATGGTATTTATCCAGAAGATATTAATTTATCAACGTTAATTTCTAGAGTGGAATCTGAAATTGAAAATAACGCAGAAGTCATATTAGCTTTGAAGCCTTCTATAGAAGGAGAGACGACAACACTTTATATAAAGAAGCTATTTGAAAAGAAAAATGTAAAAGTCTCAAGATTATCTTATGGAATTCCAATGGGAGTTGAAATCGATTACTTGGATTCTATTACACTTGACCGTGCTTTATTAGACCGAAAAGAGATATCATAGTTTTACTTTTTATCTAATACAATGTATTGGTGAAATTGCATGAGTAAAATAAAAAAACTCTTATTTAATTTAATTTTTTCGTTTGTTAGTCTTTACACAGTAAATTTATTTACAAATGCCTTTAATATTATGATTCCCATTAGTATTACTGGCGTTTTAATTATTACGCTTTTAGGAATGCCCGGCTTTGTCATGTATTGTTTAATTGTTATAAAATATTTATAGGTGAGATATGGATTGTGAAGAAGTTAAAAGAATTATCATAAACTCTTTCAATGAGGAAAAAAATTCTCATGCTTTTTTGTTTTCTACAAATAACTTATCTAGATGTGTTTGTGACGTTATTGAGATTATTAGACAAGTGAATTGTCTTAAGGATGGAGCCGAAAACTGTGATTGTAATATTTGTACAACGATCAAACAAGAGAGTAATCCTGATGTGATCTCCGTTTATCCAGATGGAAAAGAGATAAAAACAAATCAGGTATTGGAGATTATTCATCGCTTTTCTTCAAAACCACTTATAAGCACTTATTCCTCTTATTTAATTGTTGGCGCCGATAAAATGAATGATGGCTCTTCCAATAAAATGTTAAAATTTTTGGAGGAACCAGAGGAAAATATCGTTGGTTTTTATATTACAGATAAAGTTTCAGGAATATTGCCTACGATAAAAAGCCGTTGTGAACTTTATACTCTAAATTATGAAATAGAGTCTTTATATGACATATTAAATTTAACAGAAGAAGAGTATCAGAGTTATTATATGGAAACGCTTAATATAGTCAGTAAACTAAACAATAGTCCAAAATTTTTATTAATGACAGAATCTAAAAACATCGCAAAAAAAGAGAGAGTTGATATTGAAAGAATATTAAATCTCATTAAACGCATGTATATTATTAAATATGAGAATATAACATTGGGAAAATATCACGGTGATGAAAATGTTCAAGAAATCTTGGATGTTATTATGACAAACGATATAAAAACCATTGTAAAAAGAATAAATTTGTTAGATAATATCATCAACGAGTTCAAAATCAATGTGAATAAAGAGTTATTTATGAACAAATTATTTCTTTGTTGGGAGTGATAAAATGAAAATCTGTAGTGTTCAATATAAAGATGGTGGAAAAAACTACTATTTTTCTTATGACGATAATCTAAGATTAAATAAAAACGTAACAGTTGTTGTCGATACAGAAAAAGGTGAACAATTTGCCAAAGTCACTGACCCGCTTGTTGAAAAAATAACGAATATTGATATTAATGACATGAAAAGTGTTAAAAGAATTTCTACTAAGAAAGATTATAATACGTACTTACAAAATTTAAAGGAAGCAGAGAAAGCATTGCAATATGTACGTGATTTAGTAAAAAAAGAAGAACTTAATATGCGTATTGTAGATGCCCATTTCACTTTAGACAGAAAACAATTGATGTTTAACTTCGTTGCTGATGAACGTGTTGATTTTCGCAATATTGTCCGCGAAATTGCTAGTAAATATAAAACGCGTATTGAATTACATCAAATGGGTGTTCGTGATAAATCAAAAGAAATTGGGGGTATCGGAATATGTGGTCGACCACTTTGCTGTTCTTCCTTTTTATCAGGAATGGAAACGATAAGTATTAATATGGCAAAGAACCAAAATTTACCATTAAATCCATCCAAAATTAATGGGGCATGTGGACGCTTACTCTGTTGCTTAGCTTATGAAGATGAAGTATATGAAGAACATCGCACACATTTGCCAAAAATGGGAAGTATCGTTAAGACGCCTAATGGTGAAGGAAAAGTTGTATCATTAGACATTTTAAAGAAAAAATACTCGGTTAACATAAAAGGAGAAGTATTTGAGTATGAAGTCGAATGAATTAAATGATTTATTTGACTACTCTTATAAAATATTTCAAAATGATGATTATTTTAAATTTTCTATTGATTCGATTCTGTTAGCTGAATTTGTAGTAAAAAGGAAAAATGCTAGAACAATCTTGGATTTGTGTACAGGGAATGCTCCTGTACCATTAATTCTATCTGAAAAATATGGTGGGGAAGTATCGATAACAGGAATTGAAATACAAAAAGAAATTTACCAAATGGGAATTGATTCCATTCATTATAATGATGTTCATAACATTACACTTATCAACAAAAATATTTTGGATTTTCATCCGCAAGAAAAATATTCCATTGTTACTTGTAATCCTCCTTATTTTAAAGAGTATAACGAAAGCATAATCAATCAAAATAGAGTAAAGGCCATAGCAAGGCATGAAATAGAAGTGACTTTAGAGGAAATCATAAGAGTTGCCTCCAAATGCATAGAAAATAAGGGCTATTTTTATCTTGTTCATCGTCCTGAGAGGTTTATAGAAATCCTCGATTTGTGCAAAAAATATCATTTTGGTATAAAAACGATTCAATTTGTCTATCCTGATAAGAATGCTGATTGTAAGCTTGTCTTATTTGAGACCTGTTTTAATGGAGAAAACTATTGCAAAATAGCAACACCAATTTACATAAATGAGGTTATGAGTTATAAAAATATATTTAGAAGGTGATACCATGAAATTAATTGTAGGTTTAGGTAATCCGGGAAAAGAATATGAAAGAAATCGTCATAATATCGGTTTTATGATTCTCGATTCTTTTTTGGGGGATGTTAACTGGTCATCAAAATTTAATGGCCTTTATTATAAGACAACTATAAATGGCGAAACAATTCTCTTTTTAAAACCTCAAAGCTATATGAACTTATCTGGCGAAGTCGTTTTCAAATATGTCGATTATTTTGACATTAACTTAGAAGATATTTTAGTTATACAAGACGATTTAGATTTGGAAGTGGGCCATATTCGCTTAAAAATTGATTCTAGTGCTGGTGGTCATAATGGTATAAAAGACATCATTAAACATCTACATAGTGAATCTTTTGCTCGTTTAAAAATAGGAATTTCCAAGAATTCACTTATGGATACAAAAGATTATGTCCTTGGGAACTTCTCAAAAGGAGAATTAGAAACTATTTTTAAAAATCAAGAAGCGATTGAAACGATTATACGTGAATTTTCTGCACAGAACTTAAGAAATTTAATGAACCGCTATAATTAGGAGAATTTCATGGACACATTAGAAAAGATATTTACTTATGAGAATCATTCAACGGTCTGTGGACTTACGGATGAACTTTCAATTCTCTATTACTATACTTATTTTAATACGCATCAAGAAAATGTATTAATTGTTACAAATGCCCTCTTTGATGCTACTAAAATAATGCAAAAATTAAAAACATACACAGAGGATGTATGTCTTTTTCCGATGGATGATTTCCTATCTTCTGTTGCTTTAGCGATATCTCCCGACTTAAAAGTGGAACGGTTACAAACACTAGAACGCATTCGTACAGGAAAGAAATGCATTGTTGTTACCAATTTAATGGGCTATTTACGCTTTCTTCCATCAATAGAAGAAGCAAAATCCTTAAAAATCTCGCTTTCTAAGGGTGATAAACTATCACGTGATGCCTTTTTAGAAACGCTTGAACAATTTGGCTACCGAAGAGAATCTTTAGTTACATCAACTGGAGAATACGCGGTTAGAGGATTTATTATTGATATTTTTCCTATTGAGGCAAGCCATCCTATTAGAATTGAGTTTTTTGGGGATGAAATTGATAACGTTCGTTCCTTTGATGAAAATACGCAGATGTCTGTTGGAACAATCTCAAAATATGAAATTCTTCCTTTTAAAGAAGTAGATACTGCTAAAACGAACTCTATTTACGACTATCTTGAGAATCCCTTTGTCTTTTTTGTCGATGAAATTCAAATTAAAAATGGTTATGATAAAATAAAGCAAGATATTCATGATTTTAATGTAGAAAAAGACATTGATTCTGTTTATATGTACCAATTTGAAGAGATAAATGTTCAAAATAGCATTAATATGGAAACCATTAACAATCTTCCCAATGCGATTACGTTTGAATGTCATGAAATCATGAATTTTAAAGGGGATTATCATAAACTAAAAGATTTTTGTTATTTGCATAAAAATAGTCATACTGTTGTCATCTGTCTTTCTAAAGATAAACAAGTCGAAAGAATTGAAGAAGTTCTCTCTCCTCTTCACTATGGCAAACCTGAAAAGGGGAAAATTACCATAATGAAGAAAAAACTCAATGCTGGTTTTATCATTGGAGACTACATTTTTATTTCGGAATATGATTTAGAAGATATTAAAGTTATTTCAAGCTATAAAACGACTTTTAAAATGGGAAGAAAGATAAAGAGTTTTGATGATATCAAAGTGGGAGATTATGTCGTGCATGCTCACCATGGAATTGGCATCTATGCAGGGATTGAAGCGATAACAAATAAGGGGCTTACAAGAGACTATATTGCCATTCAGTATTTAGATAACGACAAGGTCTACATTCCTGCCTCGCAAATATCTAGCATTTATAAATATTCGGATGCCGATGGGACAAAGCCAAAGATAAATAAATTAAATTCGACCACTTGGGCTAAGACGAAAATGCGTGTTCGCAATAAAATAAAAGATATATCGGATGAATTGATTAAGCTTTATGCCAAACGATCTAGCATTAAAGGAGATTCCTATCGCGATTTTGCAGAAGAAGAAATTTTTGGTGAGAATTTTGAATATACGGAGACAAGTGATCAATTAAAGTGTATTAAAGAAATCAATCAAGATTTAAAATCGAGTATTCCCATGGATCGATTACTCTGTGGGGATGTTGGCTTTGGAAAGACGGAAGTCGCTTTTCGTGCCATGTTTAAAGCAATTATGAACGGTTTTCAAGTTGCCTATTTATGTCCAACAACTCTTTTATCAAGACAGCAATATAATAATGCTTTGGAACGTTTTAAAGATTTTCCCATAGAAATTGCCCTTTTAAATCGCTTTATATCTGCAAAAGAAGTAAAAAGAATCACAGAAGGACTAAAAAAGGGTTCTATTGATATCGTAATAGGAACACATAAACTTTTAAATGAGGCCATTGAATATAAAAATTTAGGGCTTTTAGTCATTGATGAAGAACAACGGTTTGGGGTCACTCATAAAGAAAAAATCAAGAAGTTAAAGAATGATGTCAATGTTTTAACACTATCGGCAACTCCTATTCCAAGAACTTTAAAAATGGCAATGAGTGGACTAAGAGATTTATCAATTATTGATACACCACCAATAAACCGCTATCCTGTACAGACATATGTTCTTGAAGAAAATGATGTCTTAATTAAAGATGCTATTTATAAGGAAATGTCGAGAAATGGACAAGTGTATATTCTGTATAACCGAGTAGAAAGTATTATGGATATGCATACACGTATTCAAAAACTTATTCCTGAAGCGAAAATCGCGATTGCTCATGGAAAAATGGATAAAAATGAACTTGAACATGTTGTGACTGATTTTGTCGATGGAAAATACGATATTCTCATTTGTACGACGATTATTGAAACGGGAATTGATATTCCTAATGTCAATACATTATTGGTTTTTGATGCTGATCGCTTTGGCTTAAGTCAACTCTATCAATTAAGAGGCCGTGTTGGTAGAAGTGACCGAATTGCTTATGCCTATTTAATGTATCAGCCTCATAAAATGCTTAATGATATTGCCATTAAACGTTTGCAATCCATTAAAGACTTTACTGAACTTGGAAGTGGCTATAAAATCGCGATGCGTGACTTGGCTATAAGAGGCGCAGGTGACTTTTTAGGAAGTGAACAAGCGGGTTTTGTCGAAGCTGTGGGGTTGGATTTATATACGAAAATGGTCAATGAAGAGATGAATCGTCAAAATGGAGAAGAGATTCTTGAAGAGGAAATTAGTAATCCTCTTATTGAAGTTTCTAACCATATCGATGATGCTTATGTTTCCGAAGAGAACTTAAAAATAGAAATCCATAAACTTATCAATAGTATTGAAGATGAAGAGTCACTTCACAAAGTAAAAGACGAAATAGAAGACCGCTTTGGCAAAATTAGTGAAGAGATGGAAATCTATATGTATGAAGAATGGTTTGAAAAATTGGCAGATAAATTACATATTAAACAAGTAAATCATCAACGAAATAGTATAGAAATCATTCTTCCTGAAGAACTCTCCAATCAAATTTCGGGTGATAAACTGTTCTTAGTTATGATGAATATTCATCCCAAATACCGTATAAGTTACAAAATGAAGTGCATTCATATTGATTTACCTTTATTACAGTTAGAAAAGCACTTTATCTATTATGAAGTGCGATTATTGCAAGAAATTGTAAATCTTGTGCAAGTTGCCTCTTGAGAAAAAAAAGAAACTGTGATATATTAGCCTTGTTAAGCAATGAAAGAAAGAAGCTTTTTGGATGCTTTTAAGAGAGTCTGGGTAGGTGCAAGCAGATATGAGGAAGAAAAGTCGAATGGTTCTGGAGTTTAAATCGTTTTATCGCGTTAAGATTTAAGTGCATGATCGTCATGAATTAAGGTGGTACCGCGGAATATTCCGTCCTTAAGTTCATGACTTTTATTTTTGGAGGTGAAGAATTTGCCGGGAGTTGGAATAGGTGTGATGATTTTTAATAAGGAAAAGCAAATATTACTTATTAGGCGAAATGATGACCCTTTATTAGCTGATAGTTCCATGCATCTTGAGGGAACATGGACTTTACCAGCAGGAAAAGTAAAATCAGGTGAATCTTTAATTGAATCTGCTAAAAGAAAAGTCAAAGAAGAAGTTAATTTAGATGTTGATGGTCTAACTTTAGTTTCTGTAGCAGATGATATCAATGAATTTGCACACTATGTCACTTTAGGATTTGTTACAACTCAATATGTTGGTGAAATTCATCTTGGCAATACTTTAGAGCATATTGAGTATGGTTTCTTTTCCTTATCTGATTTACCAGTAAATTTATGTGAACCTTCAAAAAAGATTATTGAAAATTATAAAAATAAAGTGATTTATAAAGGAGAGATTTAAATGGAAAAATATTATATTTCAACGGCAATTGCCTATACATCAAGTAAACCACATATAGGAAATACCTATGAAATCGTCTTAGCTGATGCGATTGCTCGAAATAAGCGACTAGAAGGCTATGATGTCTATTTTCAAACAGGAACGGATGAACATGGTGAAAAAATTGAGTTAAAGGCTCGTGAAAATGGCATTGAACCACAAAAATACGTGGACAATATTGCTGGTCAGATTAAAGAGATATGGGATTTAATGAATACGACTTACGATCGCTTTGTTAGAACTACCGATAAAAAGCATGAACAAGTAGTTCAACATATCTTTAAGAAAATGTATGACCAAGATGATATCTATAAAGGCGAATACAAAGGCCTTTACTGTACACCTTGTGAATCTTTTTGGACGGAAAGCCAATTAATTGATGGTAAATGTCCTGATTGTGGAAGAGAAGTGGAAGAAAAGAGTGAAGAATCTTACTTTTTTAGACTTTCTAAATATCAAGATCGATTAGTAGAGTATATTGAAAGTCATCCAGAATTTATCCAGCCAGAATCAAGAAAAAATGAGATGATGAACAATTTCATAAAACCCGGATTACAAGACTTATGTGTATCTCGTACATCATTTAAATGGGGAATCCCAGTCGATTTTGACGATAAACATGTTGTCTATGTATGGCTTGATGCTTTGACAAACTATATTACAAACATTGGGTATGACGTCGATAATGAAACTGAAGAATTTAAGAAATTATGGCCTGCCGACTTACACTTAATTGGCAAAGATATTATTCGTTTCCATACGATTTATTGGCCTTGTTTCTTAATGAGTCTAGGAATCCCACTTCCTAAACAGGTATTTGGACATCCATGGCTTCTATCTGGTGGCGATAAGATGAGCAAATCAAAGGGAAATATCCTTTATGCTGATGATTTGGTAGAAAAATATGGTTTAGATGTCATTCGTTACTTTGTATTACATGAAATCCCTTTTGCAGATGATGGGCTAATAACAGAAGACCTTATTATCGAACGAAATAACTCAGATTTAGCAAATATTCTTGGAAATTTAGTGAATAGAACGATTGCCATGACCAATAAATATTTTGATGGCATTGTTGAAAAAACAGGAGTTGCCGACGAACCCGATATTGCTTTAATTGAAAAATTAGAAAATTTAGGTCCAAAAGTAAAAGAAAAGATGGATCATTTGCGAATTGCTGATGCGATTGATGAGATTTTTAACTGCTTAAGAGCTTCAAACAAATATATTGATGAGACGATGCCATGGACTTTAGCTAAAGAAGAAGTAAGTCAAGCACGTTTAAAACAAGTTTTATACAATTTAACTGAATCTATTCGTATATGTGCCGTTTATCTACAACCTTTTTTACCTGATACAGCAAGCAAAATATTTACTTTCATCAATACAGATAAAACTCAGTATGAGACGACTAAAACGTTTGGTGAGTATATAAGTGGCACAAAATTAAACGAAGCAGAAATACTATTTAAGCGTATAGACCAAAAAGAACAGTCTTAAAACTTTCTTTTTTTAGGAGGAATAACATGTATACAGATACACATTGTCATCTTTTTAAAGAATACTATGAAAATATTGAAACTGTGATAAGAGAGGCAAATGATGTTGGTGTTCATAGGATGATTGTTGCTAGTACAAATATGGAAGATAGTAAAGAAGTGGTTGAACTCTCCGAAAAATATCCAAATATTTACTTTTGTTTAGGCATTCATCCTGATAGCTGTACGGAGGAAAGAAGTTCTTTTAAAGATTATGTACTCTCTTTAAAGAACCATCCTAAATTTGTAGGAATTGGGGAAATTGGACTTGATTATTATTATGGAAAAGAAACAAGAGAAGAACAACTTATTTTATTTGAAGAAATGCTAGCTTTAGCTGAAAATGTTTCAAAACCAGTTGTTATCCACAGTCGAGAAGCTACAAAAGATACCATTGATATTTTAAAGAAATATCCTGTAAAAGGAATA
Organism: uncultured Muribaculaceae bacterium; assembly: GCA_964634785.1. GTDB lineage: Bacteria > Bacillota_I > Bacilli_A > RF39 > UBA660 > CAG-582. The sequence goes on from CAZWKF010000006.1 coordinate 18,991, forward strand.
ATGCATTGTTACTCAGGGAGTCTTGAAACGGCTAAAATACTTATAGATATGGGCTTTTTCATAGGTGTAGGTGGTGTTATGACTTTTAAAAATGCACATCTTCGTGAAATTATCAAAGAAATTCCTATAGAAAACATCGTTTTAGAGACAGATTCACCCTATTTAACGCCTGAACCTTACAGAAAATATCAAAATATGCCAAAATATACCCCCGTGATAGCTGAATACTTGGCAAATTTAAAACATAAACCTATAACAAACGTAGCAGAACAAACCGAAAAAAATGTCGCTTTTATCTTTGACATATAAAGTGCTTTTTGCTACAATTAGATTGTAGGGTGATAATATGAAGAAAGTTACAACAAATTTGCTTAAAACAACCAAGATTCTTCTATTATTTGTTGCAGTTTTTGCATTACAAAAAGTAAATGTGATGAATGGTCTTGGTAAAGTTTCCAACGAGAATCTAAATAAAACGATTGATTTAACCGCCATGGCTGTGAAACTAAATGAAATTCAAATGGCAGATAAATATTATCCATTAGATACTTTTACGGGAGATTTAACGGGATATGGTGCCAATTGTCCATTATGTAGTGGAAGATTAGGCTGTACTGGACAAGATGTACGTGATGGAACAACTATTTATAATGATTCTGATTATGGAGATGTACGAATTGTTGCTTCAAGTAAGAATTTACCATGTGGTTCCGTTATTACATTTGATGCCAAATATATCAGTGATGAACCAGTAACAGCAATTGTCTTAGATCGCGGAGTATTGGGAAATGACATCGATTTACTCGTTTCCTCTGAAAGTTATGCTTTAAAGAATGTTGGTCGACATAAATTAACCTATGATGTATTAAGATTTGGTTGGGAGAGAAAGGAAAGTTAGGATTTCTTTCTTTTTTATTGTTTAGAAGCAAAAGAGTATGTTACAATCGTTTTGAGGGATAACTATGGAATTTAACTTTAAAAAGAAATATGGGCAAAATTTTTTAACAAATGAGGACATTATCAATAAAATTATAGGGGCTATTCAACCAACAAAAGACGATTTAATCATTGAAATAGGTCCGGGAGCAGGAGCACTTACGAAAAAGTTAAAACAATTTGATACTCCCCTAATTTGTTATGAGATAGATAAAGATACTCAAGTTTATTTGCAAAAATTAGAAGATGAAAATACCCATATAATTTACGATGATTTCTTAAAACGTGATATTCTAGTAGATATTGCCCCCTTTCATTATCAGAAACTCTATGTAATAGGAAATTTGCCTTATTACATCACGACACCTATTATTACCAAGATTATCGAAGAAAATATTCCTGTAGAAGAAATGGTCTTTATGGTTCAAAAAGAAGTAGCTGATCGCTTTTCTGCGAGGCCAAAAACGCGTGAATATGGTGCTATTACGGTATTTTTAAATACTTTCTTTCATATCGATAAGTTATTTGATGTTAGCAAAAATAGCTTTATTCCTAAACCGAATGTTGAAAGTGCTGTTGTAAAATTTACAAAGAAGCCAAAAATTGTCGAATTAGACTTATCTAAATTTACTAGAATTGTCAAAGATTCTTTCCAATTTAAAAGAAAGACACTTCGAAATAACCTAAAAAACTATGAAACGGAGGAAATAGAAGAAATATTAAAGAAATATGGATATTCCCTTAATAATCGCGCTGAAGATATTCCTGCCTCCGTTTTCCAAGAGATTGCTTGTAAAATTTAGCAACTCTCTTTTTTTCTTTCATATACTATACTAGGTGATTTATGATGTTTGAAGTGGGAAATACGGTAACTAGGAAGAGTTATAATGATGATGTTGTCTTTGTTATAGTGGAAATTAAAGACGATATTGCCTATTTAAAGGGGACAGATATTCGATTATATGCTGATGCTCCCTTAGATGATTTAAATAAAAGTGACCGTAAGGATGATTATGCTCCTAATATTAACTTTGATTTAAATGATCGTGATGAATACTTTTATCTTCCGGGGAAAATTCTTCATATTGATGGAGATGAAGATTATCTAAATAAAAGCCTAGATTTTTATAAAAAAGCGGGTGTTTTGGCGATAGGCCGAAGAATAAAAGAATCTGATATGCCGGGAGTAGTCGAACAATACTTAAAGGAAGTAAATCCAGATATATTAGTCGTAACGGGTCATGACGCCTTTTATGATCGCTTAGGAAATACGAATAATATTAATAATTATAAAAATTCCAAATATTTTGCTCGCTGTGTACAAATTGCTAGAAATTACGAGAAATCGCACGAAAAGCTGGTTATTATTGCTGGAGCTTGTCAAAGTGACTATGAAGATATTATCAAAAGTGGGGCTAATTTTGCCTCTAGTCCTAAAAGAGTTAATATTCATGCACTTGACCCTGCTGTCATTGCAGTGAATATTGCTATGACTGATAAAAGACGTAGTATCGATATTAAAGAGTTATTAAATAAGACCAAATATGGTAAAAATGGTATTGGTGGTCTTGAGGGAAATGGTATGATGTATGTAGGATATCCAAGATAAAGAGATGGATGTCCTTTTTTAATTACTACTCGCGCATTACATAAACTTTTAAATCTAATATTGGAGGCTTTAAAGACAATAAAAAAAGGATTTATTCCTTTAATTGTTCAAATTTGAATTCAGCATTCATTGTCAATTCATTCTTGCTAATTGCAAGAGCAGTATCATCAGTATTTGTCATTAAATTGGTTTCTGAATCATCCCATTTGATGTAAATCCTTATCTTGGTAGAAGCTGTATTATGAATGATTGAACCTGAGATGCTTTCTCCAGTATATTCTATTATTTCACTGTTATGATCTGGATCAATGGTATAGCCAAAAGCTATAATGTCAGGATACTTTTCTTCATCACTTATTTTTGTAGTAAAAAGATAGGAAAATGATGTATCCACTTCACTTGCATCAATGTCAATATCATAGTAGCCCCTAACTCCAGGTGCTAAAACATTTTCAGCAATATATTCATTTTTTTCGAAAATAGGCTTTATTTTACTTGAAATCGTATCTTTCCCCGCTATACTTTCCCCATTAAGACGAATATTCCAACTCGCCAAGTTAATATCTATGTCATTGTTTACTTTTTTTCGGTATTTTGCAAAAGTATCTTGTAGTAAGAAAGCGGCTATTCCAATCGCAGATATAATAAGAAATCCTTTTATTATGTTTTTAGTATTCATACACACCACTAGTGTAATCTTATCATGGGTTAACTTTTTAGTCAAACATGTGAAAGAATATGTGAAAGAAACAAAATAATCTATATTTGTGTAAATACTTTGTGTATAATTCGACATTTATTGACATTTATGGTTGATAATAATGAAAGATTAAAATATAATTATGATAGTGGTAGTGTAGATGCTATTATCCTCAAAGTAAAACAGAAGAAAAAGATGGTGATGACATGAAACGAGATTATAGTGTTTCTACGACTGCAGATAAAGTTCACAGAAAAAAACTGTTTTCGAGAATTACAAAAGTTATCTTGTTGTTATTACTCTTATTATTTTCGATTTTGTATTCCGTACTGTATGTTGTATATAATACTAGTAATTTTTCAATATCAGTTGATAAAGATATGTTGAAAAGCAGTATATTTTTAACAGAAGACGGATCGTTAGAAAACAAAAGTAGAAACTTATCTGCCAATGCTGCTGAGTATATGGATAATATCTCTGTTAAATGGATAAGCGAAGATATTGATACCGAAGCCAATGGAGCTCATAATGGCGCCAATTATGTTGCTTATAGCTTTTATCTGGTTCATGCGGGGGAAAATTCTATAAATTATTGGTATGAAATTGATATTGATGATACCATTAGGAATCTGGATGAATCCATTAGAGTTATGATATACCATAATGGCGAGAAAACTATTTATGCGAAGCCTAGTAGTAAAACAGGTGAAGCTGAAAAAGATACTGTTAAATTCTATTCTAATGATATTGCTGTACTTGAGGAACGAAAAGATTTTATGCCTGGTGATAAAGATCATTTTACGGTAGTCATTTGGATTGAAGGCGATGATCCAGAGTGCAATAACGACTTAATTGGTGGAGGAATTAAAATGCATATGGATATCACAGAAGAAAGATTAGTTCGAAAATAAAGATATTAAGATGTAAATCTTGATATAGATTTATTAAATAAAAAGGAGAGAAATGAAATGAAACAAAAGAAAGTGAAAGGCAGAAAAAAACAAAGAAAATTGCTGCTCGCGATTTTGATGTTACTTTTAACTGGTGGTTTACTAGCAACAACATCATATGCATGGTTCACAGCAAATAAAACAGTTACAGTAAGCACAATCAATGTTAATGTAGCAGCTGCTAATGGTTTACAAATATCAGTTGATGGAGTGAACTGGAAGGCTATTGTAACAAATGATGATATTAAGGCAACTATAGATGATGCTGCAACTGCATATCCAACAAATACAAATCAATTACCTGATTCTTCTGGTAGATTAGCGCCTGTTTCAACAGTCGGAAATCTTTCTTCAAGAGGATTTATGGATATGTATCTAGGAGAAGTCGTTATTAATGAAGCAACAGGTGCTTATGAATTGACTGCTTCTAAAACCGAAGAGACGAAGTCAAAGGAAGGCCATTTTATAGCATTTGATTTATTCTTCCAAGTTCAAGAAGATACAAAAATTTATTTAACAGATAAAGCATCTGTTAAAGGAGGAACTGGACTTACCGATACAGGTATTCAAAGAGCTGCGAGACTTGCTTTTATTGATGAAGGGAATACAGCTGCTGGTAGTGCAACAAGTACTATTCAAAATTTAGCAAATGCTTCAGCTACCCCTATATTCTGGGAACCAAATTATGACGTTCATACTCCTACAGGAATAGCAAATGCTGCTATTTATGGAAAAACTACAAGTGCTAATGGTGCTGCAAGATTAGGGTATTACGGAGTAAAAGCCCCATTCTCTACTGGAGTTGCTTTAAATAGTACTGATGCCAATTACTTCCAAGAAGTAACTACAGATACTGCTGCACCAGCAAACTATATCGCCACTCCTGAATCTGGAATTCCTGCTGCTGCTTATCAAGAATTCTTAGACTTGAAAAAAGGCATTACGAAGATTAGAATTTATATGTGGGTTGAAGGACAAGATGTTGATTGTGAAAACTTTGCTTCAGGCGGACAAATTAATTTTGACTTACAATTTAGTTCAAATAGCAAAGCAGGCGGAACTGATGTAACTCCATAAAACAATGATGGTATATAAAGGCTTGAAGGGAGCCTTTTTTCTTTACAAATGAAAAAAATATCGAAATAAATGAAAATAAGTATGCTATAATATATTTAGCATGTAATTCTAGAAAAGAGGTCTTTATGGAAGAAAAAGTTGAAACCCCACTTCTTAATCTAAATAAATTAACAAATGATGAACTAATGGAATTCTTCGAAAAAGTAGACGAACATATTAAATATCTTAATAACAGTATTCTATCTATTGAAGAGGAAGAAAAATGAATAATTATTTAACTCAGTTTGAGGAAGACAAAAAATATATTGAAGAATTCCAATTAGAGTCTACTACAGGAACCAAAAAAATGATGAGGACTTATCATATCAATGCTGTTAATAGTAGAAATGCCTTTGTTAAGGGGAAACTTGAAAAGTATAATGATTTAAGGGATAGAATATATAAAGAAATGGAATCTAGAGTTAATGCTTTAATCCCTGCAGATTCAACTGCTAATTATATTGTTTTAAAGGAAAGAATTCTAAATTATAGAATAATTTTTGATTATAACAATGAATTCAATGATATATACAATAAGCTTAATTTTGATAATATTGTGAATGATATTGATGACTTAGAAGTTTCTGATTTTGCAAGAGTCAATGCGTTTGTTGATAAAATAATTAATTTGTTTAAATGTGCTGGCATTAAGTTAACGTCTCTTGATTTCAATTATTCAATGTATACACGTATGTATATGGAAGTCTATTTTAATAACTTGGATAAAGAGAATTTTATGGATTCTATGAAAGATATATTCGATAAGATTTATTGGGAATGTCCTAATTTTATCATTCATTTAAAATTATGTATTCGAAATCTTTATACCGCATTCAAAAAAGAACTTGATGCTTATTATGATAGAAGCAATGATGAACTGCTTAAGAAAAATCATACAGATAAAAAGAATTATAAAACCTATTATCAATCTATGTTGATTGACTTAAAGAAACAGCGGATCAATGATATTTTTTTACTTAGTAGTAAGTTTCTATCAGGAACACTTTCTATATATGATTATTTAGAAGATACACCTCAGGTACGCAAGAACTTCAATCGATTTTTAGTGGATCGTGAGTTTGATGATCTATCTTTAAAAGAGAAAGAAGACTTTTATGAAGAAATTAGTGACTTAAAAGATGTCGTAGTTGAACTCGAGCATTACAATAAGTATAAAGAGATTGTTAAGGATGTCTTATCGCGATATACCAATAAAGATTCCTTTAAGGGACAATATGAAGCCAAGTTAAAAGAGATTAAACAAGAGGAAAAAGTTCGAGCTAAGTTAGCTTCACAGTATGATCGTGATTCTAAATTTATTTTTGCTAAGAAAATTAATAAAGATTTAGTTAAAGTACAATTAGATGAACAAATAAAGAAACTAAACACTTTATATAGTGAACTCGATGAAGCAAAAATCAATGATATTATTTTAAATCGATTAGATGATACTTCTACTATAAAGGATGCTTTATATGTATGTGCTTCATTTTATGATTATTTTAAGAAAATGTGTCCAAAAATCTTTTTAAGTGAAGAAGAGATTGATTATACAAAAGAATATTATAAATTGATTAATTTTGTTAATAATCCTAATAACACTTTTATTATAAAAATTAGATTTCAAAGTGATGAAGATTTGAACACTATTATATATGAAAAATATAGGTTACTTAATATCAATGTTAGTATAGAGGATCTTAAAGATAATCTTAAGGACTTAGAAGAAAGCATTGATTTTGTCAATCTAGTAAATAACATAAATAATAGTGATATATCAATAGAAGAGATAAAATATATTATAGATTTTAAAAAAATAGAGAAAGATTAGGGAATTACTAGTCTTTTTTTGTGATATTGTGTTATAATTGCTATAAATAGTAAAATAGGTGGAGAATATGAAAGTAATAAAAAGGGTATTTAAATATTTTATATGCTTACTATTATCTTTACTGGTTTTTCTATCATTATATACAATTGTAGTTACTAAAGTAATGCATAGGGATTATGCAAACTTATTTGGCTATACTTATTTTATTGTGGCGAGTGGTAGTATGTCGGGCACTATTGAAATAAATGATATTATTATCGTTAAAATAAATGCTTCTTATGAGGAAAACGATATTATTACATTTAAAAATGAAGATGCTTTCATTACTCATCGGGTTATTCGTATTAATGATGATAGAATTATAACTAGAGGAGATGTTAATAATATAGAGGATGAACCTATATTAAAGAATGCGGTAATAGGTCGTGTTTCTTTAGTTATTCCAATAAGACTTATTTTTAAACTTCTAGCCATTATTGTCTTTGCAATCTTACTTTATCTTATTGTAAATTTTGATAAGGTCTTTAAAAAATATATTGTTAAAGATAAAAATGGTGAAAAGAAAAGAAAGACTCCTCTTGAATATACTCAAGCACTTTCTGCTATTTCTATTAAAGAGGCTTTGGAAGATAAATTTAAAAAAGCAAAAGTAGAACCTATGAATGTCGAAGAACAGCTATTTATTGATTTAGTATTAGGAATGCTTAAATCAAAAAAGAAACAATTAAAACTTACAACTGAAGGATCTTTAAAATTACAGTATTTATATACTCTAGTCGTTACTGACTTTTATGATCCTGAAGGGGTCGATGATTTGCTATATAACATTCCCTTTGATGAACTTTATAATTATGACTTTGAGACCATTTCATTTACGAAAACGATTCAAGATAAATTATATGAAATGCCTATCCATGTATTCTTTAGATTACTTGAAGGATCATTATTATATAATGAGGTTGAATTCTTTGATGCTGTATTAAAACTCTTAAAATATCGTATTCGCATTGAAAAAGACAAAAAGTTTGTTATGGAAAATCATCATGTTGCTAGTATTATTGCTTCCATTGAAAGTACGGTTAAGAATCTAAAGGGTGAAGAGAAGTTTGATTTAGAAATGATAAAGAAGCGAATTAAAGTGAATGCTGAAATAAAGAATCTTGACAGTTTGGAAATTCCAAAACTTAAAAGATAATGAAGCAGTTTGCTTCTTTTTTTAATTCTAAAAATATGTTAAAATGATAATAGGTGGAAGTATGAAGTGTTCTAAAGATATAAAAAGGAGATTAGTTCTAAGTGTTTTTTTCCTGTTGATAATTACTGTTGGATTAATATCTAAATTTTCTCCCAATAGTTTTAGTAGTTTTGCAACAATAGAAAATGTCTGGAGTGGTGAAATAGCAACTTCTTTTTATGGTGGAAATGGAACAAAAGAGAATCCTTTTTTAATATCTAATGGAGAAGAATTAGCTTACTTAGCAGAGATAATAAAT
>CAZWKF010000007.1:0-469 GCA_964634785.1 uncultured Muribaculaceae bacterium
GAACCAGGAAATCAAAGTAGGATTGTTCGAGAGTCTTCTTCCTAACTATCTGGAAGGAATGTTTGCCCAGAATGGAGATGTCACTATCGCTCAGATGTCTGTGCTTATCCGTCAGGATGATATGGACGGAGCATTACAGCTGCTCCAGACCTTTCTGGGAACTGTGCCATATTGCAACGTCACCAACCATGAAGGTCATTACCAGCAGATGCTGTTTATCATCTTCTCGCTTTTGACTGGCTATGTGGTAGATGTAGAAGTGCACACTCCCAATGGAAGGGTAGATATCGTGCTGTTGACCGACATCCGTCTCTATATCATAGAGCTGAAGCTGAACAGGGATGCCCAGACGGCTTTGCAGCAAATCAACCTCAAGAACTATGCCCAGCGCTTTGCGCTTTGCGGGAAACCTATAGTGAAAGTAGGTATCAACTTTGATTCTACCCAGGGAAATATTGAGGATTGGATA
>CAZWKF010000007.1:491-25862 GCA_964634785.1 uncultured Muribaculaceae bacterium
GAGGAATGATAAAGATAGCTAGCCTCTTGTACAAAGAGGCTAACTAACTATAGTTTTGTTACTGAATATAATCAATGTCAATACAGATAGTTTTGCTTTCATTGATTAACAAAGTGCACAGTTCGAAACATCTTAGTGTAGTCTTCAAAAGAGCTAATTGAAGTTGTCAGAAGAGTTACAATCTGTTTTTAGAAGATATAGCTCCTAAGACCGCACATCAGCTGTTGTGCGGTTGCACATCAACTGTTGTGCACATGTCGCCCAGCTGTTATGCATGCGTGTTTCAGCTGATGTGATGTTAGATCACATTTGATACATCTTAAATTTTCATACTTCTGTTCCATTGCATGAGCTTCTTTTTCACTTGAAAGATAAAGAGCTATAACCGTATACCCTCTTTTTAAAAGTTCCAAAGTAAAAGATGCACCAAGTCCATGACATCCACCTGTAACTAAAGCATGCATACGTATTCCCTCTTTCTGTTTCTCATTTTTGTATTATATCATCTTGCATAAAAAAAAGAAATCATTATTCTTCTTTACTTTAAAACAAGAAAATAAAGTAAGACAATGATTCCTAAAACAATTCGATAATAGCCAAAAACTTTAAAGTCGTGCTTGCGGATATAATCCATTAAGAAACGAATAACAAATAAGCTTACCAGAAATGCAACTAGACAACCTACTCCTAAAATCATAAGCTCTGTACTTGTGAAGGCAAGACCAAAGTCTCCCACATATTTCACTAACTTTAAAAGGGATGCTCCTGCCATAACAGGAATCGCTAAAAAGAATGTAAAACTTGCTGCTACACTTCTTTTTAAACCTAAGATTAATCCCCCAATAATCGTTGCTCCACTTCTACTTGTTCCAGGAATTAAAGAAAGAAGTTGAAAGCCTCCTACCCCAAGAGCTTGTTTGTATGTTATATCTTTAACATCAGAAACACTTGCTTTAAAATCCCTATTTTCAACAATGATAAATAAAACACCATAGAGAATAAGCATGAAAGAGACCACAATACTGTTATATAGATGTTCATCTAACCAATCATCAAAAAGAATCCCAATAATCGCCGCAGGTACACAAGCAACAAGGATTTTTCCCCATAAGTTGAATGTCTCTTTGGTCTCCATCTTCGTCTTTTTAAAACCAAAAGGAAAAATGATCTTAAAGAATAAAAGAACAACTGCCATAATAGCACCTAACTGTATCACAACTTCAAAAAGTTCATAAAAGGCATCACTTACATTCAAATGAATAAAGTCATTAAGTATGATCATATGCCCCGTTGAAGAAATAGGAAGCCATTCTGTTATACCTTCAATAATTCCAAAGAGAATTGCTTTTATTATTTCCATTTTTATCACCTACTATAAGTATACAACAAGAAAGGTAAAAATAAAACAATTTAAAACGGACAAATTGTCCGCTTTATTTTTCGGGTGAAAAAATGAATAACAAGTACTACATTATTCAACGATTTCCATACTGCTTTCTTGATTGTCTTGATCGACGCGACTATTTAAAAAGCTCACACGATCAACCACGACTTCTGAGATGTACTTTTTTTCTTCGTTTTCTTCATAGCTTCTGCTTTGTAAACGTCCCTTTACAGCAAGTAAATCGCCTTTATGACAATATTCACTGACATGATTGGCAATTCCATTCCATAAGACACATCTTATGAAATCTGTTTGGTAAAGTCCATCTTCACTTTTATAGTCGCGTTGTACAGCAAGATTGATTGATAATCGTGTTTTTCCTTCATCGTACTTCTTGAGTTCTGGATTATCAGTCAATCTACCGATTAATCCTACAAAGTTGTGCATTCATTTCCTCCTTTCGGCAATTATCCTAACAGAGAAGGAATAGAAAAGTCAAATCGCAAAAAAAGAAAATCTGTATACAAAAACCTACAAATTTTCGCAAAAAACCTACCAATATTTTTAATCTGTGGCATTTTTTCCTACAGATTTAAATTATTTGCATCTTTTAAAAAAATTTCACTTTTTTTAATTTATTTCTTTCATCAAACGATTGAGCTCAACCGCATATTCCATCGGAAGTTCCCTTTTAAAATCGTCAATAAACCCCATTACTAAAAGCTCTTTGGACTTATTTTCTGTTAAGCCTTTACTCATTAAATAGAATAATTTTTCCTCGCTTACTTTAGAAACGGTTGCTTCATGCTCTAAAATACTCGTGTCATTTAAGACAACATTTTTAGGAATGGTATCACTTTTGGCATGATCATCTAAAAGAATCGTATCACATTTAATTTTAGCTTCAGAATGATGAGCTTTCTTTGTGATTTTTGTAAGTCCTCGATAATTGGCTATTCCCTTAGAACAAGCAATACTCTTAGAGATAATATTACTTTTCGTGTGAGCTCCAATATGAATCATTTTAGCCCCAGCATCAAGCACTTGTCCTTCTTTCGCATAAGCAATCGATATTGAATTTCCACGAGCACGATCTCCTAAAAGTATACATGATGGATACTTCATTGTCACCTTACTGCCAATATTGCCATCGACCCATTCCATGACACCATCGCTTTCCACAATCGCCCTTTTGGTCACAAGATTATAGACATCTTGACTCCAATTTTGAATAGTCGAATATTTGCATTTTGCATTGCTTTTGACAAAAATTTCGACAACACCCGCATGAAGAGAGTTTGCCGAATGAGAAAGTGCTGTGCATCCTTCAATATAGGAAAGTTCAGCACCTTCATCGACAATAATAATTGTTCTTTCAAATTGTCCAAGAGCAATCGAATCAATGCGAAAATAACTCTGTAAAGGTCGATCCAATTTGGTATTTTTAGGAATGTAAATGAAAGATCCGCCACTCCATAAAGCTCCATTAAGGGCCGTGTATTTGTTTTCATCATACGAAACTAAATGATTAAAATATTCCATAAAAAGTTCTGGATATTGTTTTAAAGCATCATCACTTGATAAGAAGATAACCCCTTTATCTTCTATCTCCTTTTTTCCATGGTGATAAATAACTTCACTCTCATATTGATTCGTAACACCACTTAAATGTTTTTCTTCGGCATCAATAACACCCAATGCTTGAAAGCGATTGCGAATATCACAGGCAACATTTTCCCATTTCGTTTCATTATTACCGACTTTTTTATAATAGTTAATTTTGTCGAAATCAAGATCTATTTTAGGTCCAAAGGTTGGATTATCTAGTTCCTTAAATTTGGCAAAAGATTTTAAACGGAATTCTAACATAAAGTCCGGTTCACCCTTAGACTTGGATATCTTCTTAATTAATTCTTCATTTAATGTTTCCATATGCATCACAAAACTATTATACAAAAAAAAGTGTCCGTTTAAAAGGACAAAGTACTTTTTTCAATTTTCTACAAGTTTTCAATCATTTAATTTTTCAAAGTTCCAATAGATACTACATAGACTCCATCATCACGTTTATAAGAATAGTCGGCTCCTGTTAATACCATTAAGAATGATGGTTCTCCACATATTTGAATATCTACACGATCTTTAAATTTTAAAAGATTGTCTGCTGCTTCATCTACATATCCAGCTCCAAGTTTAATTTCTATTGCTCCCCATTTTCCACTACTTGTTCGAAGTATCGCGTCTACTTCAAAATCTTTCTCATCACGATAGAAGGAAATATCACCACCATAACTTTGCGTGTATATTTTTAAATCTCTCATACAAAGTGATTCAAACATAAATCCAAAAGTATTTAAATCATTCAGCAAATCATTTGGTTTCATTTCAAGAATGGCTGTTGCAATAGAAGGATCTACAAAATACTTTTTAGGCTTTGTTCTAAGCGCATATTTACTTCTAAAATTTAAATTAGTCGCGTTCACATCTTCAATGACAAATAACTTTTCTAATGTATTTAAATAATCTGCTAAAGTTGGTCTAGAAATATCAGTATCAAAATTATTTTTAACATCTTCCTCAATCGTTGAATTAGAAACTTGTGTAGAAATATTTCTGGCAAGACTTCTTAATACATTTTGCATCTTCTCTGGATTTCTTTCTACTTCATCTATTCTTTTTACTTCTTCATGGATTAAAGACTTAACATATTCTTTTGCAAATCTATATTTAGCATCACTCTTCACTTCAATAGATGCAGGCCATCCACCTCTTATAATCACACTTGCCAAATCTTGTAGGGTTAATTTAGAAATGCCAGAAATATCTTTCCCTTCTAAAATATCACGAAAGGAAACTTCTCCAGTAGATTCTCCCGATTCATATAAACTCATCGGCCTCATCAATACTCTTGATATTCTTCCTGTTCCAGTGTGCATGGTTTGTCCTTCACTTGGTTTGGCAGAACCTGTCAAAATATACTCTCCTTTTTTACCTGAATGATCAACATCCGTTCTAATAGAATCCCAAACGACTGGATACATCTGCCATTCGTCAAACATTCTAGGCTTTTCCCCATTTAAAAACAAGGAAGGTTTAGTATTTCTTATTTCATCATATTCCTGTTTTTTATCTGGATTTTGAAATTCAATAATACTCTTTGCATGATAAGAACCTGTCGTTGATTTTCCACACCATTTACATCCTTCAATAAGCACAGCTCCCATAATTTCCATTAATTCATCTATTTCGGAATCAACAACTCTTGGCAAATACTTCATAGTATTCCTCCTTTTTTCTAAATATATTGTAGCATTACTTTACAAAAAAAGCAATTTTCATTTTACATTTTGAGAAAAAATTACTTTACAAAAAAAGAAGAGAAATTTTTCCTCTACTCTGCTTTTTCGATTTCAATAAAGCAATCATGACCATTAATGTCGATGACTTCACCAGCTTCTTTTACTTCATAAACAACAGCTAATGTCTCTTCTTTAATATAGTCTTTGTACGTATCAAAGGCTTCTAGCAGATCATCATCTCCCTTATAATAAAGTTTAATGCGATCAGCAATTTCAAAGCCACTTGTCTTTCTCAAATTTTGTACTTTTGAAACAAATTCACGCGCAAGTCCTTCTAAAATAAGGTCACGTGTTAATTCAGTATTTAAGATAATAAACTTATTATTTTGCATACCTACATTGAATCCCTCTTTTGAGGTAAATTTAACATCGACCATATCTGGTGTAATATCTAATCTTCCCCCATCAAAATCTACTGTTATTGTCTCTCCCTTTAGAATCAAATCTAAATCTTCACCATGTAAGTCAGCAAGAACATTTTGATATTCTTTCATCTTAGCACCGAACATGGCACCACATACTTTAAAGTTTGGCTTAATCGTAAAGTCCATATATTTCGATAAATCATCGACAAAAGTAACTTTTTTTACATTTAACTCTTCATTAATTAAGCCAACTAAATCACCTAGAATAGTTTCATATTTTCCATCAATTAGACATTCAGCAATAGGCTGACGAACCTTTATTTTTGTCTCTTCTCTCACATAGCGTCCAGTGGAGATTAAATCACGTACTAAATCCATCTTGACTTCAATTTCTTCATTGATTAAACTTTCATCATAACTTGGGAAGTCGCTTAAATGAACAGACTCTTCCCCTGTTAAGTTCTTATAGATTTCCTCTGTTGTAAATGGAATGATAGGAGCACAGATTTGGCATAACCCAACAAGTACTTCATAAGTCGTTTTATAAACAGCCTTTTTGGAATCATTGTATTCACTACTCCAGAAGCGATTGCGGTTTCTTCTGATATACCAGTTGGATAAGTCATCAGAAACAAAGGAAGTTACCGCTCTTACGACTTCATTTAAATCATAGTGATCATATGATTCTGTCACATTTTTTAATAGTTTATGGTATTTACTCAATAACCATTTGTCAATTTCTTCACGGTTTTCAACAGAAACATTACAATCATCAATATCAATACCATCTGTATTCGCATACATTTGGAAGAAAGAATACGTATTTTTAAATGGATTAAAGAATTTCGAATGCACTTCTTTAACTCCTGCATCATCGTATTTAAGTGGAGTCCATACAGGAGACGCATAGAACATATACCAACGTACATTATCGGCACCATACGTCGTTAAAGCAATCGTTGGATCCACAATGTTTCCCGTCGATTTTGACATTTTCTTCCCATTGGCATCCAGTACCATATCATTGACGACGACATTCTTAAAACTTGATTCTCCAGAGATAATCGTTGAAATAACAAGCAATACATAGAACCATCCACGTGTTTGATCTAATCCCTCAGCAATAAAATCAGCAGGAAATTGACTTTCAAACAATTCCTTATTCTCAAATGGGTAATGGAACTGAGCATATGGCATAGATCCAGAATCAAACCAAACATCTAAGACATCTTTTACTCTTTCCATCATCCCGCCACACTCACTACATTTGATATGTAAATCATCGACATAAGGGCGATGTAATTCTATTTCACGTACATTGACATCTTCTATCACTAACTCTTGTAATTCCTCTAAAGATCCAATGACATGTTTATGTCCACAAGAACAAGTCCATACAGGAAGTGGGCATCCCCAATAACGGTTTCTAGAAATTCCCCAGTCTACCATATTTTCAAGCCAGTTAGAAAATCTCTTTGTTCCCACATATTCAGGATACCAGTTTATCTTTTTATTGGCTTCAATAATCTTTTCTTTATAAGCTGTTGTCTTAATATACCATGCAGGTTTTGGATAACTGATAAGGGCTGAATGACATCGCCAACAATGTGGATAATCATGGGTAATCTTCATCTTTTTAAATAGCTTATCATTTTCCTTTAACCACTTGATAATATCAAGTTCAAGTTCGGGATCAGTTACGAGTCTTCCCTTCCATGGTCCTTCAGTATAACAGCCATCTAACCCAACAGGATTGACAAAACCAATGCCATTTTCAACACAGACACGGTTATCATCAGCTCCATAAGCAGGGGCAATATGAACAATTCCTGTACCATCTTCCGCTGTAACATAATGATCTGCTATTACTTCATGACATTTTCCATCAACACTCACAAAAGGCATGAGTTGTTCATACTGAATGCCTACTAAGTCAGTTCCTTTATAGGTTTCTAATACTTCATATTCACTTCCTAAAACAGACTCGGCAAGACTTTCTGCTAAAATAAACTTAAACCCTTGTGAATTTACTTTAACATACGTTAAATCAGGATTTACACAGATGGCAACATTGGCAAGCAATGTCCAAGGAGTTGTCGTCCATGCAAGAAAGTAAACATCTTCATCTACCTTTTTTAAAGGGACAATAACCGTATTAACAGAGACATTTTCATACCCTTGTGACACTTCATTTTGAGATAACTCAGTTCCACAACGTGGGCAATACCATAAGACTTTATTGCCATGATATAAAAGTCCCTTCTTGTCCATCTCTTTAATAATCCACCATTCAGATTCGATGAATTCATTAGAACAAGTGACATATGGATGGTCACAGTCGATAAACTGTCCCATCATTTTGGTTACTTGATTGATATCATCAATATTGATTGCTGTTGCCTTATTACATTCTTTACAGAAGTTTTCAACACCAAATGCTTCAATATCTGCTTTTGACTGAAAGCCTAGTTTCTTTTCTACATTGACTTCAATCGGCAAACCATGGGTATCAAGGCCAATTTTTCTTGTGACTCTTTTTCCCTTCATCGTTTGATATTTACAAAAAGAGTCTTTAATTGCCTTCGCAAGTACATGATGAATACCCGGTTTAGCATTCGCATAAATTGGTCCATCATAGAAAACCCAGTCTTCTTCGCCTTTTCGATTTTCAATTGTTTTATTCAAAATATCCTGCTTATTCCATTCTTCTAAGATAGATGATTCTACTTCATGGACACTTCGCTTATCCAATTCTTTAAAATTTTTCATTTTTCTTCCTCCATTTCAAAACTTAAATTACTTAAATGTTCAAAGTTATGTCCATAATGTTTATAGATACTTTCAACATCTAATGTACAGATTTCCTTTTTATCGATTCCTAACTTTTCTAACATATGATAGACACTTTCACTTGTCTTTCCTTCGATTTCCATATATTCAGGAATCATTGGCCATTTATCTAAGTCGATTTCGATATCATCAAGGATATACTGGGTTCGCCTATTCTGTTGAAAACCTCGATTTTTAAAACCTAATGTCTCTAAAATTCTATTCGTTTCCGCAAAATCATTGACTTCAATTTCTAATTCTTTCATCCCATCGATTGTCTTTGCCTGTAAGTCTTTAATTGTCAATGTCGTCTTTTGTCCATTTGTCCTAAGGCGTATCCATCGGTTTGGATTTACAGGCTTTACATCATAGACATAACGTTCTTGCAAGCCTTCACTTTTCTTTATAGCGCCTAATGCTTCTAACTTTTCTGCCATCGCTTGATGATCAATTTCCAAAACTTTGATTTCAAACTCTGTTTTCACGTCAATCCCTCCTAAAAATGAAAAAAACTCACAAATTTAAGGACGGGTTATCCCGTGGTACCACCTTAATTCATGAGTGTTCATGCACTTATTCTCTTAACGCGAGTTACGGTTTCAGCTACTTTGTTCACTGAAACACATCAGAAGTGATCTTCAAATAATGCCTCTTATCTGCTCTCACCTACTACAGACTCTCTTTAAAGATTTCTTA
Source organism: uncultured Muribaculaceae bacterium (assembly GCA_964634785.1). GTDB lineage: Bacteria > Bacillota_I > Bacilli_A > RF39 > UBA660 > CAG-582. Next base: position 9,125 of record CAZWKF010000007.1, read on the forward strand.
TTTGACGTCTTCATCCCTTGTTTTTATACCTAAAATTATATTGTCTTCTTAAAAACTTGTCAATAGTTTTTTATTTTTTTGTTGCGAGTAAATCCTTTAAATCGACAACACCATCATGATTGTAATCAAATGCATCTTCCATTGGCACATTTCCAACTAAAGCATTTCGCAAATCAGTAACACGGTACTCTTCTGCTTTAACAGGAAGAATACAAAAGAAGCTACTGATAAGGAAAAGAATAAGAACGAATGGAAAATTAGGATTGGTTGATTTCGTCTCTTCTTTTGATTCTGTATGATCAGGTGTCATCTGAAATGGATCGATACTCTCTTGAATGTTTATCGGTTCTAATACTTGAGTCTCTTCTAATGAAAAGTCTCCGAGCTTATCTGAATTTTCGAAAGTTGGTTCTACTGAAACTTCCTCCAAACTGTTTTCTGCTATCTCTTGATTTTCTTGCATAGCAGAAGAAGATGGGAAAATGAAATCATGATCTTTTAATGTTGGCATACTCATTTCCTCTTCTTCATTTATAGAAGAAAGTTCACTTGTTTGTTCTACTAATTCTTCAGAATCATTTAACTCACTTTCGATATGACTATACTCTTTTTCAGCAAGTTTTAAAATATCTTCGCTAAAAATAGAAGGATTCTCATCAGGTACAATCACAGTTTCTTCCTCTTGTTTAGAAATATCGTGGAAAGAAAGGTCATTTTTTTCCTGTATAGGAGAACTCAACATGACGTTTAGTTCATTCAAAGGTTCTTCCTCTTGTTTTACAACAGGAGTAGAAAAGAATGCTTTTCCTTCTGGTATAGATGAAGTTAAATCCCTATTTTCTTCCTGATTTTCTTCTTCATTCATAGAAGGCGAAAGAAAGGATTGACTTATCTTTTGAGACTCTGGTTCTAAAGTAGATTCATTATTTTCATTTAAAGCATCTTTTAAAACATTTCCAACAATTTCTGAATATTCTTGTATAGAAGAAGTTTCTGCTTGTTCCTCTTTTTCCATCCGTTCCGTTATTCGCTCATTTTGTCTCTTTAACCAATGACTAAAGAGAGAAACAAAGAGACAGATGAGAAGAACTCCACTTATAATAAGAAGCAATATATGCTCAAAGATCCAATACTTTATCTTCGTAAAACTTGTAATTTTCTTATTTTCATAAGCCATTTTATTTACAGAGTATCTTCTAATATTAATTTCATTCCCTTTTACATTAAATTCTGTTTCATCACTTTGAAGGGCTTTTATACTATGAAAGAAAACGGGTGTTTCTTTTCCTAAAATAAAATCATTGCTTAACAAAAAAATCAATGTCATATAGGAAATTCCTGTTTCGTCTTGATTGGCATCAGCTAGTATTTTAACAGTACTATAGTCTTTTTCTTTTGTAGGAGTTCCTCTTGTCACCGTAAAACCAGATTCTCCTCTAGCATCTATAAGCGTCAAAGCCGTTGGATCATAAGAAAGTAATCCTTCTAAAATAATTGCTTTTTCACCTCGAAATCCAACTTTAACCTCAATTTGATTCTCGACAATTTCTGGTTTGAATTCAAAAGTAGTTTCAAAATCAGACTGAGCATAAACAGGAGATATAAAAAACAAAAAACATATCACACACCATAACTTTTTCACTAAGCCACCTCTATTCTCTATAATCATACCATAAATTTGCAGAAAAAAACCTCACAGATTGTGAGATTTACACTTTATTTGTTAAAATTTTCATTGTTCTAATCATTTGAATCGTATAAACAAGCTCATTATCATACCAAGAGACAACTTTAACAAGCTCTCCTTCATCACTTTCTAATACCTCTGTAAGGAGTCCATCAACTAAAGCCCCACTTTTTTTGCCAATGACATCAGAAGAGACGATGGGATCATAAGTAATCTTTAAAACATCACTTTGAGCTGATTGAAAAGCTTCATTGATTTCTTCTTTTGTCGTCTTTTTATTTAACACAAGGGTTAAGTCGATGACGGATCCATCAATAGTTGGTACACGAAAAGCAGAACCTGATAATTTACCATCTAAGTGTGGTAAGACTTTTCCTATGGCTGTTGCTGCTCCCGTACTTGAAGGTATGATATTCGCGATTGCGCTTCTTCCTCTTCTTGAGAATGCGCCTTTTTTATGAGCTATGTCAAGAGTTGTTTGATCATTCGTAGTCGCATGTACAGTCGTCATATAGCCCATCTTAACACCAAATTTTTGATCAAGCACTTGTAAAACAGGTGCTAAACAGTTTGTCGTACAACTGGCAGCCGAAATAATTCTTTCACTTCCATCAAGTATAGAATCATTCACTCCATAGACAATCGTTTTTAGTTCTCCCTTTGCCGGAGCAGAAATAACCACATGTTTTGCTCCCGCTTCAATATGCGCATTTGCTTTTTCTGCACTCGTATAAAATCCCGTACATTCAAGTATGACATCAATCCCTAAAGAGCCCCAAGGTAGATTTTGAGCTTCTTTTTCTTTGAATACTTCTACTCTCTTACCATCGACAATAATCGCTTTCTCATCATAAGAGATACGACTTGCATCAAACATTCTAAAATTTGAATCATACTTTAATAAAAAGTATAAATCTTCAACACTTGTCAAGTCATTGATTGCAACTACTTCAAGTGCATCATCTTCCATTAACTCACGGAAAGCAAGCCTTCCAATTCTTCCAAATCCATTAATTGCTATTTTTTTCATTTTATCTCTCCTCAAAACTTGAGCCTCCTATAAATTCCCGTAAAAGATTATCATGACTTACATATTCAGAAGGAATAGGATAAAAGGTTCTCAAACTATCTAAAAGTCTTCTTGCTTCTCCATAATATTCACTTTCAATGGGAACACTATAAAGAAGGGGTTCTACATAGACTTTCAATACGCCAATTTCATAAACATAGGCCGTATTCAAAATGGCATCACACGTATCGGTATAAGGGAAAATATAAAGTTCTTCCCCTTTTCTTACACTTTTCCAAGTAGCAAGGGATACCTCTACACTCTTCCCCCTTGTTCTAAAGTCTCTTACAATGCGTCTAAGTAAACGATTGTCGGTTGTTGAAATGTAATTATGTCGATCTACATTTAAAGGGGTTAAAGGACTAACATAGATTTTATAAAAATCATTTTTAAGTTCTTCTGGCATCAATGCTGGATTTAAAGCATGTAATCCTTCAATCACTAGGATATCTCTTGAATCAAGCTTTGTCTCTTCATCAGAAAACTCTTTTTCTCCTAAGATAAAATCAAATATTGGAAGTTTTACTCCCTCTCCTTTTAACAAAGACGAAAGTGTCTTCTTAAAAAGAGGCAAATCCAAAGCTTCTAAACATTCATAATCATAGTTCCCCTCTTCATCTAATGGATTATCTACACGATTCACAAAGAAATCATCTAAACTTAGAGGAATAGCATGATAGCCAAAACTTTCAAGATAAAGACTTAATTTTCTTGAAGAAGTCGTCTTTCCACTGCTACTAGGTCCTGCAAGCAATACAATTCGCTTCTTCTTGCTTACAATTTCTTTAGCCATATCATAAAGCTTATTATCCATCATAATATCATTTTTTCGTATTAAATCGGCAACATTACCAGAGGCAATCACTTCATTCACATCATGAACATAATCGAGTTTCAAAGCATTTAACCATTCATCATATTTAGAGAATGCTTCATAAATCTTTTTCCTAAAGACAAACGTAATTTCCCCATTTGTAGGATACAGTAAAACAACTTCATTATCACGCACATAATATAAATCAAATAAGGTAAGTTCTTTACTGCTGGCTGGCATATCATGTGAATAAAAGTAATTGTATCTTCCCTCAAATTCAAATAAAGAAACGGTCAAATTGCTAATATTTAAGACATTATAAGCTTTTTCCATCTGTCCTTTTTTACAATAAAATTCATAAGCCTCTTTTTTCTCAATCACTTTTTTATGAAAAGGAATATTTGCTTTTACCATTTCTTGCATTTCTTTTTTTATATTTAAAACATCTTCTTCTGTTACTTGTTTTTTGGAAATAATAGTTGCATATATCCCTTTATCTAAACTATGATGGAATACTACACTTCCCTTAACACATTTTTCTACGGCATTAATAAATAGAAATTTTAAACCCGCTTGATAGACTTTTGTATTCACTAGTATCACCACTATTATTGTATCAAATGAAATAGATAAAGTCTATAAGAGGAGTTAAGAATTACCCATAATTCTACAAAACTTCACATCATAAATAAAGGTAGTTGGACTAAACTATAATAGGTGATAAATATGTTAATTCCAACAGTTCTAGAAAAAACAATGGATGGTGAAAGAGCTTTTGATCTTTATTCAAGATTATTAAATGATCGAATTATCTTTATCAGTGGGGAAATCAATGATGATCTTGCTAATATTGTCATATCTGAACTTCTCTATTTAGATTCTTTAAATCATAAAGATATCTCTTTATATATCAATTCTCCCGGTGGTTCGGTTACTTCAGGCCTTGCCATTTATGATACGATGAACTTTTTAACATCTGATGTGTCAACGATTGGTCTTGGAACTTGTGCAAGTATGGGGGCATTTTTACTCTCAAGTGGTACTAAGGGAAAACGTTTTGCCTTAGAAAATACGGAAGTCATGATTCATGAAGTTTTAGGAGGCTCTAAGGGACAAGCAACAGAAATCAAAATACAGGCCGATCATATCCTCTATTTAAGAGAAAAACTCAATCGTATTTTAGCAAAGAACACAAATAAAACATTAAGAAAGATCAACAATGACACTGCTAGAGATCATTATATGAGTGCCGATGAAGCTCTTCATTATGGCATTATTGACAAAATCATTACGAAAAAAGGAAACTCTCTTTAAAAGATTTCCTTTTTTATGGTTGATAGGTATTCTTTAATTCATAACGCATTTGTTTTAGTGATTCTTTTACTTCTAAATGAATCATTGACCTTTTCTTATCAACAACTCTTTCCATATAACGGTAACTCTGTGGTAAATCTCCCATTAGGCCAAATTTTAACATAACATAATACTTTTGACGATCCGTTAAAAGAGGAGTATCTCTTAAAAAATTCATTACATCTACTTTTTCTATTACTTGGTCAATCATTGTCTCATCAATAAGTGTTTTTTCTTCGATACTTTCTACTAAACTTTTCTCCAAAATTAAATGCCTCATTTGACTTATTTTAAGTTCACTTAAAGTTTCATCATATACTCCTTTTTCATAAAGTGTCTCAAATAAGGAAAAGTAATAAATTCCTATATCTTTACTAGATATTACTTTTAAAAATTCTTCTAAAGTAATGTCATCTCTGTTTTCTCTTAAAGCAATATATGCCTTATAATATTTAGCAAAATTATTTCCATAGCCTTCCATTTTGCGAATAACTCTTTCACTTTGTTCGATCATTTGATTTTCCAATTCTGTAAAAAAGCCATGGTTAAAGAAACGACTAAAAACTTTAAGGTTCAAAATTTCTCCAGATTTAATTCCCCTTATAAAAAGTTCATTAGCAGCACTGATAATATCGTTCATATCATAAGCCCCACTCTGAAGCAAAGAATAACGATTATCTTTTAATACATCATACACGACATATAAGGTTCCTAAGATAACGCGTTCATACAGTTCCTCTTGTTTTTCTTTTTGGCTTTCATTTCTGGCTTGCTCTATTAGCTGCTTTGCTTCTTTTAGTGATAATTTTTCAAAGCCTTTTATCTGTTCATACCAATTCTCTAATATATCCATGTCACTTTCCCCTTTTTGCCTGCTATCATAACATAAAATCGCTTCCTTTTCAAATAAGTTCTCTACAACACATTTATTCATTAACCAACATTTTAGTTGTAAATCATTGTTAAATTTAAACAGGTGATTGTAATGTATTATACAGACAGAATAAAATGGATAAGAGATTGTAAAAACATCTCTCAGAAAAAAGTGGCTGAATATCTTGGTATCAAGCAACAACAATATGCACGTTATGAAAAAGGAATTAATGTCATGCCCATTACTTATTTAGCTAAAATTTGCGAATACTTTGATGTATCAGCAGATTACATTCTCGGTTTAACAGATGAGATGATCTCGTACAAAGATAAAGAACTTGTTCATTAATTCAAAGAAATCATTTTACACATGAAAAAATCTACAAATGTAGACTTTTTTCATTTATTGTGTCTTTTTATCGTTAAAGAATCGTCTAATAAAGGGCTTTATTCCCTCATAGAGGAAAAAGGTAATGATATTTCCAAGTAATACTATACCAATCGTAGAAGCAGCTAGAGTTTCCACTTTTACAAGATGCCCTACAGGGGTTAGGAATACAAGGGCTTCTATAACAATAATCCCTAAAATTCCAATATTCATATATCGATTAGAGAAAAATCCTTGCTTATAAATAGGCTCTTTTAAATCACGACAGACAAAGGCATATAAGAGTTCTTGAACGACCATTGAAAATAAGGCAAGACTTCCAGCAGTGGAAGCACTAAAATATTGAAGACTTATAAAGAACGTCACTAATACAGCAAAGGTCTCTATAACAGCTGAATAAAAGATATGTGCTTTGATAAAGGGCGTAAAGATAGGTGTATCAATGCCTCTAGGTTGCTCACGCATAAGACCTTTCGAACTATTCTCAAAAGAAAGGCAAACACTCGGTATCGAATCTGTAACTAAATCAATAAATAGAATATGTATAGGGGCAAGGAGTGTATTTCCTGTAAACATGCCAATTAATACGACAAATAATTCAGCAAAATTGCTAGAAAGGGAATACACTAAGTTATTGCGAATATTAGCATAGATTCTTCTTCCCTCTTCAACAGCATCGACAATTGTCGAAAAAGAATCATCAAGTAAAATTACATCAGCAACAGACTTTGTCACTTCCGTTCCTGTTACTCCCATGCCAATTCCAACATGAGCATCTTTTATAGCAGGAGCATCATTGACGCCATCTCCAGTCATAGCAACCACTTTTCCATTTGCCTGCCAAGCTGCAACAATGCGTCTTTTATGTTCGGGACTCACTCTTGCATAAACATTATATTTTTTAACTAATTCTTGCATCTCTTTATCCGAATATTGATCAAGTTCACTTCCTAAAATGCCCTCTTCATTGGAAGTAATAATGCCTACTTCTTTTGCAATCGCACAAGCGGTAACAAGAGAATCCCCCGTAATCATCACCGGTCTTATTCCAGCTGTTAAACATTTTGCAACACTCTTTTTTACGGATTCTCGAGGTGGATCAATAATGCCTACAAGGCCGACAAAGATTAACTCTTTTTCCTCTTCTAAAAGGTCTAACGAAGAAGTAATCTTTTTATCATTTTCTTTATAAGCAAAACCTAGTACACGCAAGGCATTACTTGCCATATTCTGTTCAAGTGCTAAAATTTCCTTTCGTTTCTTTTCATTTAGACGTATGATTTTTCCCTCTTCTTTCACAAAGGAAGAAACTGCAAGTAGATTTTCAACACTTCCCTTTACTAAGATGAGTTCTTGTTTATCTATTTTATTTAAGGTAGACATGCGCTTTCTTTCACTGTCAAAAGGAGCAGAGAGGATTCTTTTATACTTATCATTCCACTTACGGACATCTATTCCCTTACTTTCCAAAAAAGAGCATAAGGATGTCTCTGTAGGATCCCCTAAAAATTCCCTTTTTTTAAAGATAACATCATTATCTAAGGCAGCGATATAAGAAAATATCGTTTCATCAAAAAGGACACTTTCCATCACTTTCATTTTATTTTGTGTTATTGTTCCTGTCTTATCAGAACAGATAATATCTGTTGCTCCCAATGTTTCTACAGCACTCATCGTTCTTACAATCGTCTTTTTCTTAGCTAATTCCCCTGCTCCATTTGATAAAGAAATGGTAATAACCGCAGGCAATCCTTCTGGTATAACGGCAACTGCCAAAGAGATACAGAGCATAATAATCTCTAATGCTTGATACCCTTTCATTACTCCATAAAGAAAGACAAAGAGAAGGATAAAAAAGATAATCTTTGTAAGAGTACGACTTATTTCCTCTATCTTTATAGCAAGAGGTGGCTTTACCTCATAAGGTGTATTTAACGACTTGGCAATACTCCCAAGTTCCGTATCCATTCCCGTTTTCGTTACAATGGCAACCATTTTTCCATTCGTTACATTTGTTCCCGAAAATACCATATTTTTACTTTCTTGAATAGACAAGTTTTCTTTTAATATTTCACTTGTCTTTTTTACAGCAATCGATTCTCCCGTCAAAGTGGCTTCATCGACACTCGCATTTGCTTCTTCTAATATTCTTGCATCGGCAGGAACTGTATCTCCTGCTTCTAAAATAATAAGGTCTCCCGGAACAATTTCCTTAGCATTGACATAAGTAATTTCTCCTGCTCTTTTGACTTTACAAGTAATGGTCGCATATTTTTTTAATCCCTCTAGCGTCACTTCTGCTTTTTGTTCCTGTAAAAAACCCATGATGGCATTTAAAAGAACTACGATGATAATCACGATCGTGTCCGTATATTCATGCGAATAAAAATAACCATATATTCCCATAAAAACAGCGACAATAAGAAGAATAATAATCATTAAATCATTAAATTGACTTAAGAAGATTCTCCATGCCGATTTCTTTTTGGCTTCTTTAATTTCATTAAACCCATAAGTATTTAGACGTTTATAGGCTTCTTCGTTAGAAAGGCCTTCTTCTCCTGATTGATATTCTTTAAATATTTCTTCTGGTGATTTTCCTGTCATATTCCTCTTCCTTCCCAATAAAAAAAGATTAATTGGTATGAATATGAATTAATCCTTTTTCTATTTCTTCTAAAGCACGTCCAATCTCTCTTTTGGAAACATATTCATTTTCTTTCATTTGCATATGTCCAGTTTCTTTCATTTCTTTACTTCTCTGTGAGGCTACATGAACGAGAATGTACTTAGAGCCTACTGTGTTCAATATTTTATCAATTGATGGATATATCATATTATCACTCTCCTATAATACTACTATACAACAAACTGTTGCTAATAGAAACAAATCACATAACTTATTGACACTTGTTTTACACAATATAGGTTATGTCAATTTCCATTTTCCTTGTCTTTTAAATAGGCTAAATAGACAATTTGTTTTTGTTTATCCTCTTTAGAACAAGTAATTAAGATAAGGGTCTTTTGAGATGTATCATAGGAAATAGGAACATTACCATCTTTATTTACTTTATAAGCATCTAAATAAATATATTCATATTCTTGATGTTTATAACTTAAATGAATAGAATCTCCTATTTTCATTTTATCAAGCCCATTAAAAAAGGCCACTTTGGAACTCCCACGATGTGCTGCTAATACTAAGAGACTTGGCATTTTATTATAAATGAGCATAATGTTTTTATTCACCTGATTTAAAGGCGAACTTTCCTCATAAAAACCTCTTTTGAGTCCAATACGGGGAATGGATAAAATACCTAAATAGGTTTCCTTTTTTGTCTCTTTTTCCTCATAATAGGAAACGATTTTTTCCTTATTTTGTTTTTCTTCATTCCCTCTTTCCCATGTTAAATTGGCAATAAACAAGCTTATTAAAAAGAGACAAGAAGCAAAGAGAAAAACTTTTTTATTCCTTTTCATAGAGTAAACCTATCGAGAGAAAAATGACGAAAAGAAGATAGAAAGGAAAATAAGAGTAAGCATCGGTCTTCGGAACAGGAAGATAAAAGTTGACATTGTCTTCTGGCAAAACATTTCCACCAATTGAATCTTCCAACTCGTCCTTTTTATCTATAGGAGTTTGAGGATTGGTTTCATCTTTTATTTCTGGTACTACCCTCTTTTCATGATTAAATAATTGTAAAACAAAATCTTTCCCTTCCATAAAGTTCAAGAGATAACTTTGTTCATCTAAAATATAATTTTCATGAGTCGTTAATTCTCTTACATAAAAGTTTTTTAAAGGAAATACAAGAGAGATATTTCCTTCCTCATTCGTTCTCTTGGTAAAAAGAAGTGTAAATGCCTCATCATAAAAGCCAAATTCAACATTTTCCATGGCTTGACTTGAAGTATTCGAGTATTTCTTAAGTTTAAAATTTGTCTTTTTTAGTGTATTATACACACTTGGAAGTTCTACCTTTCTTGTAGATTGATTTCCTTCTAAAGAGACTAAAAACTCTCGCTTTTCATCAAAGGGGAAATAGCCTGCTTTTTTTGTAAGTTCACGGATATAGTAAGAGCCATAAGGTAAATCGGCATCAATGAAAACATGTCCCCGCTTATCACTTTTGACTTTTAAAATGAAATCATCTTTTAGAAATAGAATTTCATCTCTCGTTTCACTTTTTATCGTTTGATTCGCATAGAGGCCAAAAACAATGTTCTCTTCTAAATCATATGCAAATGTAGGTTCATTGTCTTCTACCTTAAAATGTTCTTCATATTTATCAAACTCGACAGATACATCTTGATATTTATTTTTGATGATCACTTCGACATCTAACTGTTTTTTGGTAATCGAGAAAGAATGTTTTTCTTGATCTACAACATAACCTCCTTTGTTTGTCTTTTCAAGGATATAGTAATTTCCCGGGTACAACTCTTCAAAGACATTTTTTACGCCCGTTGTAAGAGAGGCAATCTTTTCATCTTTATGATAGAAGAGAAAATTGGTATTGTTGACAATATCTTTTTCAGCAAAGAGTTCCAATGTTACATCAGAAAGCGGTTCATCGACATAAGTAAAGTGATTATTTTCGAATCCTACTAGCTTTTCCCCTGTTTTTATAACACTTGCACTTCCCGCCATAACAGAGACATCTATTGTCATTTTACTAGTGGAAAAATTGCCAATTAAAACGGCATCTTGATAGTCATCACTCGTATAATAAACGTTATTATGGGTAAAGCGTTTTGGTGTCTTTTCAATGGTAATGGTATGCTTTCCTACACGATTGGCAAAAATAGAAAGTGTATTTCCCCTTCTAGAGGTCGTAATTCCCGTACTTGCACGAAATGTACACGTATTAAATACTTCATTGGCATCAGAAAATGTTAGACTCTCTCCCTTTACCATATCCACTTTTGTCTTATTGAAATTAGGCATTATTTGATGTTTCTCTACTAAAGTTTTCAGTTCTTTTATCTCTTGATTAAATGGATATATAGGTGTCTTTGATGTCAGACTTGAGACAAAATAATGCTCAATAGAAGGAGCTTCTACTTGCCATATTAAGTACTGGGTAATGGCATACCACTTGGGATCTGTATGGTTGATTCCCTTTTCATTATAGCCATAGCCATAATAACCTAAAAGAGAAATCGTACTCAATTGTTCTTGTGTTAAACGATGAGTATAACTTGTACTCTCCTGATAATCCCCTTGTTTTGCCCCTGTAAGCGTATTCCAACTTTGTATGCAGTAGACATAGGCATTGTCACTACTTCTTCTAAAAAAACGTGCTGGTTCATGAAAATGATGGGTTTCATATTGAGTATCAGCCGTATCACTTCGATGTTTATAAAAATAAATTCCCTCGATTTCTTCCCCTTCATAAATCACACCATTATAATTACTTGCTTGTACACTGCTCATTCCTAAAAAAAGAATCGCAAGTAATAGAATAAACTTCATACTACTTTTCTTATATTTTTTCATAATATTCCTTTCTTTATTGGTACTGCAAGCATAGTCTCTTTTATCGCCTCCTAAAAAAAGAGAAGCACCCATAAAAGCACTTCTCTTTTTAAATTTAGTTTACTATTCTAAAGGCTTTGAAGGGTTCTGTCAAGAAAAAACTTTAAGAAATGAAAAAACTTCCTTAGAAGTTCCTTATTAAGCATTAAATTTCCACAATACCATTTATAATATCCAATATCTCTAGTAATTCTTCACGACTGATTTTTTCTACAAAACTGAGCTTACGAGCTTTAAAATCAACACTCCTGATATGTTCACATAAAACAGCCCCTTTTACTTTTTTAGTATGAAGTAATTCATAATGTGTAGGAAACTTTTTAAGATTTGTCGTAATGGGGCATAAAACAACTAAATTTGTATATTTATTATAAAAATCTTTACTTATCACGATTGCTGGTCTTCGTCCTGTTTGCTCATGTCCTTTGGTTGGAGCAAAATCCATATAGCAAATATCCCCCTGTTTTGGTATATACATTAATCAAATTTTTCCTTTCCTAAGTCCGTCCCCCAATCATAGGACTCAATATTCCCTTTTTCTTCTTCACTTAGTTTTTCAAACATAGCAAATCTTTCCTCTAACGTTTTATGTTTCTCTTGAGGCTTTGATATGATAATCTTATCTTTTTCTTGAACGACATCTACTTTATCATTCGTCTTTAAATTAAGGGATTTTAAAAAACTACTGGGAATCCGAATTCCATCCGAGTTTCCCCACTTTTGAAGTCTTGTTTCCACATTACTCATCTCCATTCATTTATAGTATATACAATATATATACATTTGTCAAACGCTTATTTACTCCTAGTATGAAAGGTATCTTCTCATTTAGACAAAAGAAAAAAACTTCCTTAGAAGTTTTTACAACATGGATCATAAACATTTTGAATCGTATCGCATTCTTCATAAGTATAGCAAGGTGTATACGTATGACGATAAACATGATGATTAACCATTTTCGTATTCACTGGTACAACATGGGGAACATCATGCATGATGACTCTTTCACATATTCTTTCTTGTGGACATTCATAGATAGGTGGGCAAGTCATTCCGGGATTCATTCCCATATTCACGCCTTGCATGTTCATGTTTACTGCCGTAAAGTCAGTTGTTTGATTCATTTCGTTTTCAACACATCTTGGATTCATAAACACATTCCTTTCTAACATATAGTATGCAAAAAAGAAAAGAGCCGCTAGTGCTTTTGTATACTTCTCATTGATATTTAAATAATTTTTTTCTAAATAAGGGATTTATCTCCACTTTAAAACCAATAAAAAGTTCATCAAGCACTTTATTTCCATTCAATACAACTAATCTTCTTCTATTTCAAAATTTAATAATTTTTTGCAAATGCTTTCATATAAGTCTTGTTCATGTCGTATCGTATCAATTAAAAACATCTTATCATTTTTATATTCTTTTAATCCTCTCATATAATAAGGTTTATCATCATCTAATACAATAAATGGCATAATATTATTTTTTAAACATTCTTTAAACATAATCATTCTACCTACACGACCATTTCCATCTCCAAAGGGATGAATTATTTCAAATCTATAATGAAAATCAATAATATCTTCCAAAGTAATAGTCATCTTAGAATTATATTCAAGAATTAATTCACTAATTTCTTTTTCTACATTTTCAGGTTCTGTGGTATTAATAATATTTATAACACCGATCATATTGGGAACTATTTTAAATCCACCTACATTATATCTAGGATTCTCTTCATCACTCGTATTTCTTTTTAATATCTTATTCATTTCTATCATCATTTCTTTAGATAAGTCTTTATCAATATTTTCTAACATATAATCAAATAATCTAAAATGATTCTTAGATTCAGTTAAATCATCCAATTTAATTAAATCATTACTCTTAGGAATGAAAGAAGAGGTATCAAATATTGCTTCAGTTTGCTCACTGGTTAATCTACTTCCTTCAATTTTATTTGAATTATAGGAAAAATTAACTTGGGAATAATGATAGATATTTCCTTTAAACTTAGACTCTTTTTGACTGATTAACTCATTTTTAATTTTAGTTATATTCATATTATCAATCCCTATTAATGAAAGATTTTGCTAGCTTTTTTCTGCTTTCTTCTGATATTCTAAGAGATTTTCCACTTCCAGATTCATTTAGTAGCATCCCATATGAAGAAGGTTCTTCTTCGTCTATCATTTTACTAACATTTTCAATATTAGACTTATCAAAATTATCTTTACATCTCTCTTGTTTGATAATCTCAAGCAAGTAGTCCACTTCTCTTAAATCTTCTTCTGCACATTTTTCTGTTTCCATAATCTCTTGATCATTAGCTAATGGCCGAACATGATTCTTGATATATAAGATATTACTTATTCTTCTTAATTTTTCTATTTTATTCTGACTGTTCGCTAGTATGTTTCTTATGGCACTTCCTATTATAGTGATTAATTCCTCTGATCTTTTATTAAATTCTATTGAAGTATCAGATAAAACATCTATATTACCAATTAGTTCCTCAATTATAATATCTTGAATGCCTATGGACATTGGCATTTTTAAATCTACATATTCATAACAGAATCCATAATCTCCAAATGATACCCCATATTCATGTAATAAATAAGCCATTGCCTGAATTTCAACCGTTAAATTTGTAAGATTTTCTTTGCTAAGGTTTGGTTCCCTATCATAAAATTTTTTGTATGCACTATAGATTAAATTTTTTGTTATTTTGCTCATAATAGTACCTCCTATAAGCATTATATCATACAAAAAAGCATTTTCTATCAAAAATAAATATCACACATGATACTCTCCACTTATGGACATATATAGTGAAGAAATTATTTTAGAATTCTTGCTAATATTTAGTAATTTAAAAAGAGGATTATCTCCTCTAATCTTGCAAATATTTATTTAATATTTGTGCTAGCTCTTCTTTATCAATTGGTTTTGAAAGATATTCATCAAAACCATCACTTAAATACTTTTCTTTCATACCGGATATGGCATTGGCAGTTAATGCAACAACTGGAATTTTAAATGTTGGCATCGCTTGTAATTTCTTTAGCGTCTCTACTCCTGACATCTTTGGCATCATATCATCTAATAGAATTAAATCAAAATGTTCTCCTTTATGAATGAAATCAAGACACTCAAAACCACTTTCAGCATTCACTGTTTGAATATGATATTTTGAAAGCAATTTATTGGCTACCTTCAAATTGATTTGATTATCATCAACAACTAATACTCGTTTTTCATGGTAATCTGCTATTTCATCTTTTACGATTTCTTTCACTTCTGTTTCAGGTCTGTTATGTGCCACCACTTTTTGCATGAGATAAACCGTAAATTTTGAACCACTTCCATAGACACTTTGAACGACGATTTTACCACCCATCATCTCTACAAATTGTTTGGTAATGGCAAGCCCAAGTCCTGTTCCCTCTAAAGTCGTATTGCGGTCTTCTTCTAAGCGTTCAAACTTATTAAATAGACGATCAATATGTTCAGGTTTTATTCCTCTACCCGTATCTTCAACAGACATGACAAGTTTTGTCACTTTCCCTTCATTAACACAAGTCACCATAAATTTAATAGCGCCTGCTTCTGTATATTTCGCTGCATTCGTAAGAATATTCGTTAGTATCTGTTTTAATTTCCCACTATCTCCATATAAAAGATAAGGTAAATCGGAAGAAAACTCAGAAATAAATTCAATTGGCTTTTCTCCAATACGTGGTTTTACTAATTTTACTAAATTATTTAGTATGGTCACTAAATCATACTCGGTTTCTACAATTTCCATTTTATTGGCTTCAATCTTTGAGATATCCAAAATACCATTGACAATTTCAAGTAAGTTTTCAGAGGCAAGTTTAATATCATTCGCATCATTTTTAGCTGCATCTAACTCTTCTTCCTCTAAAATACAATCGGAAAAACCAACAATAGCATTAAGTGGTGTTCTTATCTCATGAGACATACTACTTAAGAATTCAGTCTTAGCTAGATTTGCTTTTTCAGCTGATAATTTAGCTTCATTTAAAGCTTCAATCATTTTAACATCGGGATTTTCTATTGTAAAATACATAATCAACACAACGTAAGTCGCTGCCGCTGTAGTTAGTAATAACTCAGGAATTAAATTATGAACAATAATATTTAAAAACAACAATAGTATTAGAATAAAAAGTGGATAATACTTCTTACTATTTATATTTTTTATATTTTGTAATGTGTATAGTAAAGCAACAATGACTAATAAAGCAATAACTAGTACCATGAAATTCGTACTCAAACCATAAGAATACATAACTCCATTTTCATGAACAATATGAACTGGCAAAAGAAAGATAATAAAAATCGAGAAAAAATCTAAAATTTTTATAGTCTTCTCAACTCTAAAAAAACGATTTTCTTTTTCAATTAAAGATAAATAAATAAGATATAGACAAAAGGTACTTACCCAATAAAGAAGAAAAGAAAAATAAAATTTATTCATTATTTTTAAGTTAACTTCAACTTTTTCTAATGGGTTTAAATAAGTTGTTAATACAATAGCAATATCAAAAATCAAAGCGAAAAAAGTAATAACTAGTAACCTTGAATATAGTTTTGTCTCACGATTATTCACTCTTTTTTTTGTAAAATAGACAATTAATAATAAAACCAATACTGCAAAAGCGGTTATTTGAAAATAAAGACTGGTCATAGTCATTCACTCCTATTATATTAAAAATACCATAACTCTAAAAAAAAGTAAACTGAATGAGTTAAAATATCTTATTCGTTTACTTCTTTAGTATTTTTAATACTTCTTCACGATTGGTACAAGGAAAATTAACTAAATAGGTACGATTATAGAAATCTCCTATTTCACTTAGAAAAGCATCGATATCCTCAATATTTTCTCCATATTCTTCTATGTATTCGTATATCAGTGTTTTTATCTCATAAGTATTTCCTCTTAAACGGCTATCTTCCATTTCAACCTTTTTACTATA
>CAZWKF010000008.1:0-25079 GCA_964634785.1 uncultured Muribaculaceae bacterium
GTACATTTTGTTCCTCTTATGGTTATCGTTGTTGTTAATTTATAGCAGTTAACAAACATATAATTCATATTTGTTACATTACTTGTATCAAAGTTACGTAAATCTAAATTTGTTAGATTATCACATCTAGAAAACATACTACCCATATTTGTTACATTACTTGTATCAAAGTTACGTAAATCTAAATTTGTAAGACTTGAACACTCATAAAACATCCAATACATATTTTTCACTTTACTTGTGTTCCAATTGCTTACATCTAAAGTTGTTATGTCGCATCCATCAAACATATAACTCATATCTGTCACAAGGCTTGTATTTAATGTAGTCAAATTTAAAGTGGTAATTTTTTTACAATGTTTAAACATAGAACTCATATTTTCTACTTTACTTGTATCTAAATTTTCTAATCCTTTTATATCTTTAACTCCGTAAAAATAGGCAAACAAATATGAAGAATCTGAGTTAGCTTTTACTTTTCCATTTTGTCCTATATAGATTTCATACATGTTATTATGATCTTCATCTAGTATCCATGCCATAATACTTCCATTTTGTTGTTCTGATGCATCCCATGAACGAATGACATTTTCTGGTACTTGATTTGTTGTTACAAAATTAATACTTTCTACAGATTCACCTTCTATCGGAACACTTGCTGGCAATGTTTCGTTTGCTAAAAATTGAACAGAAGCCTTTACTTGATTATCTGCAGATGTAAGATTTTGAAGTACTTCATCTAGGCCACTCCATAGATATGAACCATATTTAGTTATTTTCCACGCTTCGTATTCTTTACGGAATTCATTCTGTGCGTTTTGACAAGTTTCTGAATCATAACCTTCCTTACATACTTCTTGTTGCCATTCATTCGCTTTTTCTACTGTTCCAAATTTTTTTATAATAAATTCTTCCTGCAGTTTTCCCTCGTTTTTATTAAGAGGTACTGCACTTGCTAAATATCCATCTACTTGTTCTTTTTCTATTGCATCTCCACCTGCTGCATCTCTTTCAACAGCATTTCCACTTATTTCACATGAAATAGAAACACTCATTTCTGTTAGAGGAACTTTTATTACTGTTAAAGTTAATACCCCGCTTCTTGTCGTTCTTGCTGGTAGTATTTCTGTTGTATCAAATCTATTACTAACACGTAAGTATTCATTTCCTCCTGTGCAGTTCATCACTAAATTTGCATCATATTGTTTACTTCCATTTGTTACATCATAATCTAACACATACTTATCATTTAATCCTGTTAACTCGGTTGTAAATTCTATATGTGTTTTATCTTTGATAATACTTGCATTCTCTGTTCCATTTTCTATTGCTTTACTAAAGTATACATCAAAGTCTCCTGTATTACTTGCTACAAAGGTTTGTCCATTTAAGTATAGTACTGTTGATACACCCGCAAAACCTATGGCCATTAATGTAATGGCAAGTGCCATAATCATTTTCTTATTTTTCATATTCTTTCCTACTTTCTAAAAGATAAAAAATTTCTCTACTCTCTAATTTATATTTTACACTTTTTTTTTTTTTTTTTGCACCAAATTTCAAGAGAAAAGTTAGAATTTCAGCTAAATTGTACACACATTTTACACCTATACCATTGCATTAAAAATGCGACCTATAAATAAAAAAAGCATATGTAGCATTTTTGGCTCTAAATATTTTACTGGGGAGCTAATTTTATTTAAACCATTATAAAATAAGGGCTAATCCCTTATTTTTTATATTAAATTTTTTATACCCGTTTTTTTCGGCTGATTCACTTTATTTTTTCATTTTTTTTCATTTCTATCTTTTTTAGAAATTCCACTAATTTTTCCATTCAAAATATACATTGTTCTTAATCGAAAAAATTTAAAATTTCGATATCCAAATCCTACTCTTTTAATTACTTTTATTTTATTATTCATTCCTTCCGTAAATCCATTTGAAAATCTTTCATCTATAAATGAGTTTACTATATATGGCAACCAATTTTCTATTGTTTTTGCTGCTTCCAACATCTCTTCTATATTATAGCTTCTAACGACTTCTATCCAATCCTTTATTTCTTGCTCTGCATATTCATAATTACTATAATGTATTAAATCTAAAAATAATTCTTTTAATAAATATGCGTCATGTAACTCTTTATTTATCTTTAATAATTCTTCTCTTATATCATATTTAGTATGTTTTTTTGACTACAATTATAACATCAAAAAAAGAGATAACATTTTTCATGCTATCTCCCCACTAAATTATCTAGCTTTTCTATTAAATCTCCCCACTAGTTTACCTAAAAAGGTTCTTTTTACTCCCCACTAGATTATCTAGAGCCGCATTTTTACTATATATGCTTTTTTTTATGATTAAAATTTGCAAAAGTCTATTGCATCGTTATCGATAGGATATATTTTAAAAATTACTTAATAAATCTATTAATCTAGTATTTTTATAAATACTTTCCCTACCTACTTTTTCAAATTCTAAAAGTCCAACATCTACTAAATTATTTAAGTATGTAGCAGCCGTTTGTCTTGTAACACCACATCTATCTTCAATATAATTGATTCTAGTATATACTTCAAAGAATAAAGAATCTAGTAATTCATCAGAATATATTTTAGGTAATTTAGTCATAAATTCTTCCTTATATGACTCCATTTCACCTTGAATTAGTCTTATTAATTCAATAGTATTTTTAGATGTTTCTTCTATTCCTTTTAAAATATATATAATCCAATCTTCATAATTATTATTTTCTCTAAATTCAGTAAATAATTTATAATATTGATCTTTATTTTTGTTAATATAATTACTTAAATAAAGAATAGGACTATCTAAAAGGTTATTTAATACTAAATATAAAACATTTAATATTCTACCAGTTCTACCATTTCCATCATAAAATGGATGGATAGATTCAAATTGATAATGAATTAAAACCATTTTAATTAATGGATCTACTTCATCATCATTTTCATTAATATAATCTTCAAGATTTTTTAATAAATCTCTTATTTCTTTTTCATCTTGTGGTGGAGTATAAATTACTTCTCCGTTTTTACTATTAACTAATTTTGTTCCTGGATTCTTTCTTACACCAACTTTATTATGTTCAATCATTCCTTGAAGTTCTACTAAAACATTTGTTGAAATAAATCCTTTCTCTTTAATAATTTCATACCCACGCCAAATAGCACTTCTATAATCAACAACTTCTTTGGCAGATTCATCTTTATATCCGCTTTCTGTTAAAACTTTATAAATGCTATCATGAGTAGTAACAATATTTTCAATTTCACTACTATCTTTAGCTTCATTTATTGTAATAGCATTTATTAAAATATGTTGATTAGGAATTGAATTAGCAAATCCTTTTAATTCTGCAAGTGATCTAGAAGCTTCATTTAATGCTTCAAGAATTCTAGGTGTTTTTAAATCATAATCATTAAATGGTAATAACTTCATATTATCATCTCCTCATATATAATAATACACTATTTTTTTAACATATACAACAAACATGTTAAATTTTTAATGTTTTTTTAACCTATTTTATAATTATGGTAAATATTTAAAAAGATTCTCTTTTTTAACCCTTTATGTCAGTTAGTGAAACTTACAACAGTTAATATTATGGATTCCCACACATTTAAGTGACGCAAGTGACGTAATATTATTTGAATACATCATCTGGGTATTCAGTATCTTTAAATTGACTAGGAGTAAAGCATTTTACTTCACCCTTATCATTAACTGAAAAAATATATAAATTTAATACTTGAGCTATTTCTTTTGGTATTCTTCTAAGTGCAACTTGAGCAGATTCCCAATATAATCCTAACCCGTATTTATATGCTCTATTTATTTCTTTTCCACCATTTTTAGAAATATAATATCTTTTAACATTCATTCTAGTAACTATTTGTCCTAAAGCATTTAGCCAACCCTCTCTATTAATGGAACGTGCAGATTTTGCATAAGATTTACCCTTACACTCTATGAAAAAATATTCACTATTTCTTTTGCCACCAATTAATTTAATATCTACTCCATGTTGATGTAAATCTGCTTTAATAGTTTTTTCAGCATGCCAGTTTCCATCAATCTTATTTTCCATATAATCTATTATTCTATTTGTAATATAATCTTCATCGATTTTCTGCATAACAATCATCTCACTTTAAAATCATTATACCACATAATCCAACATCTATTGCAGGAACTAATATGAAAAAAAGACATCATTTTTTTGATATCTATTTCAGAAAATAGAGAGTTAACTTTCTATCTTCTACCATCTAATTTTTTCTTTAAGTCTTTTATAGCAAGAGAACGAGCACTCACTTCATTTTTTTCTTCAAAGGATAATTCAGCTAAAGTCAATCCATTTGGAAGTTCAAAGATTTCATCAAACCCAAATCCATTTTCTCCTCTGCATTCTCGAGCAATACTTCCTTTTAAAATACCTTCACCAACAATCGTGTCTTTACCATCATAATAAACCAAATTACAGACAACTTGAGCACTTCTATCTTGATATTTATCTACTTCATGAATTAAATATTCATTGCGCGTTTCATCGGTCGCATCTTCTCCTAAAAAACGATGTGTCATTACTCCCGGGAATCCATTTAAAGCATCGATACACAAACCCGAATCATCCGCGATTGTCTCTTCGCTAGCAAGTTCATAAATTTCCATTGCTTTCTTTTTTGCATTTCCTAAAAAAGTATCTTCATCTTCTATTACATCAACATGAATTCCCTTTTCTTGTAAAGAATAAATCTCATATTCTTCTAAAATCTTTCTGATTTCTTCTAATTTTCCTTTATTATTGGTTGCCAAAATCATAACCATACATCTCCTTTCAAAGGTTTAAATTTATATTTTTGACTAGGTCTAAAACCATTCTTAGTCGTCTCTTCCCCTTCTATTTTTTCACAGTATTTAATGATTCTTTTTCTAAAGTTCGATTTATCAACACTTGTCTCTTTAATCATCTCATAAAGAATACGAACATCTTCCAAAGTGAATGAACTTCCCATAAATTTAAATAAAATATCCGTATTATCAATATTGCTTTTTATCTTTTTATAACAGATAAGAAGATTTAAGAGTGTTCTTTTCAAAGAGGCATCTTTTGTCTTTATTTCATGAATATATTCAATGTTATTATTCTCCTCTATTTCAACTGTCTTATAATTAATTATTTTTTCTCCAAATGTCATTTGACTGTTGTTTTCCACTTTGAATTCAACAAGTTGATAGTCTTTATGAAGTTTTACAAGATTTTCCATATTGGTAATTCCCAAATAGAGGACATCTAATTCATCTTTATAATCTATCGTAAATACTTGTTCCAAGTGAAAAATAGGACTTCCAATCAAACTAGTAAGATATTTTTTCACTTGCTTTTTCATTCCTGTTCCCTTAAAAGGAACACTTGGCAATTCTTCATCTTTTGAAACAAGTACTTTTATTTTCTTGATGTCGTTTTTGCGGATATTCTCATTTTTTTCACTTTCTAGAACAAATAAGCAACTTATTAGATTTACTTGCATAACTCTCAATCTCCTTCACTATTACTCCTGCTATTTCATAAAGAAATACTTTAAACTCTTGAAAATGTAAATAGGTAGTCTTCCCCACACATAAATTAGATAAACATCGCAGGCTATAAGCGAGTTTTTCTTGATCTATGTTTTCTTGAAAATCACTTAGAATTTCTTTTAATATTGAGACTTCTAATTTAAATTCTTGAACAATCAATCCATTGATTAAGCTATATTCATTATACATGATTTTTTCTTCAAATACATCTAAATTGCCAATATTTATGGGTACAAGTTCTTCTAAAAAATAATAATCCAATAATAAATGAACGTAATAGCCTAGATTTAGTGGATGATATAAATCAAAATGACTCTTATAGTAGTGAACATCAGGCACTAAAAAGTATTTTCCTTGTTTCCTGTAATGTCCGTCTTCCATTTGGATATCCGGAAGCAAATTTCCTTTGATAAAATCTCTACTTTCTATTTCCAATTCTTCGCTTACACATTTCATCACAGCCATATGAGCAGCAATACTTGGCATACTTCCTTAGCGCTTTCTATTTATTAAGACTTTCACTTTATTGACCGTTATTTCATCTGCTAAATGAATTTCTTCTTCCGTACACTTCAAGATATCTAAATAATCAGAAGGACTTTTTAACAGAGCATCAAACTGTTCATTACAAATACCGAAGACAGGACTTTCTTCATCATCTGGTCGTTTTTTTCGATTGTATCGATACAAATCATAAAGACTTACATTATGCGGATTGATCTTATGATAAGGCGTATATAAAGTTGGACGAATGAAAGCATTCATTTTGGTTAGATAGTAAAAGGTGTTGATAATATCCTGTCTCGTTTGGTTTGGTATGCGAAGCATAATCATTGCTTTTGCTACTATTCCTGCCTCTTGAATGTTGCGTATTGCTTGGTCAGTTTTTTCAAATTTAAAATCTTTAGTATGAATGGCATTTAGGTTTCCAGTAATTCCCTCTACTCCTAAACCAATTAAGGTACATCCAGCATCATTCATTCTCTTTAATAGTTCTCGATCATCCATCAAAAGATGAGCATCTTTACTACGAGTAACCTCATCAATTCTGGTTGCACATCCCCAAGTGATATGAGGATGATTCTCTTTTAACATTTTACAGAGTTCTAAAACATAAGCTTGATCTAGTGTTAAATTGGCCGCAAAAAACTCAATATAGGGAAATTCATGCTCAATTTCACTTAAGGATTGATCGATGCTTTCAATGGCTCTTCTTCGTTCCTTTCTTCCCTCAGTGAGTTGTAATAGACAATGTTCGCAGTTAAAAGGACATCCTGTACTTACATTTAACACATACCTTGCATGTTGATTCGCTTCATAATAAGATTTGGATAAATCCATCGGTGTATGCGTCCATTCATCATTTTCAATATAGCCTCCTTTAGAAAGTTCCATAAAGTTATTCCCCTGACTTCTTATTTTTAAACCAGATATGTCATTTTTAAAAAAAGATTCAATACATTTTTGATCATGACCCGAACTAGCTAATGCATCAATAGGAATGTCTTCAAATAATTCGGGATATAATCTTGGAATGGTTCCATAGCCCATAATTGAAACTTCTGGATAATGTTTTTTTATAAGTTCAATTAAATCTTTTGCACTCCCAGCATTTTCATAAGTAATTTGCATGATAACTTTACGAATATTTTCTTGTTCAATTAATCTTACTATTTCTTCATCACTTTCGTATCCAAGGGATCCTTCAACATCCCCGTCTTTATAGAGGATTTGCTCGGGAAATTTCTTTTCTAAATAGGCAATATATTCTCCAAATTGTGAGAAGTGATAGTTAATATGCGTTACTTCTTTTGATTTTGGCCATAACATTAAAAATTTTTCTTTCATTTTTCTCCTCCTACTTTTTTATCAATCGTTTACTATTCTGTTCGATATAATCCATTGCTTTTAAATGGTTTGATGAAATATATTCAAGGGATGCTCCACCTCCTGAAGAAAGATAGGTATAATACTCTTCAAAGCCAAACTTAGTGATAGCATTCAAAGTAGCCCCACCTCCAGCTATTTTTATTGCATCAATTTCTTTTAAAGATTGCATCAATTGTTTAGTACCCTTAGCATAAGCGGGATTTTCAAACTGTCCTGGAGTTCCATTCATAAAAATCGTTTTGCTTTGCTTATAATACTCTCTAAAATTTTCTATCGTTTTTTCTCCTATATCATGTATTTCATTTCCTTCTCTAAGAAAGTCAGTTGGCAAGACAATTTTTTCACGATACTCATGGAAAAGTTTTCTTAATTCTTCTAAGGAAGTCTTAGAAGTCGTATGAATACTATTGCCGATATCTTCTCCTAAACTGTATAAAAACGAATTAGCAACTCCTCCTCCCAAAAGAAGATAATCACACTTTTGAAGCAATTGTTTTATGTAGATTATTTTATCCTCTATTTTAGAAGCCCCCATAAATACTGTAAATGGTCTTTTGATATCATGAATAAGGGGTTCAAGATCCGTAAGTTCCTCTTTTACCGTTAATCCATAATAAGTGGGCAAAAATGTTGAAATTCCCGCGGTTGAAGCATGAATTCGGTGCATAGATGCAAAGGCATCTAAAACAAAGACATCTCCTAAGGAAGCCCAGTAAGAAGCAAGGTCTAAATCATTATTGCTTTCTAATTTTTCTCCCTCATCACAAAATCTAGTATTTTCTAAAAATATGATCTCTCCCGATTTTAAATTCTGCGCTTTTTTTGTAATCTCATCGGAAACAGGATAATCAAAGAAGACAATCTCTTTTTTTAAATATTCAGCCAATCTCTCTGAAACCATTTTTAAGGAATTTACTTTTTTATCTTCCTTTGTTTTAATCCTTCCCATATGACTCATTAAGATAATACTGCATCCCTCATTAAGCAAAATACTTATTGTGTCAAGGGCTCTTCTTATCCTCGTATCGTCTTCTATAATTCCATTTTCAATTGGCACATTAAAATCACAACGAAGTAGAACTCTCTTCTTATTTAAATTCACCTCATCAATATATTTCATATCAATCTCCTTTACATAAAGTATTATATACCATATGTTTAAATCGTGTCAATATAGTTATGGTATTTTTTACTATATTTATAAAAATTTACACAAAAAAACCTTATCGCATTCATAAGGTTTCTTCTAATTAATTAGCTGCTGGATATTTACTTGTATCCCATTTTCTTCCAGCCATCGCCCGACTATGTAATTTTTCTTTGTCCGTTGCTGGCCCTACTATATGCTCCCCCGGAGTTGAATCATAATGTCTCCATTTTCCATTCTCATAGACTAAATTCCAAAAATGGGTTTTATTTGTCGTCTCCACCATATAGTTTTTTATGCCCATTTTATCTAAAGCCTTTTTTACAAATAAAGCATGTCCATAACAACTACCCTTATGTTGTGTTAAAGCAATATAGAGGGGATCGCTTCCTCGGCGATGCGTATAATCAATATGTTTCTTGACATATTTAACAATTTGTAAAACCGATTTCCCCTTTAAATGTTTGTCAAAATATTCATCGAACATTTTATCAACATCAGTAGAGTCATAAAGTACCGTTATTTTTCGCTTCTTGGTTGTCGTATTATTGGATGCATCAGAGGCCTTATAGATCGCATAATATGTTCCCGTTTCATTGGTATGCACTTTACTAGAATCTACAGTAAAAGAGCAATTTCCATCTTTTCTATCCACTGCTTTTACTCCGGCTTCATAATTAATACTCTCATTTTTTCTAATGGTAATATCTTTTAATCCTGAGAACACAGGTCCCTCATCATCTTTTTTTACAGTCAATGTAGCTGTAGCAGTAGATGTATTTCCTAGATTATCAGTGGCTATAATCTTGAGTTTTTGTTCTCCTAATTTTGAATAATCTAATTTTCCTTCATAACGAACATCCTTTACTCCTGAAGGATCCGTTACTTTGCGTAAGAAATCTTCGTTCTTTTTCGCTTTTGAACCAATATAAACTTTTAAGTTGTTAACGGTTATATCAGGTCCTTTGGTATCTTTTACGGTAACCTTTGTCTTATACTCTTTTTCTTTATAAGAAAATTTTATCTCATATTCTCCCACTTCATTTGTATTTACAGAGGACAATACAGAATTTGTAAGTTCCTTACTTCCCACTTTTTCATCTATTAATATTTCCGACTTTTCTAATTTTTCTCCTAACTCATGCGTAATTTCCGCATGAACTAGATTGATATTTAATCGACATTCACGAGCTGTTTTATTTCCATAATCATCTTCCACTACAACAATCACTTTATAACTTCCTACAGTTAAGTCTCCAAGTTCTGTTATACTTTTAATCGTATAGTTTGATTCATCACGTGCTACTTTCACAAAATCTTCTGCATGAAAGGAATAATTTGGTCCCTCTTCTAAATCTAAAAACTCAACTTCAGGTGGTGTTGTATCGACAACATGTAATTTAACAGTCTCTTCTTTACCTCCATAACTTAAAGTAATCGAATGCTCCCCAATTGTTCCTAAATCAATATGCTCTAAATCACTCTTACAACGTGTCCCCTTCTCATATAATTTAGCTGTTACAAATTGTTTTGCTTGGACTTCCTTCGTTCCTAGTTCAACAGTCACATCTTTAAATTTAGGGCGATAATGAAGATGCACTAAAAGAATATTAATGATAATAATCAGAAATAGAAACACCCCTATTTTTATTTGATGATAAAATCCTTCCATCATTAAATCCCTCATTAAATTTTTAAGCGATATTCAATTCCTGTAATGGTGTCATTTTCAATTTGGAAGTTTAAGATAATCTTTCCACCCTTATCCGTATAAGTACATAGGGAAATATCATCGACATAATCTGTTCCATAGACTTCAATCATTTTATTTTTAGAGTCTCCTATTTTAACTCCTTCATTCGTTTCCACGGTATCATCAATGAAGAAGATAGAATAAATAAGCAACTTATCATTTTGTTGATTGGTCATCATTTCCATATTGTCATAAGTAAATACGGTATCATTTCCTGCAAAAGCACAACTTGGAAGAACAGACTTCTTTGCTTCCTTCTCAACGCTCTTTTCATTAAAATATTTCCCCGGAGTGACATTTGCACCCATATAGTTTAGTGAAATATTGACTTCCTTCTTCTCCCCTGTAGTCTCCTTACTTCCTTCTTCTTGTTCACTTGTTCCATGTCCTAGAGTTAATAAAAAGATACCTCCAATAAGAACAACAACACAAACAACCCCTAAAATAATTTTTTTCATACTACTCACCTTCTCATTTTATTATAAAACTTTTTCTCTTGTTCGACAATCTTTTTTACCCTCTCTTTAAAATATAATCTTTTTCTTTCCCAATCTCGGTTCTTTTTATTTTTCTTCCCCAATGCACTTTTCCATCATAATTTCCTTCAGCAACTACAATCTCGTTTTTATGCACCTCTAATACCACGACAAAATGTGTATCCTCTACTATTCTTATGACATCTCCTACTTCAATATGAACAAAATCAACACTTTTTTTAGCTGCCTTTTCACCGTATAAGGCATCACTCAAAAGGAAAGCAAAGGCCGCACACCCGAAGCCTCTTTTCCAAATGCCTCCATGCCATGCATATTCTTTTTCTTCTGTCCAACTCATTCCCTCAGGATACTTTCTCTTTAATGCAAGGAGCTTTTGCTCTTTACTACTTTTTGCCTTTGTTGTTATTGTCTTTTCCTTTTCTAGGCTTGTCTTCTTCGTCGTTGTTGTTCTCTTTTTTGTATTTCCTTTCCCTGTCTTTCTCACTTCTGTTGTTTGTCTTTTTTTCTCACTCGAATTCACTACAGATGTCGGAACAGCATCAAAAACATGATTACTCACTTCCACTTCTTGTACTCTCTTACATCCTGTCAATAATAGAATCAAACAAATAAATACAATTAGCCTTTTCACTTTCTTAACCCTCCTGTAATGAAAGCATATCATAGGGAAAATCAATTGTCAAACATTTGTTTTGTACTTAAAAGAACTGATGTCTTATAATTTTAAAACCTTTTTAATTTTGCAAATAAAAGAAACTGTAAAAAACTAATTACTTAATTTTTTACCAGTCCCCTTTAGTATATTAAAACAATAAGAAATAGTATTATTAACAGCCACTATTCGATAATAATGTTGATAACTTTGCCCATCATAAACAATATTTCCGTCTGTTTCAAAAAAATCTATATTGTATTTTAATTCATTGCTGTTATAATCATAGAAATATTTTTCATTTGCTTTTATAATATTTTCTTTTAACATCTTTTTATCAAGTGAATAATCATTAGTTAAAATAGATCGACTTTTAAAGATATTAGAATCATTAGACGCCATAATTTTTTCTGACTTTTCATTCCTTTCAAAGTTATTGACTTTATCTATTAGTTTTTCATTATTAACTAGCCCAATGTTTTTAATATTATTCTTTTTTACTCCAGCAAATAAAATATTCTTTATTTTAAAGTTGTCTACTTGTACAAGATATACTTTATTTGTTTCAATTTTACCATTAATATAATATGTAAACATAATATATCCGTAGCCACTCTCAGCATTGATTGCGTTATAAGATAATTTATAATTATTTTTATCAAAGTATTTATCATAAGATTTTATATATTTGATTATTAAATTCAAATCATCCTTTTTCATATTGCTAAAGTCTATCGTAATATCATCATTATAATCTAAGAATAAATATTCATCTTCAATTGGAATTAAAAATTCTAACTCTTCTTTTGTGACATTTTGCATATTGCTACTATAATAGTTGGTTTTAGAAACAGACTTGGCTAAAGTTCCTAGAGTTATTTTCGAATTTCCTCTTACTTGTACATGAGTGCTCAAGTCGCAATTTGGATAAGATGTTACAGCACTATTAATTGCATGCTGGACAGAATATCCATTTCCTAAAACGTTGTTATATTTTTTCAACCAATTAGGTCCATCATAAAATCTAGATGTAATAGGATCCTTAAAACCAACAGCACATTTTGCCCCTTGATCAACAGCCGTATTTGTAATATTTGTATAAGTTCTAGCTGTTGAACATCCTGCAAAGGTAATTAGTTTTGTTCCAGACATACTTCTCCCATTTAACCCAGCATATTTAAAACCGCCATAAGTATACCCATCATTAAATCTACTAATACCTGTTCTATAATTTGCTGAATCTTTCGCATAAACTTGTATAACATCAGCACTACCATGTCCATTGATAAAGTATATCTGAGATGTTCCTAACCTTGAGCCTTTCATATAGTTAAAGTCTGGCTGTAAACTATAATATGAGTCATAATTAGCTAACCAGCCATAAGCATTTGAAGCATTTTTTACATTTACTGTGAAATCATCTTTTGTTTCATTTACCCATTTTGCTCCTACACTATATGCTCTATTTTTTGCATAAACATTTGGTGTCACTGCTATAGTTGTGATTATTAGCAAAAAGTATAGATACTTTATTAAATTATTTTTTTTCATATTTTCAATTCCTATGTGAAAATCAAATTAACTATATCACCATTTTCAAGTTGAAATTCTAATTTATATATTCCTTTACCACAACTAATAATCTTAATCTCTCTTGTATTTTTACTATAATTAAGATTCTTATCTTGTAAATTTTCTATATTAAGAACTTTCCAATCTTTCGGATATTTAATATCGATTTCCTCGCCTTTCTTTATATTTTCTATTATTCCATCATAGATATGATTATATTGTTTGTAAAAATTATTGACATCTATAGTTTTTACATTTTTACTACCAATCTTTTTAGGTAGTATAAATCTATCTATATATTTTTCTGTATCTTTTATTGTGATACTTAGTTTTTCTTTTAGAGATTTTAAATATTCATCATCCATTATTTTTCTTACGTCCGAATATTCAACTTCTTTTTCACTATTATTTGGAGTAGTATTATTTACTTTTAACGATGAATTTGATTCATTTTTATGTTCCACATTATTTTTATTTAAATATATTACACCAATTACACTGATTAATAGAACACTTACAATACTACTAACTATGATAATTATTTTCTTATTCATATTAATTTCCTTTCTTAAATTAAATTTTTTATTTTTCTTTTCATCACCTCACTATTATTTACTAATCATATAAAATTTAAACATCACCATTCCTCTCCATTATATGATCATCTATATTAAATTCGAATCTACTCCTAGCATACAATCATAATAACTTTGAATTCCTTTTCCAAATTTGAAAACTCCACCTATACCACCTTTATTAAATGAATATTTTTTACTATTGGCCATATGATATATTTTTTCTAGCATGTTGATAACTTGCTTTTATTGTACCCTTTTTTCAACCACTAAAGTTTTTGCCACATTTAGATATGTAACATCAGTAGGTAATTTGAATGAAGTACCAATACCATTTGTCTCTTTTTTATCATATGAATATTCTGTTTTTCCTCTATTAGTATCAATTCTAAGCTTAGTCTCTTGAATAACTCTTGTATTGTCAAGATAAATTCCAAGTATATCATAACTTCTAATTTTTGGAAGATTAATCCATTTAAGTGAAATTGCTACAACACAATTAGATGAACAAGAAATACTCATTTTTAAAGATTTATTAGCAGTTGTATGTTCTTCTACTGAGTACAAGCTAATTGGATTGTCGTTTATTTCTACGGAATTTACTTTATTCTCAAAAAGTCCGTTTTCTTTTAAAAAATAAAAATCTTCTATGGAAAGAGTTTCTTGATACCCTTCCCAGTAAAACTCACTTATCGTATTGTATTCATGCTTAGTTAGTACGACGTTGTTTTCATTTTTATAATATATTTCATCAGCATTTACTTTACCAACAAATAGCATAGATAATAATATTAAGACATAAATTTTTTTCATTTACTCCACTCCGTTTCTAACCATAACATAGCAAAGAATGCCATAAAAAGAAAGGTCTTGTTAAGCCCCTTCTTTTAGAATACTCTTAATTATGAGATTTAGGGTATTGATTATATTACTATCACAAGTAGATTTTGAATTATTATTTTTATCGTAAGTACACTCATTTAAAACCTTTTAAATTTTCATTAGTTTTGTCATAGGAAGCATTTTCATATATGCAATTGTAAGATATAAAATAATTGTAATTTTCTTCTTCCAAAAGAATTAAGAGTGTAGATGTCTCTTCTATAAAATACACATCATAAATCGTATTTTCTGCTTTTATTTTTTCAGAATAAATACCACCTTCGACTTTTTTTAAAATATTTTTTATTGACAATATTAATTCATCATTTGAACCCCCCTCATGATGCAAATGTTAATAATAAAAATGATGGTATTATTAACATAATGAAATTATAACTTTTACAATATAATTATATCACTACTCTTATAAAAATAGTATCTGTAAACATTTTATTTTGTAAGAATTCTCTGGCTTTCTATGTTAGTTTTTGTTTTACATTTTTTGATAAAAAAAGAACTTATTTTGAAGTTCTTTCTAACAATACCTTCACTTCCTCTATGCAATCAAGCATAACATCAAACATCTTATTAACTTTTTCTATAAGGATCACCATCCTTACTATATAAAAATAAAAAAGCCCTGAAAAGGCTTTCGACATTTTAGTCTATAACTTGATAATATTTTAAGATGCTATCAGCTAAATTATAACCAATTAGTTTTTTATTTTGCATCATCCATAAGGCATCATTTTTATAATCATGATGCGCAACTTCTACCAGAATACCAAATGGCAAATAGTTATCGTTGACTTCTCCCAATGCCCCATTCGCATATTTTACTCCACGATTATAATTTTCTAACTCTTTATAAGGATAAATACTAGAAAGATTCTCTTGAATAATATTTCCTAAACTAAAGGTATTTGATGTTTCATTATGAATCCATGTTTCTACCCCATAATTATCATGTTCATTAGAGGCATTTGAATGAATGGCTAAATGGACATCTACTCCATAATAATTGCTATCTTTTAACCACAAGTTAATATTCCCACTGGAATTATTTCGATACACTTTTACCCCAAATTGTTCTAGACGTTCCACTACATAATTGGCAACATCATTCATTTCATCCATTTCATTCGTATATCCTACTTCACTTACGCCCAAATTTCGATGTTGATTAGACGGACTAATATATACTTTAAGTTCTTTTTTCTCTCCTACATGGATGGGATAATCTTTAATAATACTATTATACTTTTTATCATTGACAGCAACCGTTCTAATGGTAACATCTTTATCGATTGTAATCGGTTCTGTATAAAGAGTCCCAAAACTTTCAGGTGACTTTCCATCTAAAGTATAATAGATTAAAGCATCTTTATCTTGACAAGAAAGCGTAATCTTACTTCCTTTCTTTACATATCGCCAATTATTGGAGATATAAACAGGTTGCAATTGTTCTTTATCACTCATTAAAATATTGACTTCTGTATCTTTTTCAAACTTATCATATTTAGCAATAATTTTAAAAGTATATTTTTTGGATATAGTGAAAAATTCTTTAGAAATAATCACTTGTTTTTTTGTTGTATTTGTCTCCTTTAGCATTTTCCCTTCTTCATAGATTTGAATAGTATACTCTTTTGCATAATCTCCACCCTCAAATAACAAAGGCACATCATTTAAAGGAAGAACTTGATTTTCTTCTAGAGAAGTAATCTTCATGTCGGTTATAGGATTTTGCTTATTAAACAAGGTAATGGAATCAATCACTGTATCATCATTCATAATACTGACATCAAATTTAGCGACCTCATCTTTATAATACTTACTCTCAAAAACAAAATCGTTTTTCTTTAAAGTTTCATTAACAACGACTTCTTCTCCCTTTTTTATTACAATGGAATATTTTCCACTACTTAAATCTCCAAGTATTGGAAGTGTATAATCTTTATTGTCTAATAGAATGGAGATATCTCTTTTTATACTTGGTTCATTCCAGACGAAAATATAATCTTTATTCGCTGGCCTACTATCTCCTACCGAATCAATAGCATAAACCATTAAAGAGTATTCTTTGTTATGTACTAAATTGGTAAGTTCAATCTCTGTTTTTGGATCCTTACTTGTCGTTTCAAAGACCTTTCTCTCGTCATCACTGATAATTGTAATCTTATACTCTACTGCTGCTTTTACAGGTTCTACTTCCACGGTAAACTTTGTCGATTTATTATCAACCGAAAGAATATTAAAATTCTTTAAAATTGCACTACTATTGAGAAGATTTTCAACACCTATAATCGTAGCAACAATAAATACTGTAATACCAACAAGAAAGATTCTGAGTATTTTCATTACAACCAACTCCGTATTATCATTATATAACAATTTAAGAGAATTGAAAAGAGTTCAAAAATGAACTGAACTCTTTATTTAAATAAAGCAGTTATGACCGTAATCGAACTATTTTTGTCTTTATTGGGTGATGTCCTTCTCTATTTTTGTCATAGTTCATTGAATAATCAGGAAATTCAATCCCGAATTTTTCAATTTCTCTATCGATAATCATTTTGATATATTCTATATCTTCATTTGTTATTTCTTTACAATATTTGATAAAATGTTCAATATTTTGACTACACATAGAACGGTCAAAAAATACAGAATGCATCTCTCGTTTATCCTTTAACTCATCAATATATGACGGTGTCATTATACTATATTTTAATATTCTGATATCTGATAAATCACGATAATAAATATTAGTCTCATCATCAACTAAAAAATTTTGCGTATGAGCCGATTCAAAATAGATGCCTAAACTGGCATAATACATCCATATAGAAATCATCTTTTCGATGCATTTTATCATAAAACTTTTAGGGAACTTCCCTGATGCAATGCAATAAAACCACGGATAAACTTTTCTATCGGGCATCACACGAATAATATAATTATATTCTTCCTTTTCTCCATAGAAACATTCTTCTTTTAAATAAGTAAAATCAGGAAAGACATATTTTGATAATTCTTCTTGAGCAATTTCACTTCTTTTCAGTTCTTTATTAGGTAAATTACGAATACTTCGTGTAATTTGTCTTAATACAGGTAACTTATAGCAAATGTTTTTATCACTAGAATAAACTGTTCTAAAAGATGATGTTGGATAAACAAGTTCATATCTTGTGATATGATCTCTAGGAATATGAAGATCGTCCAAAGTATCAGGATGCATTGGAATAATTCTCTCATTTATCTCTACAAAGGGCATTAAAAATGCATCATGTTGATATACTTTTGAAACTTCATTAACCCTCGAAAGTGGACTATAGTTTTCAATGTTTATCTGTTCATATCGAGGATCAAAATGGTCATAAGTAAAGGTATATTTTTTTATAGTTCTTAATTCTTCTAATAAGCATTCTAACAATTCTTTTACAAGTCCTTTAAATATTTCTATTGGTTCCTCTTTTATATGTAAGCATTCTTTATAAAATGTGATAAAAGAATCAGGTATTTCTTGATGATACCTCGTTCTAAATTCAATTCCATATTTATCACATATAAAATTAAATAACATCACATGGCCTATATATTTTTTCACAATCTTTTGACTCTTACTGTTTAACAATCTTACTAATTCTTCCACACTTTCAAATGTACATACTTTACCATTAATTATTCTTTCCTTCTTTAAAATAATAAGTGTTTCATAAAGATATTTGTACATATCATTTTTAAAGATTTTTTTAAACTCAGCCATATCACTTGTTTCCATTTTTTCTGCAGTTCTTAAAGCACTCAAAATTTTACTTTGTAATGAAAATTTATACTCATTAAAGTGTAAATGAGCCGTTTTACTTTCTAATTCACAAATATAGGAAAACAGGCAATCCAAATAATCAGGAGATGAATAAACCATTGTTTGAAAATAAATCCATTCATCAATTTCTTTTGAATTTATTCTCTCCGTATAATATTTTGCAAAAGAATTGATATCTTTATAAGAATGATATAATTTAAACATTAATTGTTCATTACCCTTGGTAATACGGTCTTGAATTTTATCATCTGAAAAAATAAGTTCATAAATAACTTCATCTCCAAGTTCAACTTCACTTGCTTCCTTTGGTAATCGATGGCTTATAGAGTCATGAATAAAATCACGATATCTTGAAGTGATTTCTGCCAAGGCATGAGAGACAAGTTCTTCATATTTTTGCCCATTAACAAAATCTTCATACATGAAATTTAAATCAATATCACTGTCTATTAAATTTGTTCCCCGAGCAAAACTATTGCTTAAATAAACAGCTATTTGCTGATTTTCAAGATCAAATCTATTTACCAATTGTTTGATCAACTCTACTATTACTATTTTATGACTCTGTATAATATCAAATACTTGATCAAAATCTTGTGTATAAAGAAGTTTTTCATATTGATTTGTAATCTCTTTCATTCTCTCTTCATACCATCTTGTCAATTCCTCTATAATACATCTATAATCTTGATAGCTTATTTTGTCAGTAACATCAAATTCAATTACATGGCGACTCATTAATATAGTTTCCTTTGATCTTTAATATAGCATTTTCCCTTATGATTCATAAATTCACTATTGCGTGTTAATTTTTCCTGATCATCTGTAATATTCCCAATATAATATTCTGGCATTGGAATTAAATAACAGCATTCATACATATCGCCTTTATAATCAATAGCCAATGAATTTGTGCAATAGCCACATCTTTCTGTTACACCTACAGGAATATGATCAGAGCATTCATTAAAAATACGTTTTAATTCACTTTCACTTTGAGGTACGGAAACAATTTCGTTATCACGAGCACGTCCAAAATTGACAACAGGTCTTATGACCAATTTCATTTTACTATCAGCATTTGTCATACGATTTAGAAAGTCTATAACTCTAAAAGTCTCTTCATAGTTTTCTTGTGTTAAAGTGAGTCTTGGCTTAACCGGAATATCAAAATCTAAACAAGCTTTAATTCCATCAATAGCACGTACAAAGGCGTTTTCATTTCCTCTCATTTGATTATGCATTTTTTCCATACCGTCAAGAGATATTTGACAAGATAAATTGGGATTTATAGATAATAATTCATCAAGTTTTGCTCTTGTTAATAAATAGGCATTTGTTACCAATTCCATTTCTGCTCCATAAGCAGATAAACTTTTCGCAATTTGTTTTACCGTATTATATTCAAGTAGAGGCTCTCCTCCTGTAGCCGAAACAACCTCTGGTTTATAATAATGGTAAAATCTATCTAATTCTTCTTGTGAATATACACGTGCTTTCATGTTTTTGTTTTCTCCAGCACGATTATAACAATGTTTGCAAGCTAAATTACAATTATTTGTTACTAAATGTCTAACCTCATTTAAAATAATTTTTTCTCTTTTTATCTGGTCCATACATCAATTCTCCTTTTGATAAACTATCTTACTCATTTTATTAAGTTATGTCAATAATAAATGATAAAGCAATGGCTTTTTGAGTCAAAAACGAATATATAAAAAAGACGGTTATACCAAACTATCTCTTTTTTAATTCTTCTACCGTCTTATCAAAATAGGCAAATGTATTTTCAGCATACTCTTTATCATAAAGATCAATACCTACTATTCTTAAAGCCTCCTCTGGAGTTACTGTATTTCCAACAGCTAAAAGTTTTTTATATTTTTCTACTAGCCCTTTTTCTCCTTTTAAAATACGCAAGGCAATTTCTGTACCTACAAGAGTTCCAATGGAATAGAGATATAAATAATAGCTATCTTGCATGAGATAATGTCTTATGTAAAGCCATCCATATTGACATATTTCATCAACAACAACATCCTGCCCATAATACTTTTCAAGCAAAGAAAGATAAAGCTTATTCATAAAAAGAGCTGTAACTTCCTCTTCATTTTCTATTTTTTTAATAATGGTATCTTCAAATTCCATCAACATTACTTGGTGAAAAAGCGAATTTTTAAGGACATCTATAGCATTCGTTTGTATAGTTGTTTTATCTACATTTGTATGCGTTAAACAATATTCATAGAAAAGGACTTCATTTACATGAGAGGCAATTTCCGTCAAAAGAAAATCAATATCAAAATATTCAATTCTATTTATTTTTTTAGAATACTCCACATTCATAGCATGACCAATCTCATGAGCAAGTGTTTTTACATTGAAAAGATCACCAGTAAAATTTAACATTACATAGGGAAGTCCTTTATAGGATAAACTTGTACTTGATCTTTTTTGTTTATGTTCTCTTGGATATATATCAAAGCATCCTTTTTCCAAAAGTTCATCTACCTTAAGTAAATAATCGTCACCTAAAGGAGATAAGGATGCACGGACCAATTCATAAGCTTCTTTAAAACTATATTTTTTTGACTTGCCACTATTTACAGTAGAAAAATCATAAAGGTGCATTTCTTTAAGACCAGATGTTTCTTTTCGATAAGACTCATACTGATGAGCAAGATGAATATGACTGTCAATCATATCAAACAAAGTATTTAAAAAGTCAGCACTTAATCCATGTTCAGCCATTTTCATATCTGATAGACTTTTATAGTGACTCTTTTTAGCAAAGTCAATATCAAGTTTTAACTTTTTTAAATATAAAGGAATGACACTTTCTTCAATTCTTTTATATCCTTCCATATAAGATATATAGGTTTCTCTACGAATCGCTTCATTGTCGCTTTTTAAAAGACTTGTTACATTTTTTAATGTCACTTCTTTTTCTTCTCCATCTACTAGTATGGAAGGAAATAAAAGGTTATTCATTATATTTGTATATTGATTGCTTCGTTCCAATTTTTCACTCCAAATTTGCTTTTCTATTTCTGCATCACTACTTACATGATCTGCCTTTTTTAACAGTTGTTTAATCCAAATGGACCAGTAAGAGAAATCCTCATCTTTTAAATCAATGTCTTCACGATGGGCAATTGTTTCTTTCTTTATTTTATTTTCAAGTTCAAGATAAACGTCAAATAAAGCAAGTGCTTCTTTCATCATCTCCCCTGCTTCTTCATGATTGTCTTTGATATCAAGAATTCTCCTAGGATAACAATAGACGGGCTCCATGAGTTCATAAGCATCAAAAAGTGCTCGTAAGTAAAGGGGTAACTTCTCCACTTTAAACTCACTTTCTAACGCATCTTTTAAAGAATTCATTTTCTCTTCTAAGATTTTTTTGTCTTTTCTCCATGCATTTGTACTTTTATACAAATGGCTTAAATCCCACCGTTTTTTCATTTTTCCTCCAAATATTCTATCGCTTTTAGAAGGCCCAATTTCCCATAGTCATAGGTAAGACCTCCTTGCAAGTAAGCAATATAAGGGGCTCTTATTGGTCCATCACAGGAAAGTTCAATGCTACTTCCTTGTGTAAAACATCCTGCTGCCATAATCACTTGATCATCATATCCCGGCATATCCCATGGAAGTGGCAATGCACTGGCATCTACTGGAGATCCAGCTTGTATCCCTTGAACAAAGCGAATTAATTTTTCCGCATTTCCAAATTCAACATTTTGAACAATATCAGCTCTTACTTCATTTGCATCAGGTGACACTTTGTAACCTAATTCTTGCATCACTTTAGCTGTTAATATAGCTGTCTTTAGGCTACTAGCAACAACAGAGGGTGCAAAGAATAATCCTTGTAAGATGGACTTGTTCACACCTAAAGTAGGGCCAACTTCTCTTCCCTCTCCCGGTAAAGTAAGTCTTTCACCAACAAGATTTACTAAGTCATGACGTCCCACAACATAAGCTCCATTAGGCGCAATTCCTCCACCTAAATTCTTAATAAGTGACCCAACGACAATATCAGCACCTACTTCTATTGGACTTATTTTTTCCACAAATTCACAATAACAGTTGTCGACCATGATGATAATATCTTTATCGATTTTCTTAATCTTTTTAATAATTCTTTCAAGTTTATCGATTGTCAAACTCTTTCTTGTAGAATATCCTTTACTTCTTTGAATTTCAATCACTTTTACTTTATGATTTTTTATGTATTCTTCAATTTTTTCATCATCAAAATCATCTTCCACTAAATCAATTTGATCATACTCCACACCAAATGCCTTTAAAGAAGAGGCATTTTCCTTAATTCCTATCACCTCATGAAGGGTATCATATGGAAGTCCTGTAATTGAGAGCAATAAATCATTTGGTCTTAAAAGGGCAAAAAGCGTCACACTTAAAGCATGAGAACCTGATACAAATTGATTGCGCACCAAAGCATCTTCAGCATGAAAGATATTAGCATAGATTTTTTCTATCGTTTCTCTTCCTAAATCGTTATACCCATAGCCTGTAGTTTCTGCAAAAGCACTTTCAGATAAGTGATTTTCTTGCATGGCATATAATACTTTCTCACTAAAATAATAAGCATTTGCATCTATTTTACTAAACTCTTCTTTTAAATCTTCTTCACAACGATTTACGAGATTCATTATCTCTTGTTTATTCATTTATATACTCCTTTACTTTTTTAGATAACTTTACAGTTTCCAACTTACCATCATAAAGATCATATAATATTGGACTTAAGTATTCCGTAAGAGCTGTACTTAAAGCACGATAACCAGTTCCCAAGTTAAAAGCTACTTCCACGATATAATCAATAAAATCATCTTCTATTTGAAGAGGAATTTCATACAATTTTAAATATTCTTCCAATAATTTAAGATAACTGTATTCTCCCTCTGTCAAAGCTCTTTTCAAATCTTCTTTAGTTGGATTTTTTGTTCTTATAATAAGATGAATTCTATCTGCAAGTTGAGGAATCATTCCATATTTTATTAAATCCTCTTTTGTAATTTCTTCTTTATCCAAAAGTTCTTCAAAAGCACCTGATAATACAAAAGTTAATCTTGATGTATCTAAAGGAATTGTCTCTTCAGTAAAACCTTTTTGAACTTTTTTGTGGATGGTTGTTCCTCGAAGAATCGTCAATAAGCCATTTTGGATACTTTCTTTTAAAGCATAGTCTTTAGGATCTGTTCTTTTACATATCTTATCGATTTCATCTAAAAAGACAATCCCATGTTCAAAAATCTCCTTTTTCTCTTCAGATTTGGCATAAAGATTCATTAAAATATCTTCAATATCAGCACCTTGATAGGCAGGTGGCGTAAAACGTGTCGCATCCTCTATCGTTGAGGGCACACCAAATAAATCAGCAATACTTTCAATCGTAAATGTTTTTCCACTTCCTCGAGGCCCTATAATGAGAATACCCGTTTTTAATTCCTTTACCTTGCTATTAGGTAATGGTGCATAGGATAAGGAAATATTCTTCGTGATATTAGCAAGAAGAGCCTTAATTTCTTCATCTAATCCTATGATTTTCTTTTTTAACTGTTTGTATTTTTCAGAAATTGCATACTCTTGAATGCTTTTTTTATTCTTTTGTTTATTTGGATTTTCAGTAGGTAAATTATTGCTATCTCCAAGCATTTTGCTAACCATATCCTTACTTAGCATCACACTTCCATCTTTACTTTGTTTGAGAGTTGAGAAAAATTCATCTGCAACACTGGGATTTACTCCGCGATTAAACTCTTCAATAATTTTCTCCTCATTCGTTCTTTTCAATAAAATTTGATTTCCCATTTTTAAAACAATATAGTACTGAATCTTACATTTTTTTCTATATGACTCTATATTAAGTAAATCTGTATTCTGAGGATTGCAATCTGTCAAAAGATTTTTTTCATCTAAAGTAAGAAGACTACAACAAAAATCATATTGAAAAAACACTGAACTTAATGGATTGATGTATTTTCCCTGAAACTTTCCTTTTAATACTTCATAAATACCGTCATCTAAAACGGCTGGTGCGATATCCTCCACATGGAGGACCTTCAAAATATGATCCTGCACTTTTACTTTTTTATACGAATATATTTTTATATATTCTATCTTGTATTCTGTTTCCATACCCCACTAAATCTCCTTTATCTCTCTAATCTCACCATTTTGAATAGTCTCAATATGATCAAGAATATACTTTGCTAAAGCATCTGGTTCAAGTAATTTTTCTTGATTGGATTTTTTCAACTCTTCTTCTATATAGGAAGGGTTTGCCTCCCTTATACTTTCGGTATTTATCCATCCCGGAGCAATAGCAAAAACTTTTATTTTCAATCCTTTTAAAGCTTCAGCAAAACTTTTCGTAAGCATATTCACTCCAGCTTTTGAAGCGTCATAGTCCATACTAAGAGGATTATGATAACCAAGTGTATTATTGCTACTGATATTGATAATCGTTCCTTTTCTCATTTTGAGAATAGCATACTTTGTTGTATTAAATACACCACCAACATTTACTTTCATAACAGACATAAATTCCTCTAAGCTTTTCTCTGTATATTCATTGTCTTTTGAAATAGAAGCATAACGAATAAGCAGGTCAATTTCTTCTATTTTCTCAAAAAGAGA
>CAZWKF010000009.1:0-24247 GCA_964634785.1 uncultured Muribaculaceae bacterium
TGTTAACCCAGATGAAGTAGTAGCGATGGGGGCTGCTATTCAAGGTGGTGTATTAACAGGTGAAGTAGAAGACTTAGTATTACTTGATGTTACACCATTATCATTAGGTATTGAAACGCTTGGAGATGTCATGACCGTATTAATTCCAAGAAATACGACCATTCCAACAAGCAAGAGTCAAGTATTCTCAACTGCTGTTGATAACCAACCTGCTGTAGATATTCACGTCTTACAAGGGGAAAGACAGATGGCTGCCGATAACAAGACTTTAGGTCGATTCCAACTTACCGATATTCCACCAGCAAGAAGAGGTGTTCCACAAATTGAAGTTACTTTTGATATCGATGCCAATGGTATTGTTAATGTTAAAGCAAAGGATTTAGGAACAGGAAAAGAACAAAAGATTACGATTACTTCAAATACCAACTTAAGTGATGAAGAAATCGACAAGATGATGAAAGATGCAGAAGCCAATAAAGAAGCTGATGAAAAACGTAAAGAAGCTGCAGAAGCAAAAAATGATGCTGAACAAACCATCTATGCAGCGGAAGGAGCTATTCGTGATTTAGGAGATAAACTTAGTGATGATGAAAAGAATGATGTAAATAAGTTAATCGATGATGTTAAAGAAGCTCTTAAGGATAGTGATACAGAGAGTATCAAAGAGAAAACTTCTAAGTTACAAGAAAAAGCCATGGAACTTGCAGGAAGAGTTTATCAAGAAGCACAAAATAATGCAGCAAATGATACGGGATCAGATCATAATGACCATGATGATGAAGTATCAGAAGCAGAATTTGTCGATAAAAAGTAGTATAGGAAAATGGGGGAATCATTCCCCTTTCCTTGTGTTTTAGGAGAGAATATGGAAAGTATAGAAAATAACAATGGGCGAATTGATTTTTCCTTCCTCTTTAATAGCTATGATGAATGGTGTAAGGAAGCAGAGAAAGTAGAAAAATTACAAAAGGAACTTTTAAAATATAAGGGACACCTTTTGGATTCAGCGGAAAACCTTTTGGCCTTTTATAAAGAAAGTGAATCAGTTGAAAGAATAATTGAACGATTAGATCTTTATACTTATGTCTTATTAAATACAGATATGGAAAATGAGGATAATAAAAAATATCAAGATAAATGTTATGAGATTATTAATAAGTATAATGTGCTTACTTCTTTTGTCATACCTGAATTACTCGAAAGTGATGAGAGTATTGCTCTTGGCTATTGTGATGAATTAGAAGAATTGAAACCTTATAAAAAGATGCTTCATGATATCTATAAACAAAAAGAACATATGTTGAGTGAGCCTCTAGAAGTGATGCTTTCGGATATGGAAAATGTCATGCAAAATTTTTCCAAATCAAGTGACTTTATTCGGACAAAAGAGATGGATTTCAAAACGATCAAGTTAGAAAATGGAGAAGAAGTTCCTTTGCTTGCAAGTAATATCGAAAAATATAGTCGTGATGAATGTCGTGATGTGAGAAGACAAGTGGCTGAACGTGAAGATGCTGCCTATGAACACCATAAGGACAGTCTAGCAACAAACTATATTGGTTTTTTGAAAAGTGTCGAAAATAGGAGTAAGTATCGTAAGTATAATTCT
The DNA here is from genome assembly GCA_964634785.1 of uncultured Muribaculaceae bacterium. GTDB lineage: Bacteria > Bacillota_I > Bacilli_A > RF39 > UBA660 > CAG-582. The sequence goes on from CAZWKF010000009.1 coordinate 1,610, forward strand.
TACTTAGAAGAAAGATTGGAAACAAACGAACTTACAATGGAAACGTATGAGACGTTTAAGAAATGTGTTACCTCTCATAAAGAATTGTATAAAAAGTATGTCGATCTTTATAAGAAGGCTTTAAGGTTACCTGATTTAAAATCTTATGATCTTGCTGTTCCTCTTGTTGCTTCTTCAAATAAAAAATATTCTATCGAAGAGGCCAAAGAGATTATCTTAGATACTTTTTCTCTATATGGAGAAAATTATATACAAATCTTAAAGAAAGCTTTTGATGAACATTGTATTGACTATTATCCAAGAGAGGGAAAAACAAGTGGTTGGTTTTGTGCCTATATGCCTTATGAACATCCTTTAGTTGTTGCTCAGTTTACAGGAGAACTTCAGGATATTTCCTTTTTAAGTCATGAATTAGGACATTTTGTAAATCAATATTCGTGTATAAAAAGTCAAATTCCTCCTTATGTATATGGATCCGCTTTTACAGGGGAGATTGCCTCTTTAACAAATGAAATTGTTTTCTCTCATGTTTACCGTGATAAAGTAGAAGATGTAACCGTGAAAAAACAGTTACTTGCAAGTTTTATCAAAGTGTTTGCAGGAAACTTCTTTGGAGCAGGGAAACAAGCTTTATTTGAAGAAAAAGCACATCGTGCAGTAATAGAAGGGACTCCTTTATCGAGTGAAGTGTTAGCAGGATTTTGGAGAGAAACTACTTCGGAAGTGATGGGCGATTTATTTGAAAAATCGAAAGGCTATTTATGGGCGTTAATTCCACATTTCTTTATGGGTGGAGGACATTATACCTTTAATTATTCAACAGCGATTGTAGCATCAACTGTACTTGCTTCTAAATTATTAAACAAAGAAGAGGGAATCATGGAACGTTACATGGGCTTTTTGAAAGTGGGTTCAAGTGTATCTCCATTAACTGCCTTAAAGGATTTGGGTATTGATATGGAGAATATAGAGACTTATGAAATTGCACTTAAAATGTTTGAAGAAGCGATGGATGAGTTAAGTGAATTATTAGAAAAGGAAGGTGGGTATAATGGCAGAGAGTAAAAGAGATTACTATGAAGTCTTAGGAGTATCAAAGACTGCGACAGATGAAGAGATTAAACGTGCTTTTCGTAAACTTGCCAAACAGTATCACCCTGATGTCAATAAAGAACCGGGAGCAGATGAAAAATTTAAAGAGATAGGAGAAGCTTATGCTGTCTTAAGTGATGAAAATAAAAGACGCCAATATGATCAGTTTGGTCATGCTGCTTTTGATGGAGCTGCTGGTGGTGGTTTTGGTGGCTTTGAAGGATTTAATTTTGAAGACTTTGATTTAGGAAGTATCTTTGAATCGATGATGGGTGGTTCTTTTTCGGGCCGTGGAAATGCTCGTGGAAGAAGTCGTAAGGCAAGAGGTGCTGATAAAGTTGTCAATATGACCATTTCCTTTGAAGAGGCTGTTTATGGTGCTGAAAAAGAGTTTAAAATCAATATAGAGGATGCCTGTAGTGATTGCAATGGACGCGGAGGTCACGATGAAATGACTTGTTCAAAATGTAATGGACGAGGAAGAGTGGTCTCTGAACAGAGGACGATGTTTGGCATTTTTCAATCGGAAACCGTTTGTCCAACTTGTGAAGGGACTGGTTCAACATTTAAAACAAAGTGTTCAAAGTGTAACGGAAGAGGAACGATAAATAAGGATAAGACCGTCAAATTTAGAGTGCCTCGTGGAGTAGAAGATGGCGATACTTTGCGTCTTTCAGGGAAAGGTTCTGCTGGTGTAAATGGTGGACCTAGAGGGGATGTGTATGTTGAGTTTAAGGTACGCCCTCATGAGATCTATCAAAGAGATGGAAGAGATGTGTATGTTAAAATTCCTTTGACTGTATCAGAAGCTGTCTTAGGTTGTAAAAAGGAAGTGCCAACAGTACAGGGAACCATTATTACAGAAATTCCTGCAGGAACTCAAAATGGGGATAAATTTAAGTTTAGAGGAAAAGGAATTGATGATGAAAAAAGTGGTCGTAAGGGAGATGCTTATGGCATTATCAATGTCATCATTCCAACCAAACTTGATCATACCCAAAAGAAATTGTTTAAAGAACTTTCTGAGACTAAATTAGATAAAGATAGTGAATTTATAAAATATAACAAATATACAGAGGAGTAATCTTCTGTTTTTTTTCGTTAGATTAGGAAGAAAATTTTATTTCATGTTGGCTTAATTTACAATTCTTATAAGAAATGGTAAAATAAGAATATAAGGAGAGTGGAAGTATGAAGAATTGTTTTCTTATTGTCAATTTCAATGATTATAAATCAACCAAGCATCTTATTGATAATATCAAGGATTATTCTTGTATTGATGAAATTGTTATCGTTGATAATCATTCTAAAACAGATGAAATTAATCTTCTTCATACTATCCAAGATGAAAAAGTTACGATTCTTTACAATGATAGTAACGATGGTTATTCAAGTGCCATAAACATTGGAACAAGGTACCTTATTCAAAAATATTCGGTTTGCAAGTTAATTATTAGCAATTCGGATATTGTTATTGTATGTGAAGACGATCTTATAAAACTTCTTCATCTTTTAGAGGATAAAACCATTGGTTTAGTTGGACCACAGATTCTTGAATTAGGAGGAATCTCAAGAGGAATGAAAAGAATTAGCCCTCTTAAAGATTTATTTTCTTATCGTCCATTTTCAAAGAATATCTTTAACAATAAAAAATATTTATATGAAGAGGAACATTATTTGACGGAAGTAAGTGATGTTGACATTATAAATAGTAGTTTTTTTCTTATTACTTCAGAAAATTTGCAGAAAATAAATTATATGGATGAGCAAATATTTCTTTACTACGAAGATTTTATTCTATCTCACAAAATCCGAAACTTGCATTTACGAATTGTTATACAAAATGATGTAAAAGTAAAACATAATTATTCAATAAGTGTAGATAAGACATACAAAAAAATCGAAAAATACCATTTGTTCAAGAAAAGTCAATATTATTATCATACGACTTATAATCAAGCTAATTTTTTTGAAAAAATAGTTTTAAAAGTAAGTAAAAATTTAGACTTAATGGCTTACTTTAAATAAAGGAGATTTTATGAAGAGAATTCAATTTTATATGAAAGAACTTCGATACGGAGGAATAGAAAAACAAGTATTCCTTTTAGCAAATGCTTTGAGTGATATTTTTTCTGTTGAAATCATCATTTTGGGAAAAAAAGAGATGTTTCAATTAAATCTTCATAAAAAGATAAAATTAGTAGAACTTTCTCTGTTAGATTATAAGAACAATATATGGCAAAGACAAAAGTTAAAAAATCAAATAAAAAAATTAACAACGGAAGAAAAAGTGGATGTCATTATTTCAACAGATATATTATTTCATGATTTTTTTGGACATTTAAGTGACTCTGTTAATATCATCTATTGGGAACATACTTTTCAAGTAAAGGCTTTAGAGAATACAAAAAAGTGTCTTCGCTCTATTAAGCATGTTGTTGTTCCGAATTCGTATATTCAAGAGTATTATTCCTCTGCCAATGTTTCCGTTTCCATCATTCCTTTTGCCATTGAAAGCAGAGATATGGATACTTTGATCCACAAAGGTCACAATATAATAGCGATTGGCAAATTAGAAAAAGATAAGCATTATGATGAAATGCTTGAAGTAATGGAAAAGGTTGCCAAAGATATTCCTGATGTTAAACTTTATATTATAGGAGATGGCCCAGAGAGAATAAAATTAAGCAAATTAGTGACGCAAAAAAAGCTGGATAAAAATGTCATCTTTTCAGGCTTCTTAGAAAGCGATGAGGTCGAAAAATTACTAAAGCAAGTTCGTTTAATTATCGGAACTCGGGAGAAAGAAAGTTTTGGTGTTTCCTTTTTAGAAGCGATGCGTTTTGGGTTGCCTTGTGTCTCTTTTGAGTTTTTAGCTTTGCATGAGATTATAAAAGATGATATTAATGGATATCTTATTAAAAATCGCAATAAAGTTGAGATGGCTAATCGCATTGTTGAACTTTTAAAAAATGATAAATTATGTGTAAGCTTGGGAAATTGTTCAAAAGAGATGAGCGTAATTTATGAAATACAATCAGTAAAAAGCGAATGGCTTAAAATTCTTTAAAAAAAGCTTAGACGTCATATTTTGTATAATCTTGAAGTTCTTTTTTTAATTTTTTTAATTCCCTTTTTTCTGCTTTATCCAGTTTAGAATAAGTACCACTTTTGGAAGCCGGTACGATATAAGGTTTGTTTATTTTAGTTGCTTCGATGGCATCAATATGAAAAATAATGTTGCTATCTTTTTTTTCTTGGTTTGTTTGGTAAGTCTTTGGTTTCATCTTTTATCACCTAATGAAAGTATAACATGAAAAGGGGATTTACTAAAGAAAAAGAGTGTGGTATTCTAAGGAAGAATAGAAGGAGTGGTTTGTATGGTATGTCCTGTATGTAAAAATACAATTCAAGAAGCAAGTAAAGTTTGTCCGATTTGTCATGCTAATTTGGACTCTATACAATTCCCAAATCCAGGGCAAAAAACTTTAAAGAAAAAAGATAAGGCGACGATTTTTTGCCTGTTCATCATAGGAATAGGAAGTCTCATTTTTCTTTTCTTAATTTTCTCTCTTTTTACTAAAAAGGAAAATAAAGTGAATGAGCCTGCCTTATCTACCACTGTAAAGATTGAACCGACAACAGAACCTATAAGTCTAAATAAGGGGATGTTGAGTAGCTTTCGCTATCCATTAAAACCATCCAATATTGGTTTAGCAACGTTTATTGATAAAAAAAATGAAAAAGAGACTGACGTTGATGTATATGGCATAAAGTTTCTTTTGGAGGAAGAGAAAGCTTCCCTTATTGCCAATGCCAAAGAACCTTTAAAAGCGGGATTTTCTTGGGAGGCATTGGCTTATCAAGTGGCCTTTCATGATTTAAATTATTTGAATACTGAAAGTATAGTTCCCACAATGGATGTGAAAGTGTATCTTCCAACTGGTTGTGATTTTGTCGTTGTAGGGGAACATAACATTGAACTTACGGCACAAGTATTTGGGGAAAATAAACCTATAAAGAATGGACAAGTAGTGGATATGCAAGTACTCTATCAAATACCTGAAAATACCGCTCATGCAATTTGTATTGGCAGTGTAAATAAGAAAATGGCTTGTTTTACGAAATAGATGAATAGTAAATTTTCTCTAAGTTTTTATTTACTCCCTTTTCCTTTTGTGGTAATATGATTAATAGAATAGGAGTGTGGCTATATGTTGAAAAAACGAAATAAAAAAGGGTTTACATTAGTCGAATTATTAGTGACCATTGTTTTACTTGGAATTGTAGCAAGCATTGTAATTTACAATATGACAAGTGTTTCAAAAACTTCAAAAGAAACAGAGTACGAACGTTTTGTTGCAGCCGTAAAAAGTGCAGCAGGAGTTTATGCAGACTTAAATAAGGAGATATTCAATGAATTGTATGTGAATAAATCTTATATTTACATTAAGGTTGAAGATTTAGTAAAAAGCGGAACTTTAAAAGAAGATTTAAAAAATCCTTATACGGAAAAGAATATTGGTTTAGATGAGTTAGTTAAAGCAAACTTAGATAATGTAAGTGGAGATCTTAAATTTGAATATCCTCTTGAAACAGCAGAAAAAGAAACTTTTCTAGTGGCTCTTTCTGATTATGTTGTTTGGGGAGAAGGATACGACTGTATGCAAGGAGCTGGAAGCTATCAGCTTTCTTTATCGAAAGAAAATGGAGATTTAATTATGCTCGATGATGAAGAAGAAAGAAATAAATATAGCTTTGCTTGTTCAATGCCTGCTAATTTTAATAAAGAAGAAGCTGGAAATTATGAAGTTGAATATTCATGGATTACTGAAAGTGGAACTAGAAAAAAAGCAACTCGTGTCTTAAGAGTGTTACCAAAAGTAAAACCTTCATTTAAAATAAAGACCAATGATGGAGTAGAATATAATTATAATTTTGAAAGTGGAGAATGGTATACACCAAGCTATGATGAGACAAATGCGAAATGGACTTATTTGACTTATACTCCTTATATCGAAGGTGCAGACGAAAAAGAAACGCAATTTTATGTAACTAAAAAAGCAAATGATCCAGCAGGTCCTACTGTAGATGTAACCGCAGGTTATACCTCTACATATGAAGATTATCCAGTAGATGATGGGGATAAGACCTATATGATAAAGACGATTATAAAGGGACATCATAATCCTGAGTATCAATATGAAGCTCAAGGTAGTGCTAATATTCGCTCAAAGCTTATTATTCCGCCTTCTTTCATTTCTGGAGATTCAAAAGTATGGACAACTTCTAAAACTTATACGATTAAAGAACCTTATTCTCAAGTAGGTGTTTCAAAATATGAGTATAAATTGGTTAAAGATAGTTCTGTTGCTATTTCCAATGATGATAAACGTATTGATGCCAATAAAACATTTGATAAAATAGCTACTATTACTCCTAAAGTAATAAGTGCTTATGATAATGCTGCATGTAAGATGGTAGATTCTTCTTACTATATAATTTACTTTAGAGCAATTAATAAAGAGGGATATGTAGGAGATTGGACACAGTATAAGGATGCCTATATTACGAACAAGGTAAACAATTTAATTGCGAATGGTGCTGGAGCAGGAAGTGTTTATATACGTGTCGGAAATAAAGACTTTATCTATTTGGAAAAGAATGGAAATGGTCAAATTATGGCAAGTTATAAAGATGTAAGCACAAATCGCGTTACACCGACGGCTACCAATCGTGAAAACTGGACTGTTGTCAATTGTGATGGAACATTCTCGGTTAACTATAATCGAACAGCTACAAATGTTCGTGAAATTGTGAATGAACTTAATCGCTTCGTAGCCACTTTGCCAAATTATTCACAATATCTAGTCTATCAGAATTGGCCAAATATTGGAAATATGTATGCAGGAACTGTTAATCAAGCACGTTATAACCAATATGCTAGTATTTTAAGAGACGCAGCAGGAAAACCTTATTGGGTGACTGACACTTATACGAATGCCTTTGAAATTTATGTAGAACATCCATATCGTCATGGGGATCATCAAACACGCTATAATTCATACTTTTATGCCATTGAAAATGGAAGTTTAACAACAAGATATGCAGGAAGTAGTGCTTATGTAAAACCACTTGTTACTTTTGATAAAGTTTATGCATGTTCAGGAAATGGGACAGCAGGAAGTCCATTTGTTATTGCGACAACTAGATAATAAGGAGGGCTTATGAATAAGAATAAAAAGATGACAAAAAAAACAAAGATGTATACCATAATAGCAATAGCTGTTGCTATTATGGCTTTTACTGTTATGGGAATTCTCTTCTTTGTAACACGAGAGAGTGATAATCTTGTTATTGAGGGAACTAAAGAAAAAGTCAATGAAAATTTTACTTTTCTTTTAGATGAAGAAAGTACGGCCATCAATAATGATGATATCTTTGGAGGACAAGCACGTATTCGCGATGAGTATTTAGAACAATATAAAAAGGGAAATTATACGATTGATAATCCATATGTTTTAAAAAATCCCTTTTTAATCAGTCCTCAGACAGCTCTTATACTATTTAAAACAACGAAGTCAGAAGAAGTTACGATGACGATTAAGGGAAAAAATAATGATGATATTACGCGAACTTTTGAAGCAAGTAAAGATCATTTTATTCCTGTTTATGGTCTTTATGGAAATTATAATAATCAAGTCATTATAAAAACAGCTTCAGGGAAGAGTAAGACAATTGAAATTAAAGTGGAAGAAGATCCTAAACCTGCTAAGGTGGAGGTTTTAGAAAATAAACTTGGGAACAGTAATGGTGAGTTCTACTTTGCCACATCTTCTTTAGGAATTGACAATATGGCTTTTGATAATTATGGGGAAATTCGTTGGTATTTAACGATTGGATATAATAAGGGAATGACCCTTCTTCAAAATGGGCATTTACTTCTTTCCACCGCGGATGCAGGGCCAGATGTTACGAGTACGAGTGGTGTTGTTGAAGTCGATATGATGGGGTTTGTTCATCGTATATATGAAGTTGAAGGTGGTTATCATCATGATGGCTATGAGATGGAAAATGGAAATCTACTTCTTTTAACGACGGATTTAAAGCATGAGACAATTGCTGATTATATCGTGGAAATTGATCGTGAAAGTGGTCGTGTTGTAAAAGATTGGAGTTTAAGAGAAATAGTCTCTAAAATCGATGATAAATTGATTGAACATGGTGCCTATAACTGGGGATGGATCAATTCGATTACTTATGATAAGAATAATAAAGCTTTGATTTTATCTGTACGCAATCAAAATTCAGTTGTCTCTTTAGATTATGAAACTGGTAAAATCAATTGGATATTAGGCGAAAAGAAATATTGGTCAAATAAATTCAATGCCTATCTTTTAAAGGGTGAGGGTAGTGACTTTATCTATCCTGCTGGACAACATTCTGTAGCTATAACAAAAGATGGAAAATTATCTATTTTTAATAATGGATATAATGCGAATCATGAAAAAGCAACCGCTTGTAAGAATTTTCAAGAGAATGCCTCTTATGCAATGGTATATTCGATAAATAGTGCTAGTAAAACGGCATCAGTTGATTGGAAGTTTGGTGGAAGAGAATACTTTTCTTATGCTTTATCTAGTTTTACTTATGGGGAAGATAACCATAAAGTCTTTAATTCAGGATGGCATTTTGCTTCCGATGTCAAATATGATGATCCTGAGTGTAATCAATTTAGCAATGATAAATATGATGCCTATATTCTTGAGTTTGATGAAAAAAATAACATTGTTTTAAGAATGCATATAGAAGAATCCAAATTTGAAGTGTTAAAATCCGATATTTATAACTTAGCACAGAATAGTGTCAAACCATCAAAGAAAGATTCTCTTATCAATTATAATCCAGAAAATGGGAGATATCTTTCGACAAATGAGCCAGACGAATATAAAGAACTTACAGAAAACGAAGCTATTGCTTATAAGACAAGTGAACCTTTGTTTATCAGTTATATGATGTATAATAATCGCTTTAAATTAATAGGTGCTGTACCAGAAGAGATGGATATGAAAGTAACCTTTATCTCTTTATCTGGTAAAGCTTATCAATATACTCTAAAAGAAGAGGATAAAACGATTAAAGAATTTCTTATCTTAGATAAGCTCCCTAAGGGAAGATATTATGTCTTTGTTAATATGGGAAATAAAGTATATAATGCAACAGAATACGTTGAAATAAAATGATAAGAGTAGGTGTTATGTGTGAAAAAGTTTGGAATTTGTCTTTTCGCTTTCCTTTTGTTTGCAAGTAATATTAAAGCAGATGGAGTGAAAATTGACTATAAAAAGGAAAAAGAAGGATATGTTCTAGAATATAAACTAGATGATAAAGTATTCTCTTTTAAAGAAGCAAAAGAGCAATTTGGTATAGATGATTATTTAGTAATACCAATAGATGAAGAAGCCCATTATTTTTATCAAGGAAAAGAAATAAAAAAAGAAGTTTATGATAAAGGAATCATTGTTTATGAAGCAGATAAGAGATGTGATCTATTAAAAGAGGCATGTAAGCGAGTACATACAACAGAAGAAGTAAAAAAAGCTCTTGATGAAATCATGAAAAATGATGAAGTTGTTGAAAAACATCTTATCTATTCAAAAGAAGAATATGAACATATTGATTTTGATGAAGTTATGAAGTATTTTAAAGAGCATTATCTTACTCCTATGGAAAAGAATATGTTTACCTATAAAGAATATGGGAAAGTTCATCCTATAAAGACACTTCCTAATTATAATGAAGAAGAACTTGTTGTGAATGGACTCATTAAAAAGACAACAGCAGAAGAAGAACAAAAGATAGATACCTTTATGGAAAGTTTCTTACCACTATTTAAAGATAAGACTGATTATGAAAAGATATTAGGCGTTTATACCTATATTAGTAATCAAGCAAGTTATGTGAAAGATAATGGATATGAAAACTTCTTAGATGCTTATTTAAGCCCTTATGATGTCTTTATTGAAAAGAAGTCTGTTTGTATTGGAAATGCCACTGCGTTTCAATATGCAATGGAAAAATTAGGAATTGAGTCTTATATTGTTGATCATGTAACCAGTAAGAAAAGTGATTCTTATAGTACAAATCATACTTATAATTTAGTAAGTCTTGATAAGAAATGGTATCTTATTGATATTACTGAGAAATCTTTAGATGGCTTCTTACTAGAGTATAATGATTTAAAAGCAACAAATGAATTGTCACTTTATTATGATATTGATCTTGCAACAAGTAGTTATTTTGAAAATCATCCAGATGCAAAAAAAGAATTCTCTATTGATTATGAAGCTTTAGATAAAGTTATTCTTAAAATAAAGGGAGAAGAGAAAAAAGAAGAACAAGTAAAAGAAGAACAAAAGAAAGAAAATCCTAAAGAATCTGAATTAGAATACTTTCTATTAAGTGGAATTTTACTTATTCTATTTGTCGTTATTTTTCTATTTACAAGAAAGAAATAAGGATTAAGAGGGAAACCTCTTTTTTCTTTACAGTAAAAGTGTATAATTTTAAATAAAAGAAACCGAACATATGGACAAAAAAAAAAAAAAAAAAAAAGTACAATTTACCTAGAAAGTAGGGTTATTTTATATGAATCAAAAGAAGAAAATATTGTTTTTGTCTATTCTTTTAATGACAATAGGTTTTGCCAGTGTATCAACAGTCCTATACTTAAATGGACAAACATTTGTAGCAAGTAATACGGGAGACTTTGATGTATATTTTATTAAGGCAGTAGAAAATGGAGTTGAGAATGCAAGTATTATCCAAGATAAAACCCATATCGAATTTACAACAGAACTCACTGGAGTGGATGATACATACATATTAAATTATGATGTAACGAATGCCAGTAAACAATATGATGCAAACATAGTGATGAATTGTACAGGAGGAAATGAATACTTACGAGTAGAGAATAAATTTGATACAACAAAAATATTACCAGCCAGAACGACAAGAAGTGGAGTATTAACATTAACGGTAATAAAAGCCGTAATGGAAGAGACAAGTGTAAGTATATCATGTGAAATAAGTGGAAATGCAGTAGAAAGAAAAACAGCAGGTGGAGATACGATAACAGAAGAACCAACAGACTTTTTGAAAAACGGAGATAGGTTTTTCGACTTTCAAAGCCGATTCAAAACAGAAACGTATGGTTCAGAGAGTGAATATACAACACAATACAACGAAGCCTGTAGTGATAAGACAAGTGAAACATGTAAAGCGTTTATAGATGACTATGAAACAAAGTTAATTGCATGGTGGCAACCTCAAGAAGGAATGTATTGGATTCCTTTAGATTGGCGTGAAGCGGAATCTCTTACCATAAAAGCAACGAAGGAAGTGCCTGAAAACGCCATAAGGTCATGGGATGCCTCAGAGGGAAATAAAAGAACAATAATGGGATATACATTAGATGAAAATAATAATGGACTGTATGAAGTATATATAGGAGGAAATGGAGGCGTGTTAGCTCCATCTAATTCAGAAGAGTTGTTTTATGGATGGTTTAAAGCAACATCAATAAATGGACTAGAAAATTTGGATACAAGCAAGGTAACCAATATGGCTAGTATGTTTGGAAATTGTAATAATCTAACAGAGTTAGATGTAAGCCATTTTGACACAAGTAATGTCATTAATATGAGTGGAATGCTTTCAGGACTTGAAAATGTTGTGACTTTAGACATCAGTCACTTTGATACGAGTAAAGTAACAGATATGAGTTCTATGTTTGACAGCTGTTATAAATTGGAAAAGCTCAATTTAGGTGAAATTGATACAAGTAATGTGACCGATATGCAAGAAATTTTTGATGGATGTGAGAGTTTAGCAAATTTAGATGTAAGCTATTTCGATACAAGCAATGTGACAAATATGTCTTATATGTTTAATGATTGTTCAAGTCTCGTAACTATAGATTTAAGCAATTTTAATACAAGTAATGTTACAGATATGCATGGTATGTTTATGTATGAAACAAATATGAAAACATTAGATTTAAGTAATTTTGATACGAGTAATGTAACGGATATGGGTTCAATGTTCAGCGAGTGTCCTAAATTATCAGCACTGAGTACAAGTTCATTTAATACAAGTAATGTAACAGATATGAGTTTTATGCTTTGTAAATGTAGTTCTTTAGCAAATTTAGATTTGAGTCATTTTGATACAAGCAACGTAACAAATATGAGGAATATGTTTGAACAATGTAATACATTAACAAGTCTAGTTTTAAGTAACTTTGATACAAGTAAGGCAACAAATATGCGAGATATGTTTAAAGATTGTAGTAATCTTATTACCTTAGATATAATCAATTTTGATACAACTAATGTAATAGATATGACAGGTATGTTTGCTAATTGTAGTAAAATCACAACAACCATAACGATAAGGGGAACAAAGTGTACATCTTATGCTAAGATGTATTCATCTGACTTAGGAATGTTTGAAGGAGCAACAACAGAAGAAGGTGCCCAAATAACGGTAAATTATACATCTGATGCAAGTACTCTAGTAGACAAAATGATAGCAACTAAATCAAGTAATTCAAATGTAGTAAAGGGAACACAAGTAGTATAAGTGTTTCCTTTTTTTATTTCTTGCATATACTAGAGTATGAAAAGAATGAAAAAAAGTGATTATCCAGGAGATGGGATACTTATCAATTTAGATACTCAGTATATACCTTATGAAAAACTTATCTATGATACAGAGAAGTATCTAAATCGATCAAAGAAATACTATTTTTATTGTAAACATGGTGTAAAAAGTAAAGAAGTTGTGATGACTTTAGAACAAAAAGGGTATAATGTAACACAATTAATTTAATACTTTAAATAGAAGTACTTTTAAGGTATAATGGTGATTGTGATAGTTATGGATATAGTTCTAAGTAGTTTACAAGAAATAGCAGCACATTTAGATACATTAACGGAAACGTTTTTATCTAATTTAGGTATTTGGGGAGCATTGATCAGTTGTTTTTTGATAACAATTGAGTCAATTCTTCCTATTTTGCCTGTGTGTGTATTTATTACATTAGTCTTCTATACTTTTGGAAATATACTTGGCTTTATTATCAGTTGGGTATTTACCTGTCTCGGTTGTCTTTTATCATTTACGTTATTTCGTTCTAAAATAAAGGGATGGTTTGAACGAAAGTTTATGAAAAAAGATTCGGGAAAAATAAATAAGTTTATGCAGTATATCGATCATATTTCCGTTTCAGGACTTGCTGTATTGGTCGCCATTCCCTTTACGCCTGCAAGTGTGGTAAATGTCGCAGCTGGTCTTTCCAATATCTCAAGAAAGAAATTTTTAACTTCCATTATGATTGGAAAACTTGTAATGGTCTATTTCTGGGGATATATAGGAACGACTTTGATAGAATGTTTTACGCATCCCATTTATTTAGTTAAAATTGTTTTATTACTACTAGGAACATTTATCTTAAGTAAACTAGTTAACAAGTATTTTCATGTAGAGTAAGGAGTATTGTATGGAGTATATCAGTGTAACATTATTAAGTATTGTTTTAATTCTTTTAATTGTTCTTCTTTTGAAAGGAAAGAATAAGACGAATAAAGAGATTGAATTGGTAAGAGAATTAAGTGCTTTTAAAAATGACTTAACGAAGGAAATTGGGAATTTTAAGTATGACTTTTCAAAAGAGTTATTAACTGACTTTGAAAAGTTAAATGAAAAAATTGAAAGGTATCTCTTTCAAATTAATGAGAAAGTCAATGAAAAGTTAGATCAAAATTTGGAAAAGACGAATAAGACTTTTGCAAGTGTTTTAGAAAGACTTTCAAAGATTGATGAAGCCCAGAAGAATATTGATGATCTATCAAAAGACATTATTAGCTTACAAAGTGTCTTAACAGATAAGAAGACGAGAGGAACTTTTGGGGAAGTAAACTTAACGTATATCTTAACGTCTATCTTTGGTGAAAAAAGAGGAATTTATGATTTACAATATCATTTGCCAAATGGAACGATAAGTGATGCTGTTTTATTTGCTCCAGAGCCATTAGGTACGATTTGCATTGATTCAAAGTTTCCTTTGGAAAATTATGAGAAAATGACGGATAAAAGTCTCGATAAGAGTGAAAGAGAGATGGCTAGTCGATTATTTAAGAGTGATGTTAAAAAACATATTGATGCGATCGCTAGTAAATACATTATTGATGGCGTTACTTCAGATGAAGCCATTATGTTTTTACCGGCAGAAGCTTTATTTGCGGAGTTAAATGCCTATCACTCTGACTTGCTCAAATATGCTTATGCAAAAAAGGTGTGGATTTGTGGGCCAACAACTTTAATGTCAACACTTTCTACAATCAGTATGATTTTAAAGAATATTGAAAGAGATAAATATACAAAAGTGATTCATGAGGAATTAAATAAGCTAGGCATAGAATTTAAACGTTATAAAGAAAGATGGGATAAGCTTTCAAAGAGTATTGATACGGTTTCAAATGAGGTAAGAGATATCCATACGACGACGGATAAAATTAGTAAGAAGTTTGCTTCCATTAGCAGTGTTAATCTCGATCAAATAGAAAGTAAAGAAAACTTTATAGAAAGTGACAAGTAGGCTAGAAATAGCCTATTTTAAATTGACTAATGAACTTGATTGTATTATGATAGGGGCATGAGGTGAGACCTATGGATATGGTGACTTTAGTTCTTCTTTGTGGTGCCTTTGTAGGAGCAGCTGTAGTGGGTGTACCCGTTGCTTATTATAAATGGAAAGATGGCAAAGAAGATAGGAAGCAAAAGAAAGAGTTAAAAAAAGAGAGAAAATTAGAAGAAGATCCAAACTATCGGGCAAATGAAAAAATGAATCAACAGATTCATCAAAAGCTTGAACAACAAGGGACGATTCTTTTTCAAAATGTGAAAGATAAACAGGATACAAAACGTATTCGTGTAAGAGAGGAAACGACTTTTGATTTAGAGAGTGATTATTTGTTTAAAGGTATTGTGAAAGTAAAAATGCCTGATAATACCTATACAGAAGATGATATTTACTTGTTCCAACCAAGAGTCTATGGGATGAATGGGGTACAAATTGGACCAAAAGTAGATAAGAAAGGACATATTTACGATGAAAATCGTTATCTTATTCGACTTTCTTCTGATTCCCCTATCTATAGTGGAACTGTTGAAAGGAGAGAAGCTTTTTCTGGTATTCGTTTTGATTATGTTAAAGATACTTCTTCTTTACAAGATGAGCTATCTCCTTATATTGAGATTGTCCTAAAAAAGGATGAAAATGGACATTTTATTCCCGTTGATAAAACAGACAAAAAGGAAATGGATCTATTTAGAAAATATGCTATGGAACGTGAAAAATATCAAATTGATCAATATGCTTATTTAGATGATCTTTTAGATAGGGCAGAAGATACCAAAGCTTATTTTGATGAACTCTTAAAACCGGATTATGCGAAACCTGCTTATGTTGTTCAGCCAACAAGAGAAGTACGAGAGGAAAGAAAGGGACCAACAGCAGAAGATATTCAAAGAAGGGTAACTGATTATAAGATGGCTCAGAGTATTGCTGAATTTCAAGGAACATCTCTTGGACATGGGCCGCATCCAGGAGGACCAGGACCTAGAAGAAGACGTTAAAGATACAAACAAAATTGTATCTTTTTTTCATTTGTGATAGAATAGAACCATATTTTGAAAAGAGGGGATTTTTGTGGATGGTAGATTACTTATCTTGTGTGATGAATTTCCAGGAGAATATGAACACTATAGCATTAAAGATTTTTATTATTTAAAGGAAGAACTAGAGAATCCATATGGCTATCCAGAGAGAGTGTTTGCATCTTGGGAAACCATTTTCCCAAGTGATAAAACGTTTTTAAATTTTTGTCATTATTATGCTCGTACCTTTGAAGTCATACCTCCTGATTTTTTTCTACAGATGAAGGGAATAGTTGATCCCCAAAACGGAAATATTGGTAAAAGTTTACAAGAAGAAAGTTTCATGAAAGTACTAGAGTCGAATTATGAACGAGTTCGCACTCAAGCGAGGCGTGGAGAAGATTATCGTGCAGAAATGATGGAACTTGTTTTTCAGTATGCTTATCAAGCAACCCAACAGGTAATTGATGATTTTTCAAGTATGTTAGAACGAAAAAATATCATTAGAATTCTCCCTGCCCATAAAAAAGGAATCGAAGAAGAGCTAAAAAGGGAGCGTACGATGCATTTAGAAGCATGGCAGCAATATGTTAAACTTGTAAAAAAGGAAACGTATAGGGATCTAGTTGAGCCATTAGATTATGATGAATTTGGGGAAGTAATCTCCCGCTCTTCAAAGGAAATGATGAAGATTTATTCATTGCCCTTTTTATAAAATCAAGAAGAGCTAGAAATAGTTCTTTTTTTCTTGACATACAATTGTTTAATGTATAGGCGAAACAACAGAACTGTGTTATAATAACTCTATAAGGTGATGTTCATGGAATTTATTGAATTAAAAAATGTGTTTAAAGTCTATAAAAATGGGGTATCTGCTTTGGCAGATGTCAACCTTACAATAGAAAAAGGGGAATTTGTCTTCATAATCGGACAAAGTGGAAGTGGGAAAAGTACGTTAACAAAGCTGTTATATCGTGAAGAAAAGCCAAATCGCGGTTCTGTCTTTGTAGGGAATATTAATGTAGCAAAGTTAAAAAATGGGAATGTCTATAAATTAAGACGTAAAATAGGCGTTGTCTTTCAAGATTTTAAACTACTTCCGAAACTTAATGTCTATGAAAATATTGCCTATCCTTTGGAAAGTTATGGGATGAAAGCAAGTGAGATAAGAGAAAAAGTATTAAAGGCCCTTGAGAGAGTTGGACTTAAAGATAAAATTAGAAGTTATCCAAATCAATTATCGGGTGGAGAACAACAGCGAGTTTGTATCGCTAGAGCAATCGTCAATGAGCCGAAACTCATCATATGTGATGAGCCCACTGGAGACTTGGATCCTAAAATCAGTAAAGAGATTATGGATGTCTTAGAAAAAATCAATCACGAAATGGGGTCTACCATTATTATGGCAACGCATGATCGTGAAATCGTCAATCGCATGAAAAAAAGAGTCGTTTGCTTGCATGAGGGAGTTATAGTTTCAGACAAGAAGAAAGGAAGTTATGTTCAAAATGAGAGCGCTTAGAATATGTAAAAAAAGTATAAAAGATGCGTTTAAAAGTATTTTTCGTAATTTTTCTTTGAGCATGGCTTCCATTTCATGTACTGCAGTTACCCTTATCTTAGTAGCAATTGCTCTTTTAGTAACCTATAATGTCAAAAGTATAACGAAGGATATTGAAGAAGTTTTAACGATTGTTGCTCTAGTGGATGAAAATGCGACCGCTGAAGAAGTCGAGAATATTAAAAATCAAATTAATGGGCTTAAAAATGTCGATGCCGAAAAGACGACTTATGATACGACAGATGACATTAAGCAATCCTTAAGCAAAGATGAAGATATCAAAGAAATTCTATCGATACTAGATGACTTTAAAATGCAATCGGCCTTTGTTGTTCATGTAAAAGACGTAAGAGACATTACCGATACAGCAATGGAAATTGAAGGTATCGAAAAAGTAAACCGCGTTCAATATGGAGAGTCATTAGTTAACAAATTGATTTCGATGTTTGATATCATTAAAGATGCCTGTATTGTTGCTGTGATTGCCCTTATCATTGTAACGGCATTCCTTATTGCCAATACGATTAAGATTACGATCTTCTCAAGAAGACAAGAGATTAATATTATGCGTCTTGTAGGAACGAGCAATACGGTAATTAAATTTCCATTTCTTATAGAGGGATTGGTTTTAGGTGTCATAGGCGCCGTTATTCCCATACTTCTTACGATTTACGGATATGCCTTCTTCTATGATTTTGTGGGAGGTAAGTTATTTACCGATTTAGTGGTTTTAGTAAAACCAGAAGAGATTATCTATATGACAAGCTTAGTTTTATTGATCGTTGGTGGAGTAGTTGGAATGTTTGGATCAGTCAATGCGGTAAGGAGGTATTTGAAAATATGAAAAACAAATTTATTTTCTTTCTCTTTGCTGTTTCCTTGTTTCTAGTTCCTTTAGCAAACAATGTCGTCTATGCGAAGGCGAGTACGCTTGCTGAGTTAAGAGGAGAATTATCTGCTCTTAAGAAAAAGAAACAGCAAAACAAAGATAAACAAAATTTAACAAAGAGTCAGATTAACAGTGCCAAAAATAATATTGAAAGTAATCAAAACCAAATTCAAACCAATCAACAAAAAGTCATCTCTGCAACGAATGAATCAGCACAGCTAGAAACGGAGATTGCAGCGGGAAAAGAGAAGTTAGAAAAACTCATCAAAACGTACCAAATTAGTCAAAATGAAAATGTCTATTTAGAGTATGTGTTTGATGCTGCTTCTTATGAAGATTTGGTTTATCGTTATGCGATTATTGAACAAGTCATGAACTATCAAGAAGAACAAATTGGGGAATGGAAAGATAAGATTGCCTATAATGCCCAGTTAAAAAAAGACTTAGAGGCGAAAGAAAAAGAACTTCAACAACAGATTGGTTCACTTAATAAAGATATCGATAAATTGGGAAGCCAGTTAGAAGAGTTAAATGATATGACCCAAGATATCGAAGCTGAGATAAAATCGATTCAAAGTTCGATTGACTTCTACGTAAGCATAGGGTGTAAAGAGAATGAAAATTTGGAAGCTTGTCTAAGTGTAGCAGGGGACAAAATATTTAGAAAACCTTTGACTAAAGGAACAATTACTTCAAGTTTTGGATACCGTATTCATCCCATTTCAAAAAAGAAAAAATTTCATAGTGGAACGGATATCGGTGTAGGAGAGGGAAGTAAAGTCTATTCGATTGCCAATGGAACGGTGAGTAAACTTACAAGAAAGTCAAGATGTGGGGGAAATATGGTCTATGTGCAACACGTGGTCAATGGCAAAAAATACACTTCGACTTATATGCATCTGTGGGAAATAAAGGTTAAACTTGGTCAAAAAGTGAATAGTAATACGGTTGTTGGTTTATCTGGTGGAGGAAGACATACTTCGAGCCGATATAGTGGAGGTTATGATACTTGTACAACAGGAGCACATCTACACTTGTCTTTAGCTACAGGATGGTATGAAAAAGATTATTTTTCCTATAACAGCTGGTTAAGTCATTTGATTAATCCGAAAGATACGCTAAAATTGCCAAAGAGTTGGTCATCTAGATAGGAGAATATATGAAAGAAAGAATATTAAGTGCAATTGTCATGATTGCCATTGTTGTCGTAATGTTTTACTTTGGAGGTGTAGTCTTTTTACTTGGCATGTCTTTAATTGCGACTCTTGCCTATAAAGAACTTGTTGATGTTAGAAAAGACTTAGAAATTCCAACCATCATGAAAATGGTGGGACTTGTCTGCATGCTGATGCTGGTACTTGATAGCAGGGATCATTTAAGTCTCCTATTTGGTTTAAGTTATGAGACACTATCTTTTGTGTTTATCTGCTTATTAACACCTACAATCTTTTTTAGAAAGAAAAATTATACTGTAAAAGAGGCTTTCTACCTAGCATCGATTACTCTTTTTGTAGGAACTATTTTTAATCTCTTTATCATGTTATACAATGAATCGTTGTATCAATTGCTATATGTCATTATTATTTCATGTGTAACGGATATCTTTGCTCTTTTCGGAGGTATGTTAATTGGGAAACATCCTTTAACAGAGATTAGCCCTAAAAAGACCATTGAAGGCTCACTAGTAGGAACGCTTGTAGGGACTATTGTTGCTGTAACTTATTATGTCATGCTTATTGGAACGTCTAATTTAGTACTACTTGTACTTTTTACCATTCTTCTTAGTGTGATGGGACAAATCGGGGATATTTTCTTCAGTTTAATAAAAAGAGAAAATGGTGTAAAAGATTTTTCCAATTTAATTCCTGGACATGGTGGCGTATTGGATCGAATTGATAGTATTATTTTTATCCTAATCACGTACATCTTTATCATACAATTTATATAGGAGGACTTATGAAGAAAGAAGAAAAAACAAAAGAAACCGTAAATGAAAAAAAGATAGACAAAGAAGAAAAGGTCGAAGAAAAAGAACAAAGTACACTAAAAAGTGTCATGATTTTGCTTGGTATCATAGCCTTTATCCTCATTGTACTTGTCTTTTTCCCAAATACATGGATTTGGAATATCGTCGTATTACTCCTTATCTTAACGGTACTTATTTTCGTTCATGAAGGCGGACACTTCATGCTTGGGAAAATGTGTGGTGTTCATATTTATGAATTTGCCTTAGGGATGGGACCAAAAGTATTGGGATTCCGTCGAAAAAATGACCCAACGGAATATACTTTAAGGGCTTTACCAATTGGTGGTTTCTGTCAATTAGCAGGAGAAGAGGGCGAAGATGATGCCGACTTAGATAAAGACAAGTTCATGTGCAATAAGAGTAAAATAAAGCGTATCCTCATTCTTGTTGCGGGTGTTTGTATGAACTTTATTACGGCTTTCGTATTGCTTTTTGCCATCTCTCTTATATGGGGATCATCTGATCAGACGAGTAAAATTGGCTATGTTGAAAAGAATTCCCCTGCAGAAAGAGCGGGAATCGCGGTTGGCGATAAGATAGTCGAATGCAATGGAAAGAGTGTAAAAACGTGGGATAAATTATCCATTATCAACAGTTTAAAAAATAAAAATAACTATGTAGAATATACGATTCGTCATCAAGATGGAAAAGAGGAAAAGTATAAAATTGTTCCTGATTCGTATGCTGTAATTGACAATGAAAACATTCAAATTACTGAAGAACACACACTAGAAAAAATTGCTGAAGAGCATAATATGAAAAAAGAGGATATCGAGACGGCTAAAATGATTGGTATTGGAGCATCACAAGAGGTAAAACATGGTTTCCTTAACGCTTTAAAATACGCCTGTATCAAATTTATGAGTATCTTCTCCTCAATGTTTATGATTATTGGTTCTTTAATAACAGGTAAACTTGGGTTAAATGCTTTATCTGGACCTGTGGGCATGTATTCTGTTGTTGGGCAAGTGGCTGCTTATGGAATTGCCAATGTCATCTATTTAATGGCTTATTTATCCATTAATTTGGGTGTTATTAACATCTTACCTTTCCCAGCATTTGATGGTGGAAGAGTTGTCTTTGTCATCATTGAAGCGATTACAGGAAAAAAGGTAGATCCAAAAGTGGAAGGTTATTTCCATAGTATTGGTTTTATCTTAATTATGTTACTTATGCTCTATATTACATTCCAAGATATTATACGGATTTTTTAAACTAAATTAGCTGTCTTAGTAAGGATAGCTTTTTTTACCTTACTATGGTTGCAATAAATATAGAAAAATATAAAAAGTTTGCATTTTATTGCAAATTATTTTATCTTATGATATACTCTAGTTAGGTGAGAAAAATGATAGAAAGAAATGAATATTTGGAAGCATTAAAGAGTTGGAAAGATAAGGATTTGATAAAAGTTGTCACAGGAATAAGACGATGTGGTAAATCTACATTATTTGAATTGTTTATAAACTATTTGAAACAATCCGGTGTAAAAGATGATCATATCATCTCGCTAAATCTTGAATCTCCAGTGTATAATTTTAATGATTATATGGAACTTTATCATTATGTGAATGATAGAATAAAGGATGAAGATATGTATTATGTATTCTTAGATGAAGTTCAAGTTGTTGATAAATTTGAAAAAGCAGTGGATGGATTATATATTAAAAAAAATGTAGATGAGTATATAACGGGATCTAATGCTTATCTTTTGTCTGGAGAATTGGCTACCTTTTTGTCTGGAAGATATGTGGAGTTTAAAATGTTTCCTTTGTCATTTAAAGAATATGCTGATTATTATAAACAAGAAGGCGATGAGAAATTGTATTTAAAATATGTGAATAATAGTTCTATGCCGTATGCTTTAAAATTGGACAATCAAGATGAAATTGATAAGTACTTAGATAGTATCTATAATACAATTATCGTTAAAGATATAGCGACAAGAAAGAAAATAGCTGACACTAGTATGCTTAGAAGTGTTTCTGAATTTATGTTTTCTAGTGTAGGGAATGTGTTATCTGTAAAAAAAATAGCGGATACTTTAACATCTAATGGTCGGAATATATCTGTTCATACAGTAGAAAGTTATTTAGATTCTTTAGTAGAGAGTTTTATTTTTAATAAAGTATCTAGATATGATATAAAAGGGAAGCAGTATTTGCAAAGTGGAGAAAAGTATTATGCGACTGATGTTACTATGCGATATGCTTTATTAGGAAGAAAATATATTGATTTAGGCCATATACTAGAAAATATAGTTTATTTAGAATTGGTAAGACGGGGATATAAAGTATACATAGGAAAATCAGGAGATAAAGAAATTGATTTTATAGCAGAAAATAG
>CAZWKF010000010.1:0-10024 GCA_964634785.1 uncultured Muribaculaceae bacterium
AGCGAATCTAATCCAGCAAAAAAGTGACACTTTACATCAGTTTTTGCTCAAATGAGCAAAAACTTTACTTTTTATAAAAAAGAGTATATACTTATACTAGGAGATGAAAAAAATGAAATTAATAGAAAGAGACGGATATTTAAATAAGTTAATATCCTATAAAGATAAAAAAATAATAAAAGTTATAACAGGTATTCGTCGTTGCGGGAAATCGACCCTTTTAAAAGAGTTTAAAAATTATTTACTTCATATAGGAGTGACAGAAAAAAATATAATACATATAAATTTTGATGATAACAATTACAGTCATCTTCAAGACTCTAATGTCCTTCATGATTATGTTATGGATAACTTTAACAAAAAACAAATGAATTATATTCTATTTGATGAAATTCAAAATGTAAAAGAATTTCAAAAATGCATCAATAGTCTATTTTTAAAAGAAAACATTGATATCTACATCACAGGTTCTAATTCTTATATGTTGTCAGGAGAATTAGCAACTTTTCTAACAGGCAGATACATAGAAATTCATTTGCTCCCATTATCGTTTAAAGAATATATAAGTTTCTATGGAAATACTGATGAACTTTTAAAGTATAATCATTATTCTTCTTTTGGTGGATTTCCCTATTTAATTAACCTTGAAGATGATTGTCAAAAATTAGAATATTTAAGTAGTATCTACAATACAGTTATTCTTAAAGATGTAATAAATAGAAAAGGAATAAATGATTCTCTCTTATTAGAATCAATATGTAAATTCTTATTTGATAATATAGGTTCCTACGTATCAACAAAAAAAATAAGTGATACATTAGCTTCTTTTGGAAGAAAAAATTCAGTTCATACTATTGAAGAATATCTAAATGCTCTTTTAGAAAGTTTTATATTATATAAAGTAAACAGATATGACATTAAAGGAAAACAATTATTAAAAACTCAAGAAAAGTACTACATGTCAGATCTTGGTTTAAGAACTTTTCTTTTAGGGGGCAATAATAAAGACATGGGACATATTTTAGAGAACATTATATTCTTAGAATTAAAAAGACGGGGATATCGCATATATATTGGAAAGAATGAAGATAATGAAATTGATTTCATCATTCAAGACGCTGATGACGTGATATATATTCAAGTTGCTTTATCCGTAAGAGAAGAATCTACTCTAGAAAGAGAACTCAAACCATTAAAGAATATAAACGACAATTACAAAAAGTATTTAATTACATTAGATTATGACACAAATAACTATGAAGGAATAAAACAAATCAGCGCTATTGACTTCCTTTTAGAAAGAAAGAAACTCTAAATACTCCAAAGCTATCATATAAGAAATATTAAATTAAATGTAAAGGGAAATATATGCTATAATAACTACTCGAGGAATCACTATGGAAAAATATATACTAAGTCATTTACATGATAAAAATTTTTCAAAAGCTGTAAATGAAATCTATTTATTAACTGATTATAATAAGAATCAATACCCAGAATATTATAAGTGGTATTATCAAAAGAACATACCAAGGATTTTAGATGGTTCTGGAGAAGCTATTTTTTACTTAGATGGATTTCAAGTGGTTGGTTTAACAATGCTAAAACGAACTTCAGAAGAAGCCAAATTATGTACTCTTTTAATAAATGAAGAATATCGAAAAAGAGGATATGCAAGCCTCCTAATAGAAGATTCATTTGCATTTTTAGAAACAGAAAAGCCTATAATTACAATACCAGAACATAGATTAGATGAATTTGCTAAAATTATAGAAGCTTATGGATGGATTCCTACTGAATCTACTGATAAATATTACAGTCCAGAGATTATTTTTAATAAAAATGCACAACTTATAAAGAAGTAAAAATTTACTTTTTTATGAGATTCTTTTCAAAACAATCTTTAATTGTTTCTCCCGTTACTTGATAAGCTCGAATACCAAGTTCACATGCATTTAAAACATTACTTTCTGTATCATCAAAAAAGTAAAAATCATTGGTTCCAAGAGTATCAATCACAGATTCATATATTTCTTTATCAGGTTTTATCATATGCATAAGATAAGATAAAAAGGTTTTATCAAAAAGATTCATATCAATTGCCTGACACAAATATTCATAATCAATTACTTTTAAATTAGAAAGCAAGCAGACCATATTCTCTTGCTCTTTTAATGCCCTTATAATTTGATAAGTGTCTTCATAAATACCCCCTTTATTTTTTCTATAAAGCTCCTTTAGTTCTCGTACCGTTCTTTTACTTTTCAATTCATTTTTAATGATTTCAAAAAATGTGTTATCATCAATATCTCCACGATAAACTTGTTCTGATTCACTACTATGGTAAAATAAATTCTTAAAAGTTGTATAATCTGTCTCCGTTTCTGCCTCTAAATATAGTTTCCTCAAATCAGATGGTTTTAAAATAACATGTCCCATATCAAATACATAAATTTTTTTCATTTACTTCACTCCTCTAACTAAATAGTATCAACTTTTTAATTATAAATAAAATATATCATTTTTATCTTTTATATAATTTTATGTTATAATAAAAATAGGTGAGAAAATGAATAATCTTAATTTAAACCTTCTTAAATACTTCTATGAAGTTGTAAATGAAAAAAATATCACGAAGGCAAGTGAAAAACTTATGGTGTCACAGCCAGCAGTTACAAGAGCTATCAAAGAACTCGAAAATGAACTAGGAACAAAATTATTGAAAAGAAGTAAAAAGGGAGTTGTTCCTACAAATGAAGGAATTATCCTCTATGAACACACAAAAGAGATTCTTGCTAAGGTATCTTCTACTTTAAATATAATCGATAAGAGTAAAAACAAAGGAAAATGTCTATATATTGGTGCAACAACGACAAATTTTACACTTTTTATAATTGATGCTCTACGCGCATTTAAAAAGAAATTTCCTCATATCCATATCAGTATTGTTTTAGAGGAAATGCCCGTTTTAAATGATTTAGCTAGATTGGGAAAATTAGACATTGTTATAAAAAATAATTATGAAGATATGAAAAACTTTCAAAAGATAAAATCATTTAAAATAGAAGATAAGTTTATTGTCGGCAAAAAATATCCCTTTGATTTTGAAAAGAAAACCTATACCTTAGAAGAGTTACTTGAACATTCTTTTGTCCTATTAAGCGATATTACACATGGAAGAAGAAACTTTAATCATTATTTAAAGTCTAAAAGTATAGAATTTAAACCTACTTATGAATTTAATAGCTACAGTTTGTGTAAAGAATTAATTAAAGAAGGATTTGGAATTGGTATTGGAAACCCCATCCACTATAAAAGTGATGATTTCATCATTATAAAAACCAACTTTCATCTTCCTCGTAGAACTTTTGATATTGGCTACTTGTCATCTTCACAAAATGAAGAGATACAGGAATTCATTCAATTATTAAAGTAATATAAAAAAAGAGTTTTGAAGATATTAGCTCTTTTAATTTAGCAATACTTTATAAGTTTCATTTCTAAAATGGAAAGACAAAGTAATTTCACCTGCTCTTGTAATTCTGCGATTCACATTAATGAATGCTTTTCCTTCTACATTGGATAAAGGAACTATAGTTATCATTTCTGTATATTCTTTATTTCCCAATTTATAGGAAAGTTCTGCACACCCTTCAAATACTTTATTATAGGTATCAAAAGTCTTAGTGAAATTCGAATCATCAAACATCTCGCCCATATAATTTACTACAAGCATCGTCGAATTAATAGGATTTTGAGGGACAATCAACCTCGAAGAAGGCGTACAAGTTAGATTCTTCGAACATACCACATAACGATTATTATAAGAATCTCTTATCTCATACCCATTGATCGTTAAGGCAAATTGATTTTCTCCAACAATGTTTGTATTGATTGTTTCATTTACTTTTCTTGATTGAGTAAGAGCCTCTGCATCAATTGAAACGGTATGAATATCAAATCGACGATACTTGGCAATAACTTTATCAAGAGCATTATCAAGACCATATTGGACACGTAAAGTAAAATCTTTTGACTTAACAGAAACAGGAATTTCAAATGCTAAGGTAGCCGTTAATTCGTCATTTGCCCGAATGTATTCACCTTCATGATAAGGAACTCCCAAATCATAAAAACTTGAATTGGCAAGTAAGGTTGGATAATAAACAAGTCCCTTATCATAAAGCGTAATCAAATCTAAATTTAGTGTCTTATTATTAGAAGTAGAGTTATAGAATTTCATATTAAGAACGACATATTTATATCCTTTTTTTATACGATTTCCTTTATAATCATATTCTGTTACATAGGAATGATTGACAACATAAGTAATTCCATCTACTGTTGTTATATCATTTTCACTTAGTTTCTTTAGATATAAATTATAATAATGAATTCCCAAACCGATTAAAAAGACAAGAACTAAAGTACCTACAACGGTAAAGGCAAGACGGTTTTCTAATATATAATATTTAATCTCTCTAAGGGTACGACGAATCGTCCTAAAATACTTATAGTTGTTTTGCCCAATTAATACTTCAAATTCAGCTGAATCTTTATCAGCAATTTGCAATTCTGCAATATCTTTACTAAAATTAAATTGCTTAATATTAAAACCAATACCACGAATAAAACAAAAAACTAAAAATACATACCCGGGGAATTTTAAAATATTGGAAATATCTTTAGCAAAGATAATCGTATCAATTTCCAATACTTCATCCATAACTCGACGAAGAAGAGTAAATAGATAAGAGTTTCCCACAATTAAAAGAATAAAATAAAGAATAAGACCAATATAGAGAGTCGTTGGCTTCTTTTTTTCTCTTAATAGCCAAAAAACGATCCCCGATAAAACAAGACCACCTATCGAGAAAAAGTAAACCATACGATCAATATAGACATCAGCACCTGCATAAATATAAGTACTTGTTGCCTGTAAATTGGCAAAAAAGTGGTGAAGGTCGTTTAGATGTATGACTAAAAAAATTAAACATGTAAGCAATAAGAGATGAATTAATCTAAAATGTTTTATAATAAATGCATAAGGTTTTCTTAGTACCACATTACTCCCTCCTATCATAAAAATTATAGCACAAAAAAAAGAAAAAATATATTAATTCTTCTTTTTCACAATCATTTGACCTTCCAATAAATAGATGACTTTATTGTCACGAAGCAATTTATCAACATCAACATCAAAAGTCTTAGCAACAGTATCTAAAGTATCTCCAGACTTCGTTATATAATAACTATAATTTTGATTAGGAACTAATAAAACTTGACCCGGATAAATATAGTCTGTTGTATTTAATCCATTGAGACTTGCAAGTAATGTTGGATTTATATTATATTCCTTACTTATCTTATATAAGGTATCTCCTTTTTCTATTGTATAATAGTCAAAGTAAGTATCGTTATTTATCGCTCTAAAATACATATTATCACTCCTACTATAGGATATGATAAAAAACCTATTGTGTTAATCAAAGACAAATATTTTATTTAAATAGGAAAAATTCCATTCAAAATTGGTAAGCAATAATTGTTCCCCTTTGCCCATTTGATAGCAATAGAGGTTTTCCCCTACTAAGTAGTAAATGGCATTCTCTGTAGTATGAACGATATGATCAACTTTTTGATTTGAAAGTCTGATGTAATCATCACTTTTATAATAATGCATAAATAAGAGACTATTCTTTACTTCAAAATTATATTGTCTTTCATAAGTAAAGTTTTCCGGATGATAAGCAAGCTCATTAAGCGGTTTATGTGCCCACTCTTTTTGATAGACTAATCCACCCTCTTTATCACTGGATATTTCTATTTTTCTTTTTTCGATATCAATCGCATACTGGCATTTTTCTTTGGTATCAAATAGATATATTTTCTCCCCAACATCTCCCATAAAATAAGAATCAAAAGAAATGGCATAAGGGATTTCCCATTCTTCTGTTTTCTCTTTTTCTTTATCTAAAATATAGAATTTTTTAAATGTTCGCGATTCATCATAATTTGGTATAAGAAGATACTGATTCCACTGATAAACTAATGTATTAGAATAGACTTCATTCTTTAAAAAGTGATATTCTTTATTATTCTTAATATCGGTTAGCCCCCTATTGCTCCAAATAAAGTAATGATAATCTTGATTATATATTGTAATATTTTGATAGCTATTTATCTTTTTGGGTTCTTCCCCCTGTTTTATTTTTGCTAAAGTAGCATCTAGATATTCGTGTCCATCATAACATAGAGTATCCCTATTTTCATTGTCTATTTTAGGGGTAATGCAAATAGTCTTATCATTTGTCTCTGTAATGACTTTTGTTATTTTCTTTCGATGAAATTGATACTCTAAGGGAATAGAATAATGAAACTCATACTTTTCTTTTTTTATTGTAAAAAAGTAATACTTAAGCTCTTTATCATATTTTTCAGTAATGACAGCATCATCCAAAGAATAAGTAAGTTCATAATTCTTAGGGCTATGTAGATACCATAAAAATGAACCGATTATAAGAATGACAATACTTAAAAACAAAATGAACTTCTTCATGTAAACTCCTAAAGAACCTATTCTTCTCCACGATCTTTATATTTCTTTTTTGCTTCTTGCATAAACATGGTAATTTGTGTTTCTACTTCTGGAAGAGAGGTTTTATCTAAATTTGATACATATATTTTTTCCTTAACGGTGTCAATCGTCAATGTTCCCCAAATAATTCCTGCATCCACTTGTAAATCATTGTACAAATCGGGAGTAACTGATGAAAACTTATACCCTATAAGAAGACGATTTTGGGCAATCACTAATCTTTCATTTGTTATTGCAAGGACTCCCGTATTAAAAAAGCTAAGTGCATTGTCATCCAATTGACCAGCCATACAAAAAAGTATTTTCTCATTTGGATTAAGATGACGATCAATAATTTCACAATGATTCTTTAAGCGAAACCATGTCACTGACTTTGGAAACTTATCTTTAAAAAGTTTCACCATTTCATACGCACTTTTACTCATACTACTTCCTCTTCACTATTTTATATTTTTTTAACATTTGAAGAACTTCTTCTTTTTTTACATTCCCCATAATACAGTCAACGACTTTTCCCTTTCTAGAAATAATCGTCATTGGCTTAGGAAATGCATTTGTACTTGTAGTGGCCACTCCATCTTTCGTACATTTACTTGGAATTTCAAAATCCAACTCCATAATTTTATTATACTCATTTTCATCATAATGATCACGATCAAAATAATAGACATCAATAAGCTGTTCGTGAGCAATTTCATTGATAACAGGTAAATATAAGGTACAGTGAGTACATCCCTCATATCCAAAAACAGCTACTGTATAGTTCTTACTATTAAACTTCTTTATATAATCATCTGCTTTATTAAGCGTCTTATAGGCAATTTCTTCTGTGGGAATTTCATTAAAGAAGTATTTGCGAACTTGACTATAAAACTGATACTGAGATTCAAAATCTTGAATAACACCTACAACACTGTCTCCAATAAATAAGACAAATATGTTTTCTTTTGTCGAAGAGAAATTATATTCACGAAGTAAGATATTAATCTCCTCTAACGTCGTTGTCGTCTGATAAAACTTTATTCTATTGTCAGTTATCGTCTCTCTTATCGCTCTTTCTCGATTTTCTAAAAGTGTCCCAAAATAGACAATTGAATAATCATTTTTTTCTACTGTTCCTAACAAGTTAGAATACTGAATCTTTACGATTTGTTTATTTGCTCTACTATAAAAGACAAAACCTATTAATAGAAGACCTACAAGGATTAAAACTAGTTTTAAACTTTTTGTACTACTCATAATGTTCACCTAACTTTATTTTAATATACTTCCTTTAAAATAGCAACTTTATCTCTCGTTTTTATGAAGGTATTCAATCGCTTTCATAGCAGCAATAGCGCCATCACTTGCAGCTGTTATAATCTGTCTTAGATTCTTTGTTCTTGCATCTCCAGCAACAAAAATATTTGGAATATTTGTGCTACAATCATTTGATTTTATAAAGCCATCTTCATCTAACTCGATAAATGAGGATAAAAATTCGTTATCAGGAATCAAACCAATGGCAATAAAAAGCCCTTGAATTTTTATAAAAGTCTCCTCTTTTCCACAGAGGACTTTAACTCCTTCTATTTGGGAATCTCCTATGATTTCGTTTACACGAGTCTCTTTTAAGAGGCAAACATTTGGACATTTCATGACTCTTTCTACTAATATTTTATCTCCTCTAAACTGATCTCTTCGCAAAATCACATATACTCTTTTTGCTAGATGACTTAAATATAAAATATCTTCTAAAGCTGTATTTCCGCCACCCACGACAGCAACAGTCTTATCTTTAAAGAATCGGCCATCACAAGTTGCGCAGTAGGAAAGCCCTCTCCCAATAAAAGTCTCTTCTTTAGGAAGCCCTAATGTACGTCTGGTTAATCCAGTAGCTAAAATAATGGTCTTCGTTTGATATACATTTTTATCCGTTTTCACCGTATTTTCATCTATTTTAATTACGGTTTCATACTTAATTTCACAGCCTAAAGAGATCGCCTGCTCATAAAACTCCTTAGCTAAAGAAACTCCTGAAATGTCAGAGTATCCCGGATAGTTTTCAACATGAGGAGAAGTGATAATTTGACCACCATAGACATTTTTTTCTAGAATTAATACTTTCATTTTCCCCCGCGCTGCATAAATACCTGCAGTAAGTCCTGCCATTCCTGCTCCTACAATAATAACATCATACATAGCAATCCCCACTTTCTGTTAACTATAGTATATCATTGAAGTGGCATTTTGTTAAGAAGAGAATCGTTACAATAATTCCGCAATTATCATAGACATCCCCATTTGTTTATGATAAGATAAAAGGACTTGCTGAAGGAGTCTATATGAAAAAAAGAGAATTGATACAAAGAGAGAACCTCTATATTGGAGAAGTTGTTTCGACTACTCTACGAAGTATTTATAGATATTTAGGAGAAAACAACTATTTAAGAACACAACCGGGACAATTACATGTAGGAAATTATAAAAAGGCACGAAGTATCCTATTTACTTTGGACGATGAAAAGAAAGCGATTGATTTGCTTTATAAAACGCCCCACTATCCCGTTTTAAATCTAACAAATGATTTAGAACTTTATGAAAATTTAAAGAAAAGCCCAATTATTATAAAAGGGGCTTATGCCCTTGAAGAGCTACTTGCCTATTTTGACTATTGTGAATATTTAGGAATTGAAGAAATAAAAAAGATAAGAAGAGAATTCTTTTCAGGAACGTTTGCACGCAACCACTGTGAACTATTTGGTTATAAGAAAATAGAACGTGATGGATTTATTACATATATTGTAGATGAATCAGAACCCGTTCTTCCAAGAGAACTTTTTTATATTTTAGATGGACTAGGAGATAATCCATTAGACTATAGATTATCAATGCTTCAATATGGAATTGAAATCAAAAATGATGCTTTTAAGCCTAATAAAATGGAAGGGAAAATCAAGAAGATTTGGTTATAACTCTTTTAATGATAAGTGGAAAAAGAGTTACACACTCAAGATTATACTTGTCAATGAGAATCCGTCTCATAATAGAAATGACTAATTCTTTATTCTCACCAATAACATTTACCAAACTGCGAATAGAATTGTAGTATTTATCAAAACTTTCCTCTTCTAGCATATGATGATAATAGAGTTTAGCAAAACTAAAAGCTAAAAGATGAGGAAGCAAATTTAATTCTATGTATTTAGCTAGGTCTTGATTAAAATTAGAATACGTATATTTTTTCATAAACACCTCCTTAAATTTTTAGTTGAAAATTGTCAAAAAAATAGGTAAAATAGAGGAGAAAGGAAGTAGCTATGTAGATGAAGATGGAGAAAAACATAGCAGTAAAGTAGGAAACAAAGAGAATATATATAGCAAAGAAGTAAAAATAGCAGAAGCAAACTTTAAGAAGATGCTAGGAGAAGAAGGAAAAGTAGAGAT
>CAZWKF010000010.1:10034-22480 GCA_964634785.1 uncultured Muribaculaceae bacterium
TGCAGGAGAAAGCCAAGCAAGAAACAAATATACTTACTTTGCTAGTAAAGCAAAAAAAGAAGGATATGAACAAATTGCTGCTATTTTCCTAGAAACTGCAGATAATGAAAAAGAACATGCTAAAATGTGGTTTAAAGAGTTAAATGGAGGCGAAATTCCTTCAACTCTTGAAAATTTAAATGCAGCAGCTGACGGTGAAAATTTCGAGTGGACAGACATGTATGATGAATTTGCTAAAACAGCTCGTGAAGAAGGATTTGAACGTTTAGCTTTCCTTTTCGAAAGTGTTGGGGCTATCGAAAAAGAACATGAAGAAAGATATCGCAAGTTAATCGAAAATGTAGAAGGTGGATTGGTCTTCTCAAAAGATGGCGATACGATTTGGAAATGCCGCAACTGTGGACATATTGTAATTGGAAAACAAGCACCAGATGTATGCCCAGTATGTGCACATCCAAAAGCTTATTTTGAAGTAAAAGCAGAAAATTACTAGAAGTAGAGAAAATTCTCTACTTTTTTAGTACGGTAATATATTCTTTATAATCACGCATCAGCTCCTTTACAAAGGGACTGATTTTTTTATTGACTTGTATATAAATTTTCTCCTTTGTTCTTGTCAAAGCAACATAAAATAATCTTCTTTCCTCTTCGTAGAGAACATAATCTTTATCTTTTAATACATGGCGCATTATCCTTTCTTCAGGAATGGTATTAGGTATGGAATCGGAATTGACAAGTATGACATTTTTTTCTTCTAATCCCTTTGACCGATGTATCGTTAATTTATTCTCCCATTCAATAGGAGCAATATCGGCGTTATTCCTTCCCAATATGAGAATTTCTTCATCAGGAATAAGATTTATAATTTCCGAAATAGTATAGGAAAATAGAATAACAATTGGCTTTTCCATCGTTTTATTTGATTCAATATGTTTTTTTAATTGCTTCTTATTTTTCATAATAAAGCGAGAAGAAACAGATATCAATTCATTGCTATTGCGATAGGTATAACGAAGATAAAAATAGGCACTATTGTCAAAGTATTTATTAAAGTGAATAAAAAGATTAAGATTACATCCGCTAAACCGATAGATCGATTGCCAATCATCACCTACGACAAAGACATGCGCCCCAGTTTTTTTAATAATCTCTTGTATCAGCTCATAACGGATCATCGAAGTGTCTTGAAATTCATCTATAATGATATATTTATATTGTAATTCAGTATATTTCACTTGTTTAATGGCTTTGATAATCATATCGTCAAAATCAATCTTTGAAGATGATTCTAGTTCTCTTTCATAAATCATATAAATGTCCAATATATTTTTTAAAAGGGCTTTTTCATTAAAGTGACTCTTTTTATAAATGTCATAAATATCGCGAAGAGAATAATTGTTACACTTAGAGAGCTTAATAAAAGTCATAATTGTCTTTTTTAAAGCAATATATTCAGCACTTTTTAAAAGTTTAGAAAATGATTTTTCTGTATAGAGAAGATTTTTAAAAAGACGTACTCTTTTTTTATCATACTGAATAAAGGATTTGACATATTCGTCAATAATATAACCTAGATAGTTTTCAGAAACAATACTTGTATTGGGAGCATCAATAAACTTTAATCCCAGTTTATGAAAAGTCTTTACTTCAATTTCATAGCCTAATCCTAAGAGCTTTTCATATAAGTTTTTCACCGTCTCATTTGTAAAAGATATACACAAGATTTCTTCTTCCTTATATCCCTTCTTTTCAATTAAATATTTTACTTTTCCCATAATGGTAAAAGTCTTCCCTGCTCCAGCGCCTGCCACAACTAAAGTAGAAGGAGCATCACTTTCGATTGCTCTTATTTAGGTATCATCTAAACGCTTATTCTGAATGGTAAATACATCATCCAAAAATATCACCTCCTACTTTCTATATACACAAAAAAAAGAAGAATTACTTCTTTTTTTAACAAACTTTTTTAAAAAAGTCCTTTTTTATAGAATATAAATACAAATTTACAGGTTTTCCAAACTGACTTTCAATATAATCTTTATATCCCTTAAGCTGTGATTCATATTCACTTCCATTTACATTTGATAACTTGTAGTCAATAATATCAAAGTGATCTTCATACTCCAAAAGCAAATCGATAAACCCATGATAATTTCCTAATTCACTTGTAAAATAAATCTCATATTCTTTACGAATATTGGCCTTTTTAATCTCTTTCACTTCTTTATGATTTAAGAAATTTTGAATACATTTTCTTTCTTCTTCCCCAAAAGATAACAAAGAATTTTCCGGATTTTTAAAATCGACAATTTCAAAAATAGCATGCATCGTAGTTCCAAAGTCCAATCGCTCTTTTAAATCACGATCCATTCTTTTAGATAATGGCTTTGAAAAATGGTGATTATCCGAAATTTGTTCTTCTATGTGAATTTCAGAAACTTCATAAGCATCTGTCGTTGGTTTTATCAATTCTTTATAATTTGTTACTTTAACCATTTGATAATCCTTTGTTAAAGTTAAACTATTTAAATCAATTTCTCGTGTATAAGGAACTAAAGCATATTTAACTACACCAAGTAAATCATTTAATGACTTGGCTTTCTTTAAGTCATAGTCCTTTTTTTTATCAAATGATGTAAGAAAGATGACTTTTTCTTTAGCTCTTGTTAAAGCAACGTAGAAAAGACGAATTTTTTCAGAAAGTTCTTCTTTTCGTTCCTGTTCTTTAAAGACTTCTTTTAGATATGTATGTCCCTTACCATTTTCATAAAATGGAAGTAAAAAGCCTAAGGAAGATGCATATTGGATTAATTTTTTTGATCCATTATTTTGAAAACTGTGATTTAAATCTGGCAAGTACACATAAGAATACTCAAGTCCCTTTGACTTATGAATAGTAGTAATTAAAACCGCATTACCACTAGACTTCAAAGCGGACATTTTCATCTCATAATCTCCATTTAAAACTTCATCAAAATAATCCTTCAAAGCATAAATATCTAGCCCAAATTCATTTAATTGGTTCATATTCTTTAAGAAATACTCGAGTTTACTTATTCTCTCTTCAATGTCTCCTACTAGAATCATCTTCTTATAAATATCAAATTCATCAAGTATTCGATTTAGAATTTCCGCATTAGAAGTAGCCTCAATATAAGGAACAATCTTTAAACACTTTTTAAATAGAGTCGTTTCTGTCCACGTCTTTTCCGTTATAATCGTAAACAAATCTTCATCAGGCATTTGCATTAAATAAGACCTAGCAATAGAAAGATAGGCATGCTTAAATTCATTGTCATACTTTTCCTCTTTTATCTTAATTAATAGGATAACCAGATTCTTTAAAAGATAAAGTTCATCTTCTTCCTTAATACTAATGTCTTTTTCAATTGTAACAGGAATCCCTTGACTCTCTAAAATCTTTTTAAATAATTCAAAATTGCTACTGCGGTCAATCAAAATAGTAAAATCATGATACTCAGCGGGTCTAAGGCTCATCTCTCCTTGATTAAAGAATACCACTTGTTCTGTCTTTATGCGATTTTCAATATCTCGAGCAATCGCGAATGCTTCGATTTCAAATTCATTAAATTCTTCTGTTTCATTCGTATAATGAAGGACTTCCATATCATAACTTCGGTTTTCTTTTACAGAGGAATAGGTTTTATTGCCAAAAACCATTTGGTGTTCTTCTTTATACTTGGCTCCCCCTATCTCATCTTGCATAATGTCATTAAAGATAAGATTGATATTATTCACAACTTCCTCTCGTGAACGAAAGTTCTTATTTAAATCAATTTTGAATCCCCCCATATTCTCTTTATATGCATCATATTTTCGCTTAAATAAATAAGGGTTTGCATTTCGAAAACGATAAATCGATTGTTTGATATCACCTACCATATAGACATTATTGTTTTCAATATACGAAACAAAAGCCTCTTGAATATCACTTGTATCTTGATATTCATCAATCATAATTTCAAAAGTATTGGCCTTTATTTCATCTCTTACCTCTTTATAATCTCGCACGAGAGAAATAGCAAAAAAGGCAATATCAGTAAAAGTATAGGCATTATGAAGTTTCTTAAATTGGTTTAAGCGTTCATCAAGAGCAAGTAGAATGCGTACGAGTACACGAGCATAAGGCTTTGTTTCTTTGTAATGTTTTATCAAAGTCTTTTCATCATCCTGCATTTGCTTTTTGAAATCGGTAATTTCATCAGAAAATTTTTTCTTTAGTTTAGCTCCCTCTTCTGTGTAGAGGTTATTTCGATTTTGGGCAAGGGTAATCGATAAACTATCTCTTAACTCATCATAAGTCGTTGCTTCTCTAAAGTTAGCTATAGCTGATGCATTTTTTGCTCCCTTTTCCACATCATTTGTCTCATCCTCTAGTCTTTCAAAAAGGCATAGAAGTTCATCTCTTTTTTCAAACAGTAAATCAACATATAAAGAAAGTGTCCGCTTGATAAATTCATCAGAATAAGCATCTTCTAGATAATGGTTCAAAAATTCATCTTTATCAATTCGATTGTTTAAAACACCTAAGATATCAACAATACTTTTTCGAATACTGGTATCATCTTTTACGCAAAAGTTTCCAATTAATGAAGCAAAGTCAGCATCTTCATTGGCGTAATATTCTTCAAAGAGATCATCGACTATTTTCTTAATCTCCATTTGTAAAAGAGAATTGTCAATAATAGAAAATTGTTTATCAATATGCAACAAATAATGATATTTTTTGACAATACTTTGAGCAAAAGAATCAAAGGTTGTAATGTAAGCAGAGTCTATTTTTTCAACTTCTTCTTTTAAGTTTTCCTCTTTCACCAAAGCATTTCTTATACGTGTTTTCATCTCTTTTGCAGCATTGTTTGTAAATGTTAAGAGGATAAGATTCTCAATGGAAACACCTTCTTTTAGTTCACGCACTACACGATTTTGTAATACG
Organism: uncultured Muribaculaceae bacterium; assembly: GCA_964634785.1. GTDB lineage: Bacteria > Bacillota_I > Bacilli_A > RF39 > UBA660 > CAG-582. Next base: position 14,992 of record CAZWKF010000010.1, read on the forward strand.
GTCGTCTTTCCCGAACCTGCTCCTGCAGAGACAATAATATTTGTTCCTTTTTTATCAACAGCTAATTGCTGTTCAGGTGTTAAACTACTCATCCTCTTCACCTTCTTTCGACAAAATATATTCTTCTCGATGGAAATCTTTTTCCTTTACAAAGCAAATATCTTTAAATTTACAATATTCACAACCATCGACCTTCTTCTCTATCTTAATTGGCGCAATAGCAAAGTTCCCTTCTGAAACTCGGTCAATACACTGGATAATTAAGTTTTCCATCATCTCACTAAGAGGTTCTCTTTCAGAAATTGGAAGAATTCTTTTATTTTTAGCGAATTCCCCCTTTTGAGTTACCTTAAGAGACTGTATCACTTCTGACTTTTCATAACTGTCATCAAAGAGTTTAATATCCTCCATACTAGCAAAAGTAATCCCATCCAATTTTAATTTTTTTCGCTTTTCTTCAAGTAAATCTTTCTTTGGTTCATAGTCTTCATTTAAATCTAAAATATGTTGTAAATACATGCCTACAACTTCTGTATTGGAATCAATACATTTTAGTAAATAAAGATAGACGGGAAGTTGAATGCCGATGCCAAAGGGAAATAAATTAGCATCCATTTCTTTTTTTCCTGTTTTATAGTCAATGATGATAACTTTATTGTTCAAAACTAAGAGATTATCAACAAAGCCTTTAAGCGTCGTCTCAATTTTGCGTTTCATAGGAATAACAATTTCTTTTTCGTGGCTTGTTTCTAAATGAGATGAATGCGTATACTGCATACGAATACTTTCAATCACAAAATGGAGCTCCTGCTTTAAAGTTTTTAAAAAAAATTGTTCTTGATTGGTTAAACTTTTCTCTTTTGTTTTTTCAGCAATATAAGCATCATACACTTCATCAATCGAAATATCTGTTTCCAAACACTTCTCTAAACAATGATGAAACAATCTACCAATAAAACTATGGAAAGTATCCTCAAAAGCATCAATTCGCAAAATATAGATTAAATAAAATTTAAAGGGGCACTCATAAAAAGCCGAAATATTCGTATAGGAAAAGGCAATTCGTCCATTTAAAAATGCTTGAATCTTTTTTTCATCAATTCCTGTATAAGTATTTTGATAGGTACGATAAGGAAGTTCATACATATGGTGCCCCACTTCGAGTTCATGACTATATTCGTTAAATTTTAAAAATTTATCAAGTCGTTTAGCATACCACTCTTTATTCATTCCATGAGAATGATTTGCAATTTCAAAAGGCACTTTCATTACATGAAAAAATGGTTGCTCTACTAAGATACTTGGAAAATAGGTAGAAAATGAACTTTTTTCTTTTAAAGTAATCGTTATATGAGGCGTTGTTTTCAAAGCCGTTATCCAAGATGCTTTCATGCGTTTATTATAAGCTAAACTGGTTTCCATTATCTCCGGTTTTATTCTATCTGGAATATAATCCTCATCCTTTTTTATTTTAGGCACTTCATCTAAATTAAAGCCCAGTAAAAAGACATGTTCCTCTTCTGAAAAGATACGATTTAGGAAAGTGGTTTGTTTAAGTTCTTGTACAAAGTGTAAAGGAGCAATTCGTTTTTTACGCATCTCTTGTTCTAACATCTCTCGAACTTCTATAAATGATGAACACCAATAATAGGTATTAACAAGATTCATAAGGGCATTATAGATTTTTTCATTATATGGATTATCTGCAATTTTAAATTTCTTTTTTATCTTATAGAGGAGTGAATCAATATCATCACTTAGATGATTCAAAAAGTAAGTTCCAATCGCCGTATGATAAAGTGTTGCATGATAGTCCTGACAAAAAGGAATACCATATTCTTTAAAGATGCGATGAATCGTAAAGTCATAATCTTCAGATGGTCGAACAAGATAGATGTTATCTAAGGAAACACCCTTTAATACAAGATGAGCTATAGTATCTGCAACATAGGTGACTTCTTTTTCAAGGGTATCAAAGGAATAAACATTATGTTCATAGGAACCTTCTTCTCTCTCAATATTTTCTACCATTATATAGGAAGTAGCCATTTTTAAAAGGTATTCTTGAAAAGGATCAAATGAATGAAAACCATACGTATAAAGTTTCCTTTTACTCTGCAAAAGTTCAGGAAAAAGGGGTTCCCTTTTTAAGAGTCCTTTTGTTTCTAAATCCTCTTGCAAATTTTGTAAGAACACTAATTTCTCTTCCGTAGAGTTTTTCTTTTCAAGATAGTAAAGACTTTCAATCCAAGTTTTAGCTACATGATAAGTTGTTTGATTTGTCCTCATTACTTCATAAATAGCTTCATTGGTATAATCAAAAAGCAATCCCTTCTTTAAATCATGAAAAGAGATAAACTTCAAATTTAAAAGCAAATGATTTTCATGAATATAATGAAGAATGGGTTCTTTCATTTCATGACTAACTAGTAAAAGTGCATTATCTTCTAAGTTTTTTAAAAAGTCCATATACTGCCTCCTCGGGTCTATTTCAATTATATCATGGAAATTGTAAGAAAATGTTAATAATTTAGCTATTTAAAAAGCGAAACTATTTTGATACAATGGAAGAAGAAAAAGAGGTTGTAAAATGAAAAAAATACTTTTATTCATCTTATGTCTTATCCCCTTATCTGTAGGTGCAATTTCCTTACCCGAAACTTATTCAGACAAAGTTTTAATCTATGATTTAACAGATGATATCGTTTTATTAGAAAAGAAAAGCGAGGAAAAAACCAATATCGCATCCCTTACAAAAATAATGACAACCATCACCGCAATTGAAGAGATTTCCGACTTAGAAAGAGAAGTAACCATTACCGAAAGTATGCTGAATGGAATTCCTTATGATGCATCTGTTGCGGGACTAAAAGTGGGAGAAAAATTAAGCGTTCGTGATTTACTTTATGCCTCTATTCTTCCCTCGGGAGCAGATGCTACACAGGCCTTAGCTTATACGAGTTCAAATGGAATACCTGCCTTTGTGGAGAAGATGAATGCTCTAGCACAAAAGGTTGGAGCAAAAAATACGCATTTTGTTAATGTTACAGGTTTAGATATTGAAAACCATTATAGTACAGCACAAGATATTTTACTTATCTTAAAATATGCTTTACAAAATCCAACATTCAAAGAAATCTATTGCACAAAAGAATATACTTTGGCCAATGGTAAAACCGTCAATGCTACGATTAAGATGTATAATCGTCTTATGAATTTAGATACATCAAGAATCATTGGTAGTAAGACAGGATATACTTCTAAAGCAGGTGTCTGTATCTCAGCTTTAATTAAATCTAATGGTCATGAACTTCTCATCATTACAATGGGTGCACCTTATGTCTATGGAAACTTTTATAACCTAAGAGATGCGCTTGCTCTTACGGAATTTCTAGATACTCATTATAAAAATCAAAATTTAATGACAAGTGAAGAAGCTATTGCTGAACTTCCTGTATCCCTTTCTAAAACTGACAAGTATACCATTTATCCAAGTGAAAACATCACAAAATATTTACCTGATGACTTTGATAAGAGTTTATTTAGTTATCAGTATAAAGGACTTGAGAAACTTACATATCGCAATAAGGAAAATAGTAAGCTTGGCTCTATAAAATACTATTATAATGGCGAAATACTAAAAGAAGAAGATGTGCTTTTAAGAGAAAAATTTAAAATTTCTTGGAAAAAAGTCTTAAGAAAGTATTGGTATATCCCTGCTATAGGTATTCTTCTGCTTCTTTTCCTATTTCGAAAAAGAAAGAAACATAAAAAAAGAAAAAAGAGGAAAATAAACTAAATTATTCCTCTTTTCTTATGTTAATTTATACACTCTATTTATGTGATTGATAAATTCACGGTAATTTAGGATTCGATAATCAGCTAACTGATTAATCTGTTCTCTATCGACATCAGCATATTCATCATAAACATTAACACATTCTATTCCCGCAAGGTGACTAGCAAGCACTCCAGCATAAGAATCTTCAAAAACTAAACACTCCTCGTTTAAGGTTTTTCATTCTGTTTCCCTATTTCAAAACCATTTGACCTTTTCCAATTTCTTTATCCACTTCATCAATCACTTCTAGCATTCTTGCCAAAGTATTTGTCAAAGCAGATAATTCTTCATCATTATTAGCACTATATTCTGCCGATAACAATTCGATAATATTATATAAACACATCTGTTCTTCACTCGTCATTTCAGCTTTTCCAAGGCATTCCATGATATTGACAAGAAATGTGCGCTTTCTCTTTTCATTATTTTCATCAATACATTCCTTTATGCTTGAAACAGCAACATCAATATACGTATATACACTTGGATAATCAAAACCAAGTATTTTCATACGATATTCAGTTAAAAAATGCTGTTTTACAAGCTCACCTAAGAATTTAATATACGAAACAAGTCCAAGATATGTCTTATTATCTTCTCCTACCAAAAGATGTCCATCGATTTCAATAAGAGCAGAATGCCCATGATTCATTTCATGAATGCCAATTCTATTAGCCAAATCCATAATTTGTTTTAAACTTATATTTTGAAATGGAAATGGGAGTATATTATTAGAAGAGAAAGCTTCTTTATAGTTCACTGTCATTACTTCCATTGGCGTTTGGAAATTATGAACCGATTTCTTATAAATACCTACAGTATTATAATTTTTATCAAATAACACATTCACACTATTTTTAGGTGTCGCTAAAACAATGATATCTCCATAAACTTCAAAATTTCTCCAATCAAGTGCATACTCTCCACATTTTCTTCTAAAATTCATATCATTCATAACTTCTTCTTTAGTCATAACAAACACTTCCTTTTGAAAGTTACTATAGCATAGTTTAAAGACATTATCAAGGCAATTTATTATCAAAAAGACAAGCTCTGCGCTTGTTTTCATAACTATTACGTTATTTCTACTCCTCATTCATTTCTTTCAGCGTTATATACTTGTATATTTCTCCCCAATTGTTTACATTTTTAATATATTCATTTTCTTCAAGTTTTAAAGAAGCATTATTTTTAAAATATAAAGCATGAATATTATAATTCGAAGCATTTATACAAATATCTTCATCATCGTCAATAATATAATCAACATTTTCTTTTAAATACTTTTCTATTTTTTTATGTTCATTGTTATATATTTTGACATTTGATAAATTTACCTTGTTAAACTTTTCAATAGCATATTTTATCTCTTCATCACTTCTTGATGTTACAATTATTACATCAAATTTTTCTAACAATTTTGGAATTACTATTTCAGCACCCGTCATTATATTCGCATTTGCCAATACAGTTGGTGCATATTTCACATAAAAATCCTTAAATTCATCTTCCATCCAATTATATCTCTTTTGAAATATTCTTTTTGTATTATCTACTATATTATTTCCTTTCTTAATATCTGTATCATAAACTTCTGTATAAACTCTGTATAGATTTTCAGAATCGAATACTACTCCATCTAAATCTAATGCTATTTTCTTTCTCATAAAAAGCATCATTCCTTTCACTAAAAACAATTATTATAATTTTTTATCATTATATCATACTTCTAAAATAATAATGTTATTTTGCTACTTATTATATAAAATTCTTATTTTATTTTTTTCTTTGATAATTGTACTATCATAAAATTCTAATAATGATTTATACATGTGATAAACATCCTTAGAGCCAATTGTTTCATTCGTAGAATGCATTGCCAATTGTGGAATACCTATATCTACTGAATCGACGCCAACATGTCTTTGACTAATTACGCCCAATGTACCTCCACATCTCATATCGGATCTACAAGCGAAATCTTGATAAGGAACTTTCGCACGTTCACATATTTCTTTAAATAGAGAAGAGGAAACAGCGTCTGTTGTATAGTTAGTATGATGTTTAATAACAACACCATTATTTAACAGCACTTTATTTGTAGGATCACTTTTTGATACTGCATTAGGATGCATTGCGTGCGCATTATCTGCACTTACGACAAAAGAATTTTTTAAAGCGACTAATAGATTAATATTTGAAGCCTCTGCTATTCTAGTTAAAGTGTCTATTAAAAACGTTGAATCGGCGCCTTGTGAAGTTAAGCTTCCAATTTCTTCATTATCAAATGCGCATAAAACATTTATAGAATTGGTATTGCCAGCTTCCATAAAACTAACAAACGCAGGAAAAAGTGATGCTAAATCATCCAACCGTGGTGCTAAAATCAATTCATCATCTAATCCGACATATTTAGCATTATCTCGGTTGTAAAGAAACAAATCATAATCACATATTCTATCTACATCTTTTCCTGATTCAGATAGATTTTCTCTAATAATATCTTCTAAATTCTTATTATGACTTAAAGAAACTACAGGTAACATATCTACTTGATGATTTAAAGCATTCTTTTCATTAGCCTCTTTATTAATATGAATAGCTTGACTAGGAATAACGATTAAATCTTTATCAATATTTACTAATTGCTTTTCATACACCCCATCTTTTAATGTTACAACTCTTCCTGCTAAAGATAATGGCCTATCTAACCACGTGTAATTTAACATTCCACCATATCCACTTATATTTAATTTCATATAATGACCATCAAACATATCTGCATTTGGTTTAATAGAGAAACTTGGTGAATCGGTATGAGCAGAAACAATATTAAAGCCAACATTTTCCTTTTTATCAGGCATTTTAAAAGCGATTAAAGAAGAATCGTTTCGAATAACAAAATATTTCCCATCACTTTTTAAATTGGACCACTGTTCACTTTCGTACAATTCTTCAAAGCCATTTTCAATTAATTCCTTTCTTAAATTATCAACACAATAATAAGCATTTGGAGTTTCGTTTATAAAACTCATTAATCTTTCATCAATATTTGACATAAAATCCTCCTTTATTTAGCTAAATATTATAACATAACTTTTTGACTTTACATCCATTATTGTTAAAAGTATTCTAAATACTCAACATAAATCACGTCTATAAAACATAAGAATTAATAAAAAATTATTATCTATGATTGTAGAAGAAGAGCATTGGGATATTCCATTACACTCTTTCACCCTGACAAAAGAAGATGGTCTTGTAGAAGTAATTGAATTACTTGAGAATAGAATTCAAAAAAAGATGAGACCAAAAAGATAAAAATTTAACAATTTAATATAAAATAATTGTCTTACAAACAAATGTTTGTTATAATCAATTTTAGGAATATTTAATCGTTGGGTGCTTGCCAACTTTCATGTGAAAGGAGGCTGACAATATGTATAAGAAAGATTTTTTGATTCTTGCTCTTATCCTTATTATCTTCTTACTCATAGCCTTACTTTTTACTTTTGTAATATAGTAACTATATTAAGAAAAAAGCACTCAATTTACTTTTCGTAGATTAAGTGCTACCAATACATTTGGCGAGTACTCAACATGGAAAGGTTAAGTATTCCCTTTTTTATTTTATGCAAGTTTCCTTGA
>CAZWKF010000011.1:0-3725 GCA_964634785.1 uncultured Muribaculaceae bacterium
AATGCTTTAAAAGGTGAATATGCGCGTATGTTTGAAGAAGAATATACAAAATCTTTAGCTGATTATAGAACTTTATTTGATGATGATTATACTAAATATTTGGATTCATTTGATACTGGGAAGATTCATGCTGGATATTTTTCAATAGATAAAAAAGGTCATGAAATAGATCCTAGTATTAATGATAAAAAAGAATATTTAAGCTTTGATGAAGATGCTTATGATTTAATTATGAAAGATAAAGAAAGATTACTTTCTTTAGACGAACCGGTAAGATTTATATTTTCGCATTCTGCTTTAAGAGAAGGCTGGGATAATCCTAATATATTTCAAATATGTACATTAAAGCATAGTAACTCTGAAATAAGTAAACGACAAGAAATAGGTCGTGGACTTCGTATATGTGTCAATAATGATGGAGATAGAATGGATTATAAAGCTTTAGAAAATGATTTTCATAATGTCAACACACTAACTGTAGTAGCAAGTGAATCTTATGATAGTTTTGCAAAGGCACTTCAAACTGAAATAGCAGATTCTTTATCTTCAAGAACTACTAAGCTTACAATAGAATGGCTACTTAATAGGCAGGTTATAAATGAAGATGGTAAAATTTTAGATTTTAATAATGAAAATACATTTAATTTTATGCTTCAAATGAAAAAATTAGGGTACATTGATGATCAATTTAGAATTACGGAGAAATTTATTCAGGAAAGGGATTCTCAAAAAATAGATTTTGATGATAGTTTTAATTTATTTAAAGATGCTATAATTAAAATGATTTCTAATATATATAATGCTGATAATTATAACCCTACTACTGATGGAAGAAAAAATATTACAATATTAATGCCAAATGCTAATTTTATGAAAAAAGAGTTTCAAGATTTGTGGAATAAGATTAATGTAAAAACAATTTATGAAGTTTCTTTTGATACAGATGAATTAGTAGCGAAAGCCGTAAATTCAATTAATACTAAACTTTATATTAATAAAATGAAGGTGAGAATTAGTGAAGGAAGTCAAAAAGATAATATAACAGCTGAATTTCTTATTTCAAAAGAATCTATGGAGGAGACAAAAACGAAAGTAGAAATGGTTGATGCTTTTTCGCCATCACAAGTAAAATATGATTTAATTGGGGAATTAACTAGAGATACAGGATTAACTAGAAAGACAATAATTAGAATATTATCAACTATTAATCAAGAAAAGTTTGAAATATATAAATATAATCCCGAAGAATTTATTAGAAAAGTTGCTAAGTTGGTTAATGAAGAAAAAGCAGCAACTGTTATTGATGGGATAACATACCATAAAACTGATCAAAGATATTCAAATGATATTTTTACTGTAAACAATGTTAAAGGAAAACTTGGAGAAAATGCTATTGAAGTTAATAAGCATATTTATAATTATTTAGTTACAGATTCAAAAAATGAATTAGATTTTGCTAAAAAACTAGAAACAGGAGAAGTTACTGTTTATGCTAAGCTTCCTAATGGATTTAAAATACCTACTCCTGTAGGAAACTATAATCCGGATTGGGCAATAGTCTTTGATAATCCTTCTTTTAAACATGTGTACTTTATAGCTGAAACTAAAGGAAGTATGAAATCTATAGAATTAAGGGAAGTGGAAAAAGCAAAGATTGAATGTGCGAAAAAACATTTTGAGTCTTTATCAAATGCTTATGTAAAATATGGTGTAGTTGATAATTATGATACTTTAATCAATCTGCTAATATAAATTGCAGCAGGAGATTTAGCATGACTAAAATAGGATTTGCAACAGATACCAATTTATTAAAAAAATCTACTGGAGATTCATATTCAAGTAAAATTGTGTGATAAAAAATATCAGCAATTTTCTTCTACATTTATAGTATAATAAGAAAAAGGAGATGTTTCTATGACTGAAGCTGAAGTTATTGAAATAATAGAATATTTAAGAAAATATAAAACAGAAACAAATAAAATAGAGGTGAAAACTGCTTCAGTAGAGTTTCCTAAAAAATGTTATGACACATTTTCAAGTTTTTCAAACAAATATGGTGGAATCATTTTGTTTGGTATTAACGAAGACAAAGATTTTGAAATAGAAGGTGTTTACGATTTAAATGATTTACAAAAGAAAGTTACTGCTTTATGCAGTGATTCAATGTCACCAGCAATAAGACCTGATATACTACCGTTAAGGTATGAAGGGAAAGATATTTTAGCAGTAAAAGTTACTGAAGTAATTCAAAACAAAAAACCATGTTATTATATTCCTAAAGGGCTAAATAAGGGATCTTATACAAGAATTGGCGATAGAGATGAGGTAATGACAGATTATGAAATATTTGCATTACAAAGCTATAATGACCATATTTTTGAAGATACAAGACCTATGAGAAGAGCCGATATAGATGATTTAAACAAAGAAAAAGTTATAGAATATGTTAATAAATTAAAAGAAACAAAACCAAATTTTGCGAAAAATGACTTTGATAAATGCTTAAAACTTTGCGGTATTATCGATACAAGTGAAGATAAAGCTTATCCAACATTAGCAGGGACTATGATTTTTGGAGACTATCCTCAAGCATATTATCCGCAATTATTTATTGCATGTGTTGTTGTTCCTGGAATTGAATTGGGTGACACTGGCGCTATGGGAGAAAGATTTATTGATAATAAGAGAATAGAAGGAACAATCGAAGAGATGATAGCCGGTACTATGAACTTTTTATCACGAAATATGAAAACTAGTGTAATAATTGATTCAAATGGACAAAGAATTAATAGAACAGAATATCCTTTAGAAGCGTTAAGAGAAGCGGTAGCCAATGCGCTAATTCATAGAGATTATAGTACTCAAACAGAAAATGCATATGTTTCTGTTTATATGTATAATGATAGAATTGAAATAATAAATCCTGGAATACTTTATGGAACTAATAAATTAGAAAAATTAGGAACTGATACTACAATGGAGGCTAGAAATCCCACTATTGTAAGAATTCTTGAAGAAAAAGGGGATGTTATAGAAAATAGACATTCAGGTATTCCCACTATGAAAAGGGAAATGAAAAAATTTGGGTTACCAGAACCAGAATTTTATGAAGAAAGAGATAGCTTTAAGGTTATTTTTAGAAATAAATTTGTAGTCCACCATGGACAACAAAGTAATATACAAAGTGGACAACAAAATGGACAACAAAAATTCTTAATTAAAGATTATAAAAATATGGTGTTGCAATATTGTACTAGTCCAAAAAATGCCAAAGAAATTAGTGAATATTTAAATATTAAGTCAAGGCAATATATTTCTACTAATATTATTAAACCATTAATTAATGAAGGAAAATTAGAGTATACTAATAAAAATAGTGTTAATGCACGAAATCAAAAATATGTAACAGTTATAAAAGAAAAAAAGAGTAAATGATGAGCTATTGTGGAAATGAGTAAAAAAATTAAAACATATTGTTAATGAAAAATTCGATTTAAGCTAAAAACTAGAAGATGTACTATTTTTGAAATAATTTGAAAATATGGATGACTACACTGACTATGGCTAAAGTAAAGGAGTAATAAAAAATGCAGACAACTAAAATGTATGAAAGAATAAATTGGTTTAGAAAAGATTGTGTTCATGATCGTTATTCTAGAATTGTAAAAAAGTTTAAAGATTATGAAAAGATTTCAAAGAAGAAAATGATAGAAGCTATATACAAA
>CAZWKF010000011.1:3735-8150 GCA_964634785.1 uncultured Muribaculaceae bacterium
CAAAGAATATGATAATTACAATAATATTATTGATATTTGTACAACAAGAGAATTAAAATTTCTTAAAAAGATTCTTGATAAAAAAAGTGATATCAAAGAATTACAAGATGATAAATATGAGTGGGAAAGAAATACCCTTAGAAATAAGTTCCTAATCCAAGAAGATTATGATAATGTATTTATCCCTGATGAGATAATCACGAAGGTAAATGAAGCCCTTAAACATGTCGATTGGAATATTGCTAAAAAGAAAGATCAATTGAATGAAGTCCTTGTAAGTTATTGCAAAATACAAGCTTCTGCCTTACTTGATACGGTTTGTTCTTTTGGATCTGCAATTACTGGCTTAAATGAAGATTTTGTTTGGAATCATATGTTAAATAATAAGCTATTTAACTATTATGTATTTATTATGGCAAGAAGTTTTGACAGTATTGGTGAAAATATTCCTATTGCATTATTACATGAGTATTTCTCCATTGAAGAGGAACTTTTAGAGCAAAGAAAAATACAAGGTGAAGCTGCCACACTCCCAATTGAGCCAAACATGTTTAAAACTTATTTTTATAATGATTTTGATATTCATAATAAAAAAATAAAGAGGTTTTTAGATGAATTAAAAAAATTACCATTCTTTTGGGAGTCATCTCTTATTGGCATAAGGGAATTTTCTGTATTAAATATAGACCGTGAACCTTTAAAAAGATCGATTGCCAATGTTCCAGCATTGAAGTATTATGACTTAACTAAGTTTTTTAAAATCATGGATGAAGCAATGGATGAAATGCCTTCTGGAGCATTAAATGGTCTTACACCGAATCAAGCAAAGGAATTACAAGTAGAGAAGATAAAGATGAATTATGAAAAAGAAAAGCAGTATATAAAACAACAAAATGCATGTTTATCTAAAAGTGATGCTAAACTTTTCTACAAGATTTATTTTGCTTTGCTTGAATTTACAAATACAAAATATAAAATGAAACCTAATTTAAAAATATATAATCAATTAGGTGTTAATCCATACGAATTACAAGATATCAAAGAGAAATTTTGGAAAAACAAAGAGTCGTTAGTACTTGAATTTTGTTTAGTAAATCCATATAAATTTAATAAAGAAGAGTTACGTATAACAGGGGAATTTAAAAAAGGCTTTAGAGATTTAGTATTTATTGCTAAATTTGAAAGAGAATATACAGCTATTATGAACAAGGATAAAACCTATATGATAAAAGGTATAAATGACAATATAGATAATATTATTTCCTATAAAGATTTGCCTAAACCTGTTATAACCTCTATTATCCCTTTTAAAGACGTATTGATTTATGATGGCTTATTAGAGGGGTTAGGACTAGAAGTGGATAATAAAGTAGAAAGGGTTATTCTGGAAGAATACGCATCTTCTATAAAGAATTATCATCTTTAACTTTACATATAAAATAGAAGGTGAATAAAGTGAAATTAGACGAACTAACTGCTATATGTGATAATATCGATTTAGATGAGTATATCCAATTTAGAGAAAAAGTAAAGTCAAATATGAATAACAAAGAATGGTTAGGAGATTTTTCCAAAGATACTCTTATAGAACTTTTAAATAATCATGCCAAGATTTGGATCTATTATTTAAATAATAATCCCGTATGCTCAATGATGTTCATACCTGCTGATAAAAAGTCTCCGTTAAAATTTGAACTAGATTTAGATTCAAATGAAGTTGCTGAATATGGGCCTATGTTTGTGCACTCTGATTATATTGGAAATGGATTACAGTATCAGATGCTAGAGCAACTTGATAAGTATTGCAAAAAATTAGGTTATATATATGCCGTTAGCACTGTTCATCCCGATAACAACTACTCGATAAATAATTTAGAAAAAGATGGATTCAAATATCAAAACACAAAAGAATTTAAACGAGGAATTCGAAATATCTACTTAAAAGAGTTTTAAATAATAACTAAAAAAGAACATTTCTGTTCTTTTTAATTGGCTTCATTTTCTTCTGCACTTTTCGTTGTCGTCGTAGTTGAAGTTGTTGGTTCAGGATCAACACTAGGGCCTCCAATATCACTAATGATGTCTTTTGTTGTCGTCGATTGAGTCGTTTGATTTTGAAGAGGTCTAGTTGTCGTCGTTCCTACTGTTGTATTTTGCATTGGATGTTTAATAACACTTACTGTAATACTTGATACATCTTTTACCAAAACACCACGTTTTACATTTTGTTTAACAACGGTATCATTTACCTTTGTCTGTGAGTAATCACTAGAACCCGGTCCTACAGTTCTTACATCTACGGAGATGTTTCTTGAAGAACACCAATTCTGTACATAAGATAAACTCTTATCTGTAAAATCAGGCATCGTTTCATTTCGTTTATTTGCATACCATTTCTTACCAATAACGGGAACTTCATACTCATCATTTGCAGAGAAATTAAATGTCTTTGTAATCGTTGGCTCCTTTAATTCAAGTGTTACCTTCAAAGCATCCTTGATTTCCTCTAAACTCTGTTCTGCATATTGGAAAGTATACACTCTTGAACGAAGATTATTCACATACATTGTCAAATCATATCCCGTCAAATAAGTCTTTTGAATATTGATCATCGCGCCATCATTCGCACCAAATATCATACTCTTCCCGACATTATATAAATTTAACATTTCATTCTTTGACATATTCGTATCCATATTTGCGGATACGGCTTCTAATATCTTATAAAAATCATTAATACTTGATAAATTCTTTGCTGAATTGGCAATTCCTTCAACAACTAATTGTTGGTGTTGTACCCTTTGGAAATCTCCAGCAGGTAACGTCTTACGATGCCTTGCAAAGGCAAGGGCTTGTTCACCATTCATATGTTGAAATCCACTCTTAATACATAAAAGGTTTTCCTTCTTAAATGAACGTTTAGAATTTTGTTCACAGAAATCAATCTTATCTGGAACCGTTACATCAATACCATTTAAAGCATCAACTAAATCAACAACCCCTTTAAAATTAATCTTAACATAATAATCAATCTTAATATCAACTAAATTCTGTATCGTATTAATCACACATTGAGAACCATAAGCAGCTGATGAATTAATCTTAGAAGAGTCCCCATTCTTTAAACAGGCAATTGGCACATATGTATCTCTTGGTATTGAAAATACGGTGGCATTTAAGGTATGTGGATTAAAGGAAATAAGCATCAATGTATCTCCATTAAAGGCAGCATTTGCATTAAGTCTATCACTAGTAGAATCAACACCCATGAGAAGAACCGTAAATGGCTTTTCAACACTTCCCGTTGGCTCTATATAATCTTGATTTTTCATCTCTTTAGAATACTCATAAATCATTTTCACTTCTTCGCCAATTTTACTATAAGCATCATATCCTTCATACATGACAACATAATTACTTGTAATAAAGATTCCCTGAAGTGAACCATCATATAACTTCTCTAATAATTCAAAATATGTATCATACTTTTCGATTGTAACATTTAATTTCTCTTTTTCAATCAACTCATACGCTAAGATATTTCCCTCAACATCGGTTTCATTATTGATAATTCCGACCTTCGTCTCAGGCGCATTTTTAAATTCTGTATTTGCAAGTGTAACTAGATTTGTCGTATAGACAAGTGTATCTTTACTCATACCATCAAGTAAACCTACTGCCTTATTGATAGCAAGTGAACCAATTAAAGAAACGGAAGCAATTATCATCACGAAAAAAGACGAGGCAATGACCAACTTATTCTTTTTAGTCAAAAGTAATAATAAATTAAAAAATCCGTATAATAATAACAATATGCCCAATACACAAATGACAATAATTCGTATTTGTGTTTCAATGTGATTTAAGAGTAAAAGGGAACGGAAGATCATCCCATAACTAAACACAAATAAAAAGAGGACAAAGAGGTATACAAGTCGTACACTTAATTTTGTTTTTCTAAATTTTCTCCAAAGTACTTTCACAACTAACACCCTTCCTATTCTAAAATTATACTACAATATATCTCTGAACTCAAATATTTTTAGTTTATTTTTAAATTCATCTTTGATATAATAAAATACAGAAAAGAGGCAAAAGTATGAACATGAAGAAACGCGCAGTCGCCTTTGTTATATGTCTTTTCTTAGTAGTAGCTTTAGGAATAGTCTATATATTCAGTGAACTCTATACAGAAAGTGACATTCCCGAAAACAATGTAGTCGATGCAGTAAGATTTAAAGAAGAGTATGAAAGTTTAAATGATAAAGAGGCTTCCGAGAATCAAAAATATAGAACATTAGAGATCGATATGGATAATCCTTTCCTTTATGCAAGTGAAGAGGATATCATAAAGAGAATGGATGAAAAAGAATCCTTTGTTGTCTATTTTGGTTTTAATTCCTGTCCATGGTGTC
>CAZWKF010000011.1:8160-21460 GCA_964634785.1 uncultured Muribaculaceae bacterium
CGCAGTATTCTTGAACCTTTAATTGAAAGTGCTAAGAATAACCAAATCTCTAAAATCTATTATGTAGATGTTTTAGAAATACGTGATACTTATAAGTTAGATGAAAAACATGAACCAAAGAAAATTGTAGATGGTAGTGAAGGCTATCAAGAACTTTTAAAACGATTAGATCCTGTATTGTCTGACTATGCTCCACTTACTTATACTTATAAGGATAAAAAGGGGAATGTAAAGACAAAAGAAGTAAGAATAGATGAAAAACGTATTTATGCACCGAATGTTGTTGTTATTAAAGAGGGGACGCCAATTGATTTAATAACGGGTATCAGTGAACTTCAGACAAGTGCCTATATGGAAATAACGCCTGAAATGAAAGAAGATATGATGAAACAATTTACTGCTTTGTTTGGTTTACTTAATGGAAAATCTTCTTGTTCAGAAGAAGATCAAAACTGTTAAAGTTTATTTGCATATAAATAAGGTATAATGAAGACTTGCTAAATTTTAAAACAAGTCTTTTTCTATGCTTTTTTACAGTTTTATTACAGTTTTATTACAGAAAAATGGCAGAAAGATTACAGTTTTTGAGTCGAAATATGTGCGATAATGAAATAGTGCTTGTGGCACAAAAGAAGTGAGAGGAGGTTGTAGTGTGGAGAGTCGAGTTAAATGGTTCAACAATGAAAAGGGATTCGGATTCATTGAGAACATTGAAGGAGACGATATCTTTGTTCATTATTCAGCAATAAAGATGCATGGATATAAGACATTAGAAGAAGGCGAAGTAGTGCGTTTTAGATTAATTAATACTGAAAAAGGATACCAAGCTCAAGATGTTGAGTCGATAAAAGAGGATGAGTAGTACATTAAACACTTCGCGTAAGTGTTTTAATTTTTTATCTTATAAATGGTGTTTACTCTTGTTCCACAAAATGGTATAATGTAGGTACGAGAGTAAAGTGATGAAAATATGAAGAATAAAGAAAAAGTAATTGAATTTTTAAATAATAACCATGGATATATTACTACTGCAGAATTTCTAGCACTAGGCATTAGTAAACCATTAATTCAAGAATTTTTAAATGAAGGATTAATTGAAAGAGTCAGTTATGGCTTATATATGGATAATAAGATATTAAAAGATGAATATTATATCTTACAAAAAAAATATCCATTAGCAATTTTTTCATATAATACAGCACTACATATTCTTAATTTAACAAATAGAACTCCAATGCAAATAGATATAACTGTACCTAGAGATAAAAAAGTAAGAGGAAATTACAATATTCATAGAGTTTCTGAAAATTATTATAATATTGGCATAATCGAAACTGAAAGTCCAAGTAGTAATCCTATAAGAATATATAACGCAGAACGTTGTATTTGTGATATGTTAAGAACTGAAGGAGAATTTGATTTGGAACTCCAAAATAGAGTTTTAGATTATTACTTCCATAGTAAAAATAAAGATTTGGATAAATTATTGGAGTATGCAGAAATATTTAACATATATGAAAAAGTTAATACAATTGTGGAGGTAATGATGAAATGGTAGAAAAAGTAATCAAAATAAAGGCAAAAGAACTTGAAGATAAATATAATATAAATTATTATGAATTATTGCAAAGATTTATGTTTGAAAGAATATTGGAGAGAATATCAATTTCAAAATATCAAGATAATTTTATATTAAAGGGCGGACTGTTTCTTTCTGCTCTTTTTGGTGTTGAAAATAGAACCACGAAAGATATGGACACAACCATAAAGGGAATAGACATATCAAAAACTAAAATGGTTGCTATTTTAAATGAAATCTTAGCTATCGATTTAAGAGATGGCGTTAAATTTGATATTGTTGATATTACCGATATAAGGCAAGAAGATGAATATGGTGGGAATAAATATCATATAATTGGAAGGATGAAAAATAAAAGAGTGAACTTAGAAATAGATATTTCAACAGGAGATAAAATAACACCAAGAGAAATGCAGTTTAAATATCCTTTACTCTTTGAAAACAGAAGTATTCTTATTTATAGTTATACTATTGAAACGATTTTATCAGAAAAAATAGAAACTGTTTTAAGAAGAGGAAAATATAATAGCAGAATGAAGGATTTCTATGATTTATACTTTTTTTTAACTAAGTTAAGAGATAATATAAATATTAATATTTTAAAAGAAGCAATAAAAAATACCTTTACAAAAAGAGAATCATTGGAATACTTAAATGATTATAGTGAAATTATTGAATCAATAATGAATGATAATCGAATGAAAAAGTTATGGCAGACATATTCTAAGAAGAATACATATGCGAGTAATATAGAAATGGTGGACATTCTTAACCAGTTGGAGCAGTTTATAAAAGAATTAGATTTAGAACTTATAAAGGTTTAATTGACTTAATAAGTTCTTTTTATGTGGTCTCATTACAGTTTCATTACAGTTTTATTACAGAAAAATGGCAGAAAGATTACAGTTTTTGAGTCGAAATATGTGCGATAATGAAATAGTGCTTGTGGCACAAAAGAAGTGAGAGGAGGTTGTAGTGTGGAGAGTCGAGTTAAATGGTTCAACAATGAAAAGGGATTCGGATTCATTGAGAACATTGAAGGAGACGATATCTTTGTTCATTATTCAGCAATAAAGATGCATGGATATAAGACATTAGAAGAAGGCGAAGTAGTGCGTTTTAGATTAATTAATACTGAAAAAGGATACCAAGCTCAAGACGTTGAGTCGATAAAAGAAGACGAGTAGTACAATAAACACTTCGCGCAAGTGTTTTTTTGATGCATGATTTTCTATCTTTTCCTTGTTTAATCGCCGATTTTACTATATAATTTAAGTGACAAAAGGAGCTGAGATTATGAGCTTAATAAAGAAAACAGAAAAATACTTATGTGATGTCATCAATTCATGCGGCTATAAAGTAGAGACTGTAAAACTAGAAAAATCAAAAATGCCTGAGTATGGACAGTATCAAATCAATATCGCGATGCAACTTGCCAAAGCGTATAGTACATCTCCTCGTGAAATTGCAAGTAAAATTGCATCTTCCTTTGATGAACGTTTTACGAATGTGAATATTCAAGGACCAGGATTTATCAATGTCTCATTTTCTGATGATGTTTTATTAAATGAATTAAATGAAGGAATAGAAGACTTCAATATCTTTGTCGATAAAACGGAAAATCCTAAGACGATCGTTTTAGATTATGGTGGTGCTAATATTGCAAAGGAACTTCATGTAGGTCATTTACGTTGTAACATAGGAGAAGCGATTAGAAGAATTATCACCCTTTTTGGCGATAAAGCGATATCCGATGTTCACTGGGGAGACTGGGGAACACCACTTGGTTTAGTGATTCGTGAAATTCAAGAGATGTATCCTGATTTACCTTATTTTGATGAACATTATGAAGGAGAATACCCAAGTGTTTCGCCTGTTACCAATGAAGAACTAGGCATTATCTATCCACGAGCAAGTAAACGAAAAAAAGAAGATGAAGAATATGCGAATGAAGCACGCTTGCTTACAGAGAGACTACAAAAAGGAGAAAGAGGAATTCGTGCCCTATGGCAACACATTGTAAATGTCAGTAAAGAAGATTCGAAACATGTCTATGATTTTTTAAATTGCAAGTTTGACTATTCCTATGGTGAAAGTGATGCAGACCCTTATGTTGAATCTGTTTTAGATTTTCTTAAAGAAAAAGGTGTTACAGAAAAATCTGAGGGTGCTCTAGTCATGCATGTAAAAGAAGAAAGTGATACAAAAGAAATGCCTCCTTTAATGCTTGTTAAAAGTGATGGAGCCGTATCCTATGCTACCACTGATTTAGCAACCATTATGCAAAGAAAACAAGACTTTAATCCCGATGGTATCTGGTATTTTGTCGATGAAAGGCAGAATCTTCATTTTGAGCAAGTATTTAGAGGTGCTAAAAAAAGTGGATTGGTGAGTGATTCCATGGATTTTAGATTCTTAGGATTTGGAACGATTAATGGACCTGATGGAAAACCATTTAAAACGCGTGATGGTGGTGTCATGAGTCTAAAAGGTCTTATTAAACTTGTAAAAGAGCAAATTGAGCCCAAGATAAAAGAGAATATAACGGGTGATGAAAGAGAAGATATTGCTGATAAATTAACAGTAGCGACCCTTAAATATTCCGACCTCTTACCATCACGAAAGACTGATTACATTTTTGATGTTGATAAATTCACTTCTTTTGAAGGAAAGACCGGGATCTACATTGTCTATACAACAACGAGAATTAAATCATTACTTAACAAAGTGGAAGCAAATAAAACTTTAACTTGTATTCCCAATGATGAAACAAGAGATATTCTAGTTAAATTAACAGAACTTCCTAAAGTCCTTACAAGTGCTTATCAAGAAGTGACGACAAACTACATCTGTGAATACCTCTATGAATTATGCAGTATTTATAACAAATTTTATGCAAATCATAATATAACGAATGAAGAAAATGAAGAAGTAAGAAATACCTATATTGGTTTATCCCATCTAGTTTTCAATACACTTTGTCATTTATTAGATCTTCTTGGAATTGAGACTGTTGAAAAGATGTAAGGATAAAGAAGCCTTCATTTGGGGAAAATGAACATAAAGAGGGTGATGCAATGCAAGGACTCGCATTAGAAGGTGGAGGAGCTAAGGGGGCTTATCAAATTGGGGCTTATAAAGCTCTTATTAAAAGTGGATATCGATTTAAAGCCATTGCAGGAACTTCCATTGGTTCCGTTAATGCGGCTTTAATCTGTCAGGGAGATTTTGCCCTTCTTGAACGCCTTTGGAAAGAATTGGATGCCACTGTCTTTAACATGGAACCAAATGTTGTTCATTCCATTGTATCTCGTAATATTGCCAAAGATGACATCAAGAGTACGCTTAATAAAGTAAAAGAAATCTTTAAGAATAAAGGAATTGATACAACCACTTTCAAAAGATTTCTAAACCATTATATTGACGAGGATAAAGTTCGTAAAAGCAAGATAAAGTTTGGCCTTGTTACCGTACGACTCCATGACTTTACACCCCTAGAACTCACCATTGATGATATTCCTAAGGGTAAGTTAACCGATTATATCATGGCTTCTTGTTATTTACCTATATTTAATATGAGTAAGATAATCGATGATCATTATTACATAGATGGTGGCTTTTCCAATGTCTTGCCCATTACCTTGCTCGAGCGTATGGGTTGTGATGAAATCATTGGTGTACGTGTAAAGAAGTTTGGCCTTATCAAGAAAAAAAGAAAAAAGGAAACCAAAGTTACGATTATCAGTCCTAAAAAGAATATTGGTTCAGTTTTACTTTTAGATAAAGATCGAAGTAAAGAAAATATGAAAAAAGGCTATATTGATACATTAAAAACATTGAAAAAAATCGATGGTAAAAAATATTCTTTTAAAAGAAAAAGCCGTTACTATTATGACTTTATTCATAGAAACTTTAGTAAGATGGAATTAGAAAAGCTCTATAAAAAGTGGCACGTAAGAACGAAAAGAGAACTAACTCTTTATTGTCTTGAAGCGATCATGAGTAAGAATAAAGTAAAAGATTTAGAAATATATGATGTGAATAAGTTGATAAGAAAAGTAAAGAAAGAAAATAAGAATGGTAAAAAAGATGAGTTCTATAACTATTTGAACCGCATAAAAAATTATTGATTAACAAACAAAAACTATTTATAATAAAAATGAAAGAAGAGAGAGTATGGGAAGAGCATATGAAGTAAGAAAAGCAAGTATACAAAAGACAGGAGCTGCCAAAGCAAAATTATATTCCACTTTTGCAAAAGAGATTTATTTAGCAGCCAAGGGCAATCCTGAATTAGAAAGCAACTTGCATTTAAAAAGAGTGGTAGAAAAAGCCAAAAGAAGTCAAGTTCCAAGTGATATTATCAATCGTGCCATTGATAAAGCAAAGGGCGCAGGAGGAGAAGATTACCAAGAGTTATCCTATGAGGGATTTGGTCCGGGAGCTTCTACATTGATTGTGAAATGTTTGACTGATAATGTAAATCGTACAGTTTCCTTTGTAAGGGAAGCATTTAATAAATGTCATAAAAGTTTAGGAGTTACCAATTCCGTTTCCTATAATTATGACTATTTAGCCATTATTGGCGTTACTTCAAACGATGAAGAGACTATTATGATGACTCTTTTAGATAAGGGTATTGAAATTGTCGATATTGAATCAGAAAATGGAGAAGTTGTGATTACGGCAAAACCAAGTGATGCATCAATTATAAAAGATACGTTAGAAGAACTTATACCAAATGTCGAATATACGATAGATGAAATTGGCTGGTATGCAAAAGAAAAAGTTACTTTAGAGGGAGAAGACTTAGAAGTATTTACACGTCTTTTAGGTTTGCTGGATAACATTGAAGATGTGACAGAGGTATATCATAATGTCAATTTAGGAGAATAATCTCCTTTTTTCTTGTTAAATCTCCTTATTTTTTGATAAGATAGAAGTAGGTGAAGAACATGAAGAAACAAAAATTAAGCGTTATTATCCCTTGTTATAATGAAGAAAAGAGTATTGAGCCTCTTTATAAAGCTTTTAAGAATTGTTTTCAATCCTTTCCTTTTAAGGTAGAACTTATTTTTGTCGATGATGGTTCTTCTGATAAAACCTTTATCGAAATAAAGAAATGTTTAAAAAAGCAAGATTTTGAAATAGAAGCAGTTCACTTTTCGAGAAACTTTGGAAAAGAAGCAGCCATGTATGCAGGGCTTGAAAGAGCAACAGGTGATTATATAGGCATTATTGATGCTGACTTACAACAAAAACCAGAACTTTTAGTTGAAATGGTCAAAGTATTAGAAGAAAAAGAAGAGTATGACTGTGTATGCTGTTATCAAGAGAGAAGAATTGAAGATAAAACCATTGCTTTTATGAAAAAGAAGTTTTATGCTTTGATTAATAAAATCTCCGAAGTTGAATTGGTAGATGGAGCAAGTGACTTTCGTGTATTTAGACGTTATGTAGTAGAATCTATTTTAAGTCTGAAAGAGGCCAATCGTTTTTCAAAGGGTATTTTCAGTTGGGTAGGGTTTAATACTTATTATATGCCTTATACACCAGAAAGTAGATTATATGGAAAAAGTAGTTTTGGATTAAAAAAATTATTTCTCTATGCGATATCGGGAATTATCTCTTTTTCAGTAGCTCCATTAAGAATTGCAACATTTGGTGGATTATTTGTCTCTATGTTATGTTTTCTTTATCTACTTGTTGTCATTATTCAAAAGATATTCTTTACGATTGATGTACCGGGATATCCTACTTTAATTGTCACCGTCCTTCTTATAGGAAGTCTTATTCTCTTTTGTTTAGGTATAATTGGAGAATATATCGCCCGTATTTATATGGAAACAAAGAAAAGACCTCTTTATATTACGAAAGAAGAGTTAACAAATAAGAAGAATTAATATATGTGAAATTTAACTTAATTAGTGAAAAAAGGAAAAATAACTTATTATGATGAAGGGGAAAGACGAGAGGACTAGTGATAGTCTTTTTAATTTTTATAAAGTACAAAGTGTAAAACAAAAATAGTATAAAATGTAAAATGATGTTGGTACAAAATGTAAAATAGAAGTTGAAATTTATTCAAAATAGTATATAATGAGAGTAGGAGTGATCTTTTAATGGAAAAGTATATACCAAGAATAGTGGATACTATATTAGAAAATAAACTTGAATATATGGGAGCTGTTGTTATAGAAGGGCCAAAATGGTGTGGAAAATCGACAACTGCACGGCAATTTTGCAAGAGTTTAATTGAGTTACAGGATCCTGATAAGAAAATCCAGTATGATAATATTAATGATACTAAACCTTCTTTATTCTTAGAAGGAGACAAGCCGAGACTTCTTGATGAATGGCAAATGTATCCCGTCATTTGGGATTCAATACGAGTCGATGTTGATCATACTGGGTTGAAAGGACAGTATATTTTAACGGGATCCGCTAAGCCTACAGAAAACGGAATTATGCATACAGGAACTGGAAGGATTACGAAAATATTGATGCGTCCAATGTCTCTTTTTGAATCTGGAGATTCAAATGGAAAAGTATCTTTAAGTGAAATTATTGCTGGTAAAGAAATATCAGGAATATCAAATTTAGATTTTGATGGTATTATTGATGTCATGATGAGAGGTGGATGGCCTGAGTCTTTAAACATTCAAGGTGATAATCAATATAAGATAGCTAAAGAATATGTTCAAAGTCTGCTTAATGAAGACGTTAAATATGTAGATGGAGTTGAAAGAGATCGCCTAAAAATGCAAGCTTTACTTAAAAGTGTTAGTAGAAATGTATCTACATCTATAAATAAATCAACGATAATGCATGATGTATTAAATGTATTTTTGGGAGAGGTTTCTAGGCCTACAGTAGATGATTATTTAAGTACTTTAGAAAAATTATTTGTATTAGAATATCTTCCTGCTACAAACTTAAATTTAAGATCTACTGTGCAACTAAGAAAAAGTCCTAAGTTAGAGTTAATAGACCCCTCAATTGTTATAGCAGCTTTAGGACTAAAGAGAGAAGATTTGTTAAATGATTTAAACTTTACGGGCTTTATTTTTGAAAATATGTGTTATAGGGACTTAAAAATTTATGCTGAATCAATAAATGCCGAGTTATTCTACTATAGAGATAATAAAGATTATGAAGTTGATTTTATATTAAAAACAGAAAACGGAAAGTGGGGCGCTATAGAAGTAAAAATGGGTGCAAAACAAATTGAAGAGGCTGCCATAAATCTAAAAAAAGTGAAAGAAAAAGTGGATATAGACAAATGTGGAGAGCCTTCCTTCTTACTTGTTTTAACTGCTTCTGAATTATCTTATGTACGAGAAGACGGAATTTATGTAGTATCAATAGGAAATTTAAAAAATTAAAAAGAAAAGTAGAAATTAGAGACAATCTAAGTCTCTTTTTTATATTTAAAAGTGTATTGTATCATTACTTTAGAATTGTTATAATGCATATAAGGAGTGATATCATGAGTATACTTCTTTTCATCTACAAAATAGCATTGCAAATTGTGAACTTCTTTTTTAAAGTCTTACCAAGAAAAGAAAAGCGAATTCTATTTTTAAGTAGACAGGAAAATAAACCAACCATAGATTTTCAGTATTTGATTGAGGATATACAAAAAAGATATCCAGACTATGAGATAAAAGTTTTAACAAAGCGAATGGAAAAAACCAATATAATCCAAATATTTAGTTATGTATTTCATCCATTTATTCAACTTTTTTATTTAGCAAGATCAAGTATTTGTATAACTGATGGGTATCAAATGGCAATTTCTTGTGTCAAACATAAAAAGGGACTCAAGATTGTACAAATTTGGCACTCTTTAGGAGCAGTGAAGAAATTTGGCTATCAGAGTTTAAATACGAAAAGGGATAAGAGTTGGGCAAAAATTATGAAGATGCATAAGAATTATGATGTTCTCATCAGTAGTTCCGAAGCCATGAGACCTTATTTTAGTCAGGCATTTGGCTATCCTGAAGAGAAGTTTATTGTCTGCGGCTTACCAAGAGTAGATTATCTAAAAGAAACTGAAAATGCAAATAGAAAGAAAGTATATGAAACGTATCCTGAATTAAAAAATAAGAAAATCGCCTTATATGCACCTACATTTCGTACTTATGATGATTATCGGACCGATGAGTTAATTCAATCATTTGCTGGAAGTGACTATAAACTAATTATCAAGAAGCATCCTCGAATGAAAATGCATATTGATAAAAGCTATACGTATGACTTAGTAACTTCACTAGAACTATTAAGTATTGCTGATGTTGTTATTTCTGATTATTCGGCGATTTCTATTGAAGCAGCCATATTAAATAAACCTGTAATGCTTTATATTTATGATGAAGAAAGATATAATGAAGTTGAGGGAATCAATACGAATCTATACGAAGATTTAAAAGGCTATGTCTTTAAATCGAGTAAAGAACTTATAAAGGCTCTTCATAAAGGAAATTATAATATGGACGTATTAAAAGCGTATCGAGAAAAGTATGTAATTGAACAAAAAAGTGCCACAAGAGCTTTAACGGATGCGATAGTAAAGGATGTGAAATAAATGAAAAAACTAAGAGTAATGCTTATCAATTTATCAAAAAAGAATGCGTTTTTTAGACATGTTTTAAGAGGGTGTGTCTTTATAAAAAATAGAATGATTTATCTGTTCTTCTACATAAGACCAGTAGAGAAAAAACGTGTACTCTTTGAATCTTTTATGGGAAGAAAGTATGTGGATAGTCCAAAGGCCATGTATGAATATATGCTTACGGATGATGACTATAAAGATTATGAATTTGTATGGTTTTTTAAAGAGTCAAGTAAATACAAACATTTAGAGAAAAATAGAAACACCAAAGTATTGAAATATGGATCAAAAGCTTATTATCGTTATTATGCAACGAGTAAATATTGGGTAACGAATTCACGTGTACCTGATACGATCTTAAAGAAAAAGAATCAGGTCTATATTCAATGTTGGCATGGGACTCCACTTAAGCGTTTGGGATTTGATATTGAAGTAAAGGGTGGAAATGCGATGAATTCTCTTAAAGATATCCGTTACAAATATCAAGTGGATTCTAAAAAGTATTCTTATATGGTTTCACCATCAAGATTTTGTACTGAGAAGTTTATTTCTGCCTTTAACTTAGCTAAAGTAGGAAAAGAACATATTGTTATTGAAAAGGGGTATCCAAGAAATGACTTTCTAGTAAACTATAAGAAAAGTGATGTTGAAAGAATTAAAAAAGAATTAGATTTGCCAAAAGATAAAAAGATAATTCTCTATGCTCCAACATGGCGCGATAATCAACATACCTCTGGTGTTGGCTATACTTATAAGACAGAAGTTGATTTTGATTATTTAAGAGAACAATTAAGTGATGAATATATCATCCTCTTTAGAGCTCATTACTTTGTTGCTAATTCTTTTGATTTTAAAAAGTATGAGGGATTTATCTATAATGTTTCTGATTATGATGATATCAATGAACTTTACATATTAGGAGATATTCTTATTACTGATTATTCGAGTGTCTTCTTTGATTATTCTATATTAAAAAGACCAATGATCTTCTATATGTATGATTTGGAAGAGTATCAACATGAATTAAGAGATTTCTATTTTGATATTAAAGAGTTACCGGGACCTATTGTTCAAAAGGAAAAGGAACTTGTAAGTGCAATAAAGGATACAAAACATTTTAAATATGATAAAAAATATGAAGACTTTAACAATAAGTATACTTACTTAGATGATGGACATGCAGCTGAGCGTGTTGTTAAAGAATTAATTAAAGAAGACTAGCAATAGTCTCAGCTTGTTGACAAAGTGGGAAGATTTAAAAGACTTATCCCTTTTTTTGTGACATAAAAAAATCCCACATGGTGGGAACGGCGGCTCAAAGGCGGCCTCTTAAATCAAAGGAGGTGATAATATTTATGGATATATAAACATTGATCACACTCAATGTCTTTTTTTATAAAGACACCTATATTATATGTAAAAAATAAGAAAAAATCAACTTTTAGTTAACCTTTTAGTTAAGTTGTGTTTTTTTATTACTTTCATTTCTCTAAAATAAATAAGAATATCTCGACTTCTATTATCTATTTTGATAAAATAAAGATAGAAAGACAAAAAGTAAGAGAGGTAGCAGTATATGAAAATCAGTAAGATAAAAAAATATAATTTAGGTTATTTTGCCAAAATAAAATATAAGGAATTTTTGCAACTAGAGTTAGAGGAAAAATCTATTTTATTAGAGTCAACTCATGGAAAGAGTATAAATGGAAATATTTTTTATTTAATACAAGAGTTGTGTAAAAACGAGGATTTTATAGATTATAAAAAATATGTTGTGACAACAAAAGAAAATTTACAGAAAGTTGAAAAAGTGTTTACCTATCATAAAATAGATGATGTGCACATAGTCATTCATGGAACAAGGGAATACTTAAGATGCTTAGCAACATGTAAATATTTAATGAATGATACTTCTTTTATGCCTTATTTTATAAAAAGAGAAGGACAAGTCTATTTAAATACTTGGCATGGAACACCTTGGAAATATTTGGGAAGAAGTGTCCAAGCAGAATCTCATAAGATTGGAAATATTCAGAAAAATCTTTTCGACAGTGATTTTTTACTTTATCCGAATGAATTCACAGAAAATGTTTTTTTAGATGATTATATGCTTAAAAATTCTAAGAATACTTCTAAGATTATTTTAAACGGATATCCGAGAAATACAGTATTTTTTGATCAAGATAATATTAAGAAAATAAAAGAAGAACAGGGACTTTACGATGAACAAATAATTTGTTATTTGCCAACATGGAGAGGATTGGTTGGAAATAGTACCAATGATAAGGCTTTATCTGATACAATTTACTATTTAAAAAAAATAGAATCAAAATTAAAAGCAAATCAAAGATTCTATGTTAACTTGCACCCTTACTTTAAAGGAAAATTAGATTTTTCAAAGTTTAGAAAGATAGAAGAATTTCCAGAGGAATATGAAACATATGAATTCTTAAGCATAGCCGATGTATTAGTAACTGATTATTCAAGTGTCTTTTTTGATTTTGCTATTACTGGGAAAAAAGTAATTCAGTTTATGTATGATGATGAAGATTACTTCGAAGATCGTGGGGTTT
This sequence comes from uncultured Muribaculaceae bacterium, assembly GCA_964634785.1. Lineage (GTDB taxonomy): Bacteria > Bacillota_I > Bacilli_A > RF39 > UBA660 > CAG-582. Next base: position 20,927 of record CAZWKF010000011.1, read on the forward strand.
ATTTTGGATTAGACGAACTTCCATTTGATAAAGTAAGAAGCGTTTCAAAATTGTTTGAAAAAATTGGGGAAGAAAAACAGTATGACGACAAAGCCTTTATTAAAAAATATTGTAATTATGATAACGTAAATGCAACTATTGATTTATTAAATTATGTTATTTTAAATAAAAAAAGTACTCGATTAAACGTCCATGATATTCCAAATAATCAGAAAAAGAATGTGCTTATTTATGTTGGAAACTTAGCTAAAAATGGAATTACTACTTCTTTGCGTAACTTACTTAACAATCTAGATTTAGAAAAGAATAATTATTATTTGACTTTTAGAACCAATGCAGTAAGAAAAAATCTTTCATTTATTAATGAGTTAACTAGAAAAGTAAGTTATATACCTATGCAAGGCATAATGAATATAGGATTAAAAGAAAAGTTTTATTTGCGTACTTATAAAAAACATCAACGTGCTTTTGATAAAAACATAAAGATTTATGATAATAATGCTGAATTAGAACTTAAAAGAATGTTTGGCCATA